>VGZI01000082.1 GCA_016872605.1 Planctomycetota bacterium
GCTTGGTAACAACCATTGATATGCAAAACGCCTTTGTCGTTAATTCCCTGCGGTTGCGGCGATAGCCGCGTTAAGATGAAGAGTAGGATCAACTCACAATCTTTCTCTTAATCTTCCTCGTAATCCTCTTCCTAATCATACTCCTACTCTTCCTCCGTCTCCTCTTGCGTGCAGCGTATTCGCCCAGGTTGATCTCGAAAGCCTGACCTACCTTTTTTTCAATTGCTGCAAAGATCGAGGCGAGATTCTGGCCCGATCATGTCGTTATAATGGGATGTATGGAAATCCCGCGCGGAGGCACTATGAAAAGCACCCTCACCAGCAAGACTCACCGCCCGTACCTGATGGCCGTCGTGCTCGGCACGGCCCTGGCGGCCATGGGGCCTGAATCGGTCGCGAACGCCGACGCGATTTCGCCACGCGCCATAACTAATGTGAGCCGCTATTGCACCGCCTGCTGGCGCAACGCCCGAGTTCCGCAGGATCAGTGGGGTGACTGTACGCAGGAGGTATTCACGCGATTACTGCGAACGGTGCCGGCCAAGTCGTGGGAGCGCATGTTTGCGAATGAGACGGAAGAACGCCGCGAGTTCATTCGTGCCATCGACGCCGTCAAGAAACGCCATCAGCGGGGCCGTTGGCAGTCGGCCGTGCTGCCCGAGTTGGTCGCCGACTCACGGGGGCAACTAGCACATGAGCGCAACGAGGACCGCGCAGCCGTCAACGAAGCCGCCCAGCGTGTCCTGAGCGTCCGGCAGCAACGCATCTTGCAACTCTTGTGCGACGGGCACAACGTCTCAGACATTGCGGCCGAACTGTCGATGACGCCTGAGCGCGTCAGCGACGAGAAGTACAAGGCAATTCAGAAACTGCGAAGTCATTTTCAGGCCTAGTACCAGAAGTCAGAAGTCAGATGTCAGAGACCAGCGTCGGACGTCGCAAGTTTTCGGTCACCGGCAGGATTCACCTATCTGACTTCTGATCTCTGACTTCTGACCTCTGGTACTAGCTATTCTTTTAGCGTTCGCGCGACGCAGGCGCTATGCGCAGGCAGACATTGAACCAAATCGCAAGAAATCATACGATTTCAGGGACATTTCTCTCGAAGAAGAAGGTCCCATCATGAACACACCCCTGAAACTTCAGGGACGCGTGGAAAGCGCTCGACTATCGGATGCCGTCTACGAGACGCTTCTGGAAGCGATCATCTCGGGCCGACTGCACGCCGGCGCGATTGTCAGCGAAGTATCGCTTGCCAAGCAGCTCGAAGTAAGTCGAACGCCTGTGCATGACGCGATGCGCCAGCTGGCAAAGGACGGGCTCGTCGAGCAGCGCGCCGGGCGACGCGCGGTCATCACCACCTTCAACCGCGACGACCTGTACGACATCTTCGAAATGCGAAAACTCTTGGAAGGGGAGGCTGCCAAACGCGCCGCCAATCGGATCGAACACGCCAGCTTGGCTAGTCTACGCAGCGTCGGCGAATCGCTGAAGAACTATTCCGACAGTGCCGAGTACATCGCGCGCTGGGCCGACTTTGACGAGGAATTTCACGAGTCCATCGCCAAGGCCAGCGGCAGCCCCCGGCTTTGGCAAGACATCGTCCGCTATCGCTTGCTGCATCGCGGATTCAACAAGCTGGCGACGACGGTCGATGGGCTGCAGACCGCGCTACGGGAACATCTGCAGATTCTGGACGCGCTGGAGAAACGGGACGGGAATACAGCATCACGCTTGATGGTGGACCATATCCAGGCCTGGCAGACGTATTTCGTCAATCACATGCCGACGCAGGCGTGAATGCCTGCGCCCGACTCTACGAGGCGGGGCTATGCTAGACGCCGATCTTTTTCGGTCGCGACAGCATCGGCATGACGCGGCTAAGCGTCTTCTTTTCGCGGCGTTCTTTCTTCACCAACAATCGGCGTTTCTTCGACGCCTTGGTTCGCGGTCGCCCATTCATCGTGGCACACTCCTTAACAACGTAAGAGGCGGCCCGTGTGCGCCACCATCACGCGGAGCGTGATGACTAACGCTCCGCGTGATGGTGACGCAGACGAGCCGCCCTCAATACCTTACGAATCATCGAAGCATCAGCAAGCCCGTTCTTGCAAAACCCCTGCCCGATGCGTAAGATGCCCCCGATCTCACAAAAAGAAGTCCAATCGTGAACGGTCGACGCCGGCCTTGCGTAAATGAGGCAGGCGCGTATCGACCCGTGTACACCTAACCCGAGGTGGCCGACTCATGGCCAGCAAAGAACCTGTCGTTGTCACACGCAAGTTGACAAAGATCTATCGCGATTTCTGGGGCCGAGAGAAGAAAGTCGCCCTCCGCGCTCTGAACCTGGAAGTCTATCGCGGCGAAATCTTCGGGTTGCTCGGCCCAAACGGTTCCGGCAAAACCACGACCATCAAGCTCCTCTTGGGCCTTTTGTTCCCCACCGACGGCGATGCGCTCGTCTTCAACATGCCGTCCGGTGAAGTCCAGAAAAACGAACGCATCGGCTACCTCCCCGAAGAATCATACCTCTATCGTTTTTTGAACGCGGAGGAAACGCTCGACTTCTACGGCCGACTCTTCAATCTCGATGCCGACACGCGTCGCGAACGCTCCGAACGGCTCATCGAAACCGTCGGCCTGGCCAACGACAAGAAGCGCGTGCTCAAAGAGTACTCCAAAGGCATGCGCCAGCGCATCGGCTTGGCACAAGCGTTGATCAACGATCCCGAACTGGTCATTCTCGACGAGCCGACTTCAGGCTTGGATCCGCTCGGCACGCGCTGGATGAAAAACTTGATCATCAAGCTGCGTGACGAAGGTAAGACGATCATCATGTGCAGCCATCGCCTGGAGGACGTGCAGGACATCTGCGATCGCGTGGCGATCCTCAGCGACGGCGAGTTGCGCAAGCTCGACAGTGTCAAGAATCTACTTGAAGACGTGATGCGCTTGGAGCTGCGCGCTTCGGGCGTGCAACTGAACGATGAACTGAAAAAGGATCTGGAAGAGGTGCTGGCCAAGCATGGCGGGAAATTGGAATTCATAGGCCATCCGACGACGACGCTGGAAGCACTCTTCTTGCGCATTATCGAAGAGAGCCAGGCGCATCCCGGTCGACGCTATATGCCCGACGCCGCTCCGGAGACGCCCGGCGCCGCGCCAGACGGTAAGCCCGCCGAGCCAGCGGACGTAAATATCAAGAAGTAAGAGTCTATCCGGCAAGCCACGTGGGGCACGTTTTCAACGTGTCACACGTGGCTTGCCGGATAGACTCTAGGTCGCGCCCGGACGAATGACGACACGAAAGACGATTAGCGGCGGTTTGCGGAATCGCGCGGCTCTGCGAACCGCGCCTAAATCCACCTACAAGTGAACTTCTATGCTGTTCGCGAGCATTATTCTGGAGCGGGTTCCGCTGCTTTGGCACAACCTCTTGGATGGGCTGAATACGTGGGTGCAGAATGCCGGCGCCATCGCCTTCGTGGGGATCGTGCTCGTTGTCGTGGCCCGGCGGCTGCATCGCGATCTCAATGAGTTCACCTTCTGGGACTTTGGAGATCGCCTCAAGGCGCTGGTCCCCGTTCTTCAGGCGTGCGTGATGATTGCCGGGGTTGGCTATACGGCCATGGTGCTGATGTGGACGGGAAGCCGACTCAGCCTTCCGTGGGTGCGCGAGCGCTTCCTGCCGCGCGAGCATCCGATGCAGCCGCCCACCATCGGGGATTGGATTCTCACAGCCAGCGGAGCGTTTGCGCTCGTGGTGGTGCTGGCGCCGGTCGTGGTCGATTTGTTATCCCGCATTGCTTTTGGGCGCATTTGGGCCGTCGCCCTCTTGAGCTGGAAGGAAGCGATTCGTGGCCGGGTCATCTGGGTTTTCGGCGCCATCGCGTTAGTTTTCCTGTTCGCCGGCTGGTTCATCACGTACAAACCGGAGGATCAACTTCGGTCATATGTGCGCGTCGTGTACCTGTCGATGAGTCTGCTCTGTCTGATTCTCGCGGGCCTGTTGGGGGCGTTCAGCATACCGAACGATGTGGAGAACAACACGATCCACACCATCGTGACCAAGCCGGTCGAGAAATTTGAGATCGTCCTTGGGCGATTCCTCGGTTACGGCGCGTTGCTCACGATTGGATTGCTGGTCGCGTCGTCCTTGAGTTTGGTCTATGTGCTGCGCGGTGTAAACGAGGACGCCGCATTCGAAAGCGACAAAGCGCGTGTCTCCCATTATGGGATGCTCCACTTCGTGGGCACTAAAAGCTCACGCGAAGGCGAGAACGTCGGCCGTGAGTGGAGCTATCGCAGCTACATTAAGGGCCCGACGAAACAAAACCGTCAACCGGTGCGCCAGTACGCCATCTGGGACTTCTACGACTTCCCTTCGGAGGTGAAGGCGCGCACCACGGGCGTCGTGTTTGAGTATTCCTTCGATATTTTCCGGTTATCCAAGGGCCAGGAAGACAAAGGCGTGTTCTGCAGCTTCACGCTGGTGAATCCAAAGAAGAAGTTCGCCAACATGGACCCGAGCCAACAATCGCGCGAGCTGGACGGCGTGCTCGACGAGATGCGCAAGACACGGGAGAAGCTGAAATCCGCCAAGGACAAGCTGCTCGAAGAAGCCGCGGCCGCCTTGGCGACAAATAAGCAAGGCAAGTCCAAGGAAGTGCAAGAAAAACTCGACGAGGAGTACGCCGAACTAGAGAAGAAAGAGTACGCCGCCATTGAAGTCGAGGTCATCCAGCGGTTCCAGGTGATCCACGTCGCCGCGCAGATGGTGACCGATTTTCACACGCAACGCTTCACCATTCCTGCCCAGGAATTCAAGGCCCTTACCAGCGATGCGGGCGGCAAAGGACCGGATAACAACCTCATCCCCGCGGTGAGAATCTTCGTCAGCGCCGATGAATCCGAGCAGGCGCAAATGGTTGGCGTGGCCGCGCAGGATTTGTATCTGGTCGTATCGGAGCAGCCGTTCTGGCAGAATTACTACAAGGGCGTGTTCGGCCTCTGGTGCACGCACATGCTCGTGTTGGGCGTCGCCGTCGCGTGCAGCACCTACTTCAGCGGCGTCATCAGCTTGCTGTTGACCTTGTTCTATTACGTCGCGGGCATGAATCGCCAATACCTCATGCAGATTGCGGAAGGGCAGGTGGAAGGCGGCGGACCGGGTCAATCGTTCATTCGCCTCGCCACCCGCATGACGCCGTCCGCTCCGGTCGATGGCACGCCCACGGCCAGCATCGTCCAGGTCATGGATCGTTTCTTTAGCTGGTGGGTCGGCCGCCTGATGAACCTGATACCCGACGTAAATCGCCACGATCTCTACCAGTTTGTGGCCAACGGGTTCGACATCGGTTGGAGCGATCTCTTGCTCCTGGACAATGGCGTGGGGCTGATCGCCTATCTCGTTCCGTGGGCGATCTTGGCGTATTACTTGATGAAATACCGCGAGATTGCCAATCCGCAGTAGAGTGCGTGGAACGCATAACGCCTGCCGAACGGTGCGTTGCACGCACCCTACGGGAACCGTTGTGCTGCCAGAGGATGGAGGAAGTCATGTCCACATCGGTCTTGCAACAAGCGCGCCAGCAGAAGGTGTTTTATTTCGGCGCGATACTGGTTCTGTTCACCATCTCGCTCATTCATCGCGAGTTTATTCTGAAGCCGCAGGCTACTCGCCTGCAATTGATTCACACGGTGCGCGGGCAGGCGGACCTGACCAGTTCGGCCGTCATGCTCTCCTTGAGCGGCTCGCGCGGCCTGGTCGTCACCTACCTGTGGTACAACGCCATGGAGGCCCAGAAACGCAGCGAATGGAACGAGGTCGAGCTCATCGTCAACACCATCACCAAGTTGCAGCCCTATTTCATCACCCCTTGGCTGTACCAGAGCTGGAACATCGCCTTCAATGTCTCCGTCGAGTGCGACCGCACGCGCGACAAGTACTTCTACATCAGCCGCGGCCTCGCCCTCCTCGCCGAGGGGGAACGCCGAAATAGCGGCTACGTCGAACAGACCAAGCTCGCGACCGACCCGGATCGTATCGTCATTCCCGGCAATCCGGAGCTACGGCATTTCATGGGCTTCATTTATCAGCTCAAGATCGGCAACAGCGACGAACGCTTGACCATGCGCTCCCTTCTGGAGCTCAGCTGTATCAATCCGATCAAACGCCACCCCGATCGCTTTCGGCTGCCCGGCGCCAACCAGCAAGTCAATCTCGACGCGTTGGCCAAGTTCTGCCAGGAACACCCGCGTTTGATTCGACGGCTGCACGAGCAGCGCAGCCTGTCGGACGAGCAGATCGTGCAGTTCCTATCCGACAATCAGGGAATTCCGAGTCTCTATGATCCGCTCGACAAGGCCAACGTGGCGACCGAGACGCCGTCGGAGCTGAAGGCCGATCCGCGCGAGCGTTTCCCGATCTTGCCATTGCCGCGCGTGGGCCTGCTCGACCCGCGGTCGCCGGATCGGCTGCGCGAGCCGGTCGACGTGTTCCTGGTTTGCCGCACGTGGTACGAGTTCGCTCAGGAGCCGCTGCCTCCGCCGAACCGTGGTGCAAACGTCGGGCAGCCGACCTACGACAAGATGCGCTATCGCGCTCCCAAGGGAATTGTCACACAGTTGTTTCGCGGCTACCCGGCCCGCGCGCAAGTCTACTTCGCGGAAGCCCTGAACTCGGAAGGGTTCTTTGATTCCGACGGCTGGAATGCACAGCCCGCGTTCCACGTCTGGGCGCGTCGACAGGGAATCGGGCTCAAGGAACACACTTATGGAACGGATAGCATTTATCACTCCCGTGTCGCCTGGCAGCGCGGCTTTGAAGCGTACCGGGACTACGGCGTGAAGAACGGCTTTTACCTGTCGCCGGCGGAAGTCAGCCAGCTCACGGCCCTCGCTTCCATCATCCGGAAACAGGAGAACCTGCAACCGGGGCAGATTCCGCCCGTCAAGCCGGAATGGCGTCAAGGCAAACTCAAAGACAGCTTTGACGCGCATGTGAAGCTCTATAACAGCGAGTATTATCGAAACCTGTCCAATATCGATGCATTCATAGACCAGTCCGAGGCCGAGGCGGACGCTATCACGGCGACAGCTCGCAAGCATCTTTTCACCGCCGAGCGCCTGCGCAAATACGACCCGACGGATCGGCTCCTGGCCATCTACGAAGAGGGGTGGAAGCTGTACACGCACGCCTGCCTCAAGTTCCCACGCTTTGCTCAAGTGACGACGATGCAGGACGAGACCTATGAGATGTACCAGATATATCTCGGCTTATCGCAAAAACACCGTGGCGATGAGTTCAAGCGGGCCCTCACGCTCGGGGGCAAGATCGGCGCCTTCTGGTCGATGTCGCCGGGCCTCGACGCTATCGCACAATATCACGTCGTCGGTAAGCTAGAGCAAGAAAAAGATCCCAGCAAGCAGATGTTGCGCGAGATATTGCCGGCTCGACAACGGTACGGCGACATCGATCTGATTCACTATTACGACGGCGCCGGCGCGAAAGATCTGAAGGACGAATTCTTGCATCCCTGGTTACACGCCGCGGGATTTGCCGTCAACATGAGTGTTCCGCAGGCAATCGCCTTCCCGAATGGACACGAATACTATTTGGCGACGCTCCGAACTTCATTTCGTCGGGACAAAGTCCATGACGAATGGCGCCCCCTCATCGCGTCGCAAACGCGAGATCTGTTTTTCACCAAGCTCTCGCTGAAGTAAGTACATCTGGGCTCAGGAGTCAGGGATCAGAAGTCAGAATTGTGGCCGGCAAATCTGTGCTTGCTGATTTCAAGCGTCTTATGCGTGATGCCTACCAGTGACTCTACTGTCTGAAACCTGGCTCCTGATCCCTGACCTCTGACTTCTGACTCCTGCCAGCGGAGGGAACCCGCGTGGCCGACGTTCGCAAGACGTATATCGCCGGCCACTGTGGGTTGGTCGGGTCAGCGCTGGTTCGGCGTTTCGAGCAAGATCGCCAACGGGCGATCGTGGTGCGGCGCCGCGCGGCTCTGGATCTCACAGACGCTCAAGCCGTCGAACGTTTCTTCGCCGAGGAGCGTCCCGACGAAGTCCTGCTTGCGGCGGCCAAGGTCGGCGGCATCCAGGCCAATGCCGACTTCCCCGTCGATTTTCTTCTGTCCAATCTGCAAATCCAGAACAACGTCCTCGCCGCCAGCCATCGCCACGGCGTGAAGAAACTCTTGTTTCTTGGCAGCTCGTGCATCTACCCCAAACACGCGCCGCAGCCGATGCGCGAGGAGTATCTTCTTGACGGCAAGCTCGAGCCGACCAATGAACCGTACGCCATCGCCAAGATCGCCGGCATTCGGCTCGCTCAAGCGTACCGCAAGCAGTACGGCTGCAACTTCATCGCTGTCATGCCGACGAACCTTTACGGCCCGTGCGACAACTTTGCGCTTGCGTCGTCGCACGTCTTACCGGCGCTGATCCGGAGGTTCCATGATGCAAAACAGTCAGAGCCTGAAGCGTTTGCGAAGGACCGCGGCACACGCGTCACCCTCTGGGGAACCGGCAATGCGCGCCGCGAATTCCTGCACGTCGACGACCTCGCCGACGCCTGCCACCTCCTGATGAAACGATACGACGCCAGCGACATCATCAACGTCGGCACGGGCCAGGACCTCTCCATCCGCGAACTTGCCGAGCTCGTCGCCCACATCGTCGGCTATCAAGGCGAAATCGGGTGGGACCCGAGCAAACCCGATGGCATGCCGCGCAAGTTACTCGCCGTGAGCCGCATCACCGAGCTCGGCTGGCGTCCGCGCATCGGCCTGGAGGACGGAATTCGCTCGACCTACGCGTGGTTCCTCGCCAACAAGGACCATTGGCCGCGGATGTGACGATCAACACTTGTCTACTTCAGTTTTCGCATCGCTTCCTTGGCGGAGACGCTGCGGCCCTTCAGACATGCTTCAAGGTAGGCGCGAAATCCCGAATGCGAACGCGGGGCCATCGTACTTCCGTTCCGCGCCAACTGGAACGGACCTTAGGTCGAGCCGCTCCGTGCTGTCGGCCTGAGCGTGATCGACCGCACAAACGATGGCGTTCATTATCGCCGCTGTTGCGATTTGTCGCATGAATGCCTCCTTGAAGCTGCACTCATGTAGGCAATTTCACCTCGGTTGACAATCCGAGTCGGTCCTTGAGATGGTGGAAAATGAGCGCGTTTTCGGCGAATCCTCTTTCTCCAGTTGTCGCATGATGCTAAACTACACTCGGCCTACCGAGTTTGCCGATACCTGAATCGGCGTCTTCTATCCGCGACGGGGGAAGTCCATGTTCAATCTCGATCTGGGCGGTGCTGGCAAATATTGCGATGGTCTGAGCCGGCGTTCGTTTCTGAAGCTCGGCGCCGCTGGGCTAGCGGCAATGGGTTTGCCGTTTGCCGCGGGCGCCACGCAGCAAGCCGGATCGCGGAACACGTCCGTCATCCTGATTTGGCTCGACGGCGGACCCGGGCACATGGACATGTACGACATGAAGCCCAACGCCCCGACCGAATACGCCGGCATCTGGCGGCCGATCCGCACCCGCGTTCCCGGCTTTGACATCACCGAGATGTATCCCAAGCAGGCGCGCATCACGAACCTGTTCTCCGTCGTCCGCTCGCTGCACCACGACACCGGCGATCACTTCGCCGGCGGGCATCGCATGCTCACCACCAAGAATATGGGCGTGTCGGGCGTCAACAACATGCAACGCTTCCCCAGCATCGGCGCCATCGTTCACCGCGAAGTCGGCGCTCGCCGGCGCGGCATGCCCGGCTATGTCGGCGTTCCGCATTCCTCGTCAATCGGCCTGACCCCCGGCTACTTCGGCGGCCACATGCTCGGCGCTCACCACAATCCGTTCGACACCGGTGGCGATCCGAGCAGCCCGAACTTCACCGTCCAGAATCTGAACCTCGCCGCCGGCTTGACGCCCGAACGCCTGGAAGATCGCCGCACGCTCAACAATCACTTTGACCGTATGCTGCGCGAACTCGATCAAAGCGGCACAGCAAGGGCCATGGATCGCTATTCCCAGGAAGCGTTCGACTTCATCACCGGCCCGGCCGCGCGGGAAGCGTTCAACATGAATCGCGAAGATCCACGCTTGCGCGATCGCTATGGCCGCCATAGCTGGGGGCAGAGCACGCTGCTCGCCCGACGTCTCGTCGAAGCCGGCTCGACCTTCGTCGGCGTTCATCTGGGCGGCTGGGATCATCACTGGGACTTGCAGCCGAGTTACGAACGCTTGTTGCCGATCGTCGACAGCCTCGTCTACGGCCTGTTCACCGACCTGCAAGAACGCGGCCTTCTGGATCAAGTGCTCGTCATGCTCGGCGGTGAGTTTAGCCGAACGCCAAGGATGAACGACGGAGGCAACGGCGGCGCCCCGCGCTCGATGGGAACGCCGGGCCGCGATCACTGGGGTAACGCCATGTTTTGGCTCATGGGCGGCGGTGGCGTCCGCGGCGGCACCATCGTCGGCTCCACGGATCGCCTCGGCGAACGCCCCCACTCGCGGCCTATTACGCCGTGCAACATCCACTCTACCATCTACAACGTCCTCGGCATCGACCCGCGCATCCAACTCCTCGACCCCAGCGGCCGCCCGGTCAATGTTCTGGATGATCCGACGCCGATCCACGAGTTGCTGTAAGAATGATGCGCCATGCCTCTTCAAGCCCCGACGGCCGCGGAACTTCTCGCGAACACGATCGTCGTTCAGGCGATTGAACAGGCATGGATCGATTCGCAACCCGCCGATCCATTGTTGCGCCATGATGAAGGCGGGTGGATTTTCATGGATACCGCTACTGGGCAGATATCGGTCCAGCGACAATCGCCCGGAGTTGCTGCTGCCATCGACCTTGGATCGCCTCCAGTCCTTTCGGGTTCCGTAGTTGTCGCGAAATTCCATACGCATCCAGACCCGACTTCGGAGGGCTGGCTGCCAGGCCCGAGCGAGGATGATGAAATCGTCGGCGCGTTGCACGACGTCCCAGATCTGATCCGCGCCGATGGTGGATTCCACGTTTCAGGCCCCGACAACCGCCGAGGCGGCCTTGCAGGCGGACCGGGCTATCCTCCATAATTGAAATATGTTGTGGAGTGGTTGCCATGCCGACATTTACGGTTTCTATCACGAGCGATGAAGCACTTCGCACGGCGCGCCTTGATGCCGAAAAGGTGTACCGCGACTTGACGCCGTACTACATTCGCGTCAAACTCCAGGACGATGGTTGGCACATCGATTATGAGTTGAAAAACAAGCGGGCAAACGGCGGCGGGCCGCACTATGTGATCGACGCCGAGACGGGCACCATTCGCTCGAAGAGGTATGAGCAGTGAAGCCAGCCGAACGCGATGGAGATCGGTTGCTGGGAGTGAATCACGCCGTCTTACCGTCAGAGCCTGAAGCGTAAGCGAAGGAAACCATACTCTTCGCTCACGCTTCAGGCTCTGAATCCCATTCCCGCGCCGTGCCATTGACGGGCAAACCGTTACAATCACTTTGCACGCTTCAATTCAGCGCAACATCGGCAACGCCAGGAATGTTCACGATGCGAAAACAACTCGGCTATTGGCACCTTGGATTCGGAGTCGCTCTCATTCTTCTGGCGCTTGCGCCGAACGTCGAAGGGCAACTCAAGAAAGTCAAGCCTTCGTTTACGGGCGATCCCGCGGTCTTGACCGTCGATCGCATCTTCAACTCCGGCGAATTCGAAGCGGAACGGCCGCCGGCGTTGCGCTGGCGAAAACAGGGCCCCGCGTTCGTCGCCCTCGAAGCGACCAAACGCGGCCAGGAACTCCTGAGCATCGATCCCGCTTCGAAAAAGACAGACATCCTCGTCCCCGATCATTGGTTGATCCCGGCCGGGGAAAACAGGCCGCTCAGCGTCGAGGGCTATGAGCTATCCCACGACGGCGCACGCATGTTGATTTACACCAACAGCAAACGCGTCTGGCGCACGAACGCCCGCGGCGATTACTGGGTGCTCGACCTGTCGACTCGGCAAATCAAGAAGCTCGGCGGCGATAATCCTCCATCCACCACCCAGTTCGCTACCTTCTCGCCCGATGGCAAACATGTCGCCTACGTGCACAAGAACAACCTCTACGTGCAGGACCTTCTCGAATTTCGCGTCACGCCTTTGACCAGGAACGGCTCCGACACGCTCATCAACGGCACCTTCGATTGGGTCTACGAAGAAGAACTTTCCCTTCGCAACGGCTTTCGCTGGAGCCCCGACAGCCGATCGATTGCTTATTGGCAGCTCGACTGCGACGGAGTCAAAGAGTTTCACATCACCAACAGCGGCGATGGGCCGTACGCCAAGCTGATCACTATTCGCTACCCGAAGACCGGCGAAAAGAACTCGGCGGCACGCATCGGCGTCGTCGGCATCGGTGGCGGCGACACTACTTGGCTCGATATCCCCGGCGATCCGCGCGAGCACTACCTCGCCAAGATGGAGTGGGCCGGCGACAGAATCGTCGTCCAGCAGTTCAATCGTCTGCAAAACACCAACAACGTGCTCCGCGCCGATCCGAAGTCCGGCAAAGCCGAGAAGTGGTTTGCCGAAACCGATGCCGCCTGGGTCGAGAATAACAACGATTTTCGCTGGATCGGCTACAAGGAGAAGCTCGTCTGGCTGAGCGAACGCGACGGCTGGCGACACATCTATTTGATCGGCGAAAAACCGACCCAACTCACCAAAGGCGCCTTTGACGTCACCCACATCGATGCGATCGACGAAAAAGGCGGCTGGATCTACTTCCAGGCGTCACCGGACAATCCGACGCAACGCTATCTTTTCCGCGTTTCCTTAAAGGGAGGCAGCATCGAGCGGATCACTCCGACGCACCAGCCAGGAACGCACACCTATTCGATTTCCGCGGACGCCCACTGGGCCGTGCATACCTATTCGACCTTCACGCGCCCGCCGATCACCGAGTTGATTCATCTGCCCGATCACAAGGTGGTCAAGACGCTGGCCGACAACGCCATACTGAAGAAGAAACTCGACACGCTGCGTTTGGGGCCGTCCGAGTTCTTTCGCGTCAACATCGATCCAGAAACGGCACTCGATGGCTGGTGCATCAAGCCGCCCAGCTTTGATTCGGCCAAGAAGTATCCCGTCCTCTTCCACGTCTACGGCGAGCCGGCGGGGCAGACCGTGCTGGACCGCTGGGACAGCCGGCGCTTCCTTTGGCACAACATGCTCGCCCAGCAAGGCTATCTGGTGATGAGCGTCGACAATCGCGGCACGCCAGCGCCGCGCGGCCGAGCCTGGCGCAAGAGCATCTATCGGCAGGTCGGCATCCTCGCCTCGGCGGACCAGGCGGCGGCCGTCCGCGCTCTGCTCAAGGAACGCCCCTACATGGATCCCGCGCGCATCGCCATCTGGGGCTGGAGCGGCGGCGGGTCGATGAGCCTCAACGCCATCTTCCGCTATCCCGACCTCTACCAGACCGCCATGGCCGTCGCTCCCGTGCCCAACCAACGCCATTACGACACCATCTACCAGGAACGCTACATGGGGCTGCCGGCCAACAATGTCGAGGGCTACCGCAAGGGCTCGCCGATCCATTTCGCCAACCAGCTCAAGGGCAATCTGCTCATCGTCCACGGCACCGGCGATGACAATTGCCATTACCTCGGCGTCGAGACGCTGATCGACGAGTTGGTAACGCACAACAAGCAGTTTACAATGTTGGCGTATCCCAACCGCAGCCACGGCATCAACGAAGGCCGCAACACGACGCGGCATCTTTTCGAGTCGCTCACCCGCTACCTGCGCACGCACACGCCGCCGTGAGTCGGTATCGATTCGATGTGTCCTTCTAAGACGGCTACTTCTTCGATTCGAACACCTCGTCGAACAGCGCACGCATGGCAGCCCAGGAGCGGCGGTCGGCGACTGGGTCGTAGCGTAGGACACTCATCTTTTTTGAGTCAGCTTCGGGCACGGTAAAGCTGTGCAGCGCGCCGCCGAAGTAGATCATCTGGTAATCGACGCCCGCCTTTTCGTACGCGGCGCGCACCTTCAAGATGGTCTCCTCTTTGATCAGTGGGTCCGCAGCGCCATGGCAGATCAGGACCTTTGCCTTCACATTTTTCAAACCGTCTTCTTCCGGAATCGGCAGTGCCCCGTGAAAGCTCACTGCCGCCTTGATGTCGACGCCGGCGTTGGCGAGGGTGAGCGCCGTCGAGCCGCCGAAGCAGTAGCCGATGGCGGCGAGCTTGTCGCCATCGCACTGGGGATGATTGCGAAGAATCTTGAGGCCCGCGCTGGCGCGCGCAATCCATTCCTTTTGGTTCATGCGCACCATGCCAGCCATCGCGCTGGCCTCCTTGGGATGCTCGGTCGTCTTGCCATCACCGTACATGTCGACCGCGAAGGCCACATAGCCGAGGCCGGCAAGTTGCTTGGCTCGCTTCTTGGCGTATTCATCAAGACCCCAGAATTCGTGGACCACGAGGATGCCAGGCCGTTTGCCCTTGACGGCGTCATCGAAAGCGATGAGTCCTTTGAACGTCTTGTCGCCGACCGTATAGGTCACCGTTTCCGTTTTGACGGCGGCGAGCACTGCCGCCGGGCACAACGCGAGAGCGATCACGGCGATTGCGAGTCTCTTCATGGTGTTCTCCTTTTTGTCGCGCAAGGCGCAGCACATTGCAACGCCGAAGCGAGCCAAGGTGAAACTAGCAATCGAGGTTCTTTTGGCCAGACACTAGAAATGCGGCGGCTCGATCGCTTACTTTCTTTCCGCGCAAAAAAAACGTCCGAGCCTGAGCGCCGGCGAAGGGTCACGGCCTCGCTGGCGCTCGGGCTCGGACGACGGAAAAGAAAGAAAGCGGCGTCGAGCAGCCGCACTCCAGAGCACTAAGGCGAGCGGCAAGTCTTTTCCTCCCCTCTCCCGGAGGGAGAGGGGGGGCAAATCAAGTCCTGCCCCTCGCCTAATCGAAACGCAAAGGCCGCAGGACTCCGCTGTTGTAGATGATGTCAACCGAGCCGTTGGGGAGGAAGCGCGCCTCCACGGTGTAGTCGGCGAAGTTGTAGATGATGCGGTCGGCACGCGTTTCCATGCGAGCAACGGCGGCGGGCATGCGGATCGGGACGGTGACGTTGCGGCCCGTGAACGGATGGCGGAACGTCACCATCTGGTTCGGTTTCACGCCGTACGGATAAGGCAACGCGCGGGCGCCGAGCCCGCGCTTGAGTTCGCCGATCGTGCCTTCGGGACCTGCGGGAACCTGGGTCATCCTGCCACAAGCGTCCGCGGGGACGAAGTGATAACGAACCTGCTCGGCGGATGCCCACGCGGGACACGCCGCCACTACGAGCACAGCAATCCAACGAAGGTGCTGGAACATGGAGATTCTCCTTCGCGAGTGTACGAGCACGCACGGTTAGCCGGACGCGCAAGCGACGGATCGCGCGAGCCGGCGCTTGCGCGTCCGGCTAACCGTGCGTGCTTGCAGAAATTCATGGACGCGGGACGATGACGGTCGGGGCCGGCGCTGGGCACGGGGCCGGGTTCGCGACTACGGGCGTCACGCCAACCACAGCCGGCGTCGTCACCGGCTGATATCCGGCCGTACGCGTGTTGCGGCAGCCGGTAATAATCAACATGGACAAAGCGATCACGATGTAAATGCTACGAAGAAACATGGGCTTCTCCCTTCTTCGGCGCGGCTATTGAGAGTTCCCATCGGCGCCGGCAACGGGAAGGATGCCTCGATCAACTTGCACCGCGGGCTGAGGGGGCAGTGCTTTCGACGGGCTTATGTTCGATTCGCAAGTCGCGAACCGCCAAGGAAACTCGGCCCGATCCGGTTCTTGCGCTTGTCTCGCGGATGAAATACGATCCGCGGTTAACTTAAAGGTAGGGCAATTGCTACAACTGCGACAATCATTTCTTGAGCGAATCGCGTGGAAATCTCTTGATCCAGGTCGGGTTGTGACGACGGCGCCGGTTATGCCGTGTCGCCACGTGCGGGTGGGTCTGTCGATCGAGCGCCAGAGGCCTAATCGAGCCTTTGTATTGGCGTCCAGATAAAACATTTGTTCAGTACTCGATGCGGACTCGCGCCAATCGACGATTGGACAAGTGCCAATCTTCGACCTACCTTTGTGTAGTCGTCTCCCGGAACACGAGAGGACGGAACACCCTTCGAAGCTCCCCTTCGAAAGGGGCTGATCCACACGCGAGCACGTGGCTTTCGCGATCAGCAGGTTTCCGTCCACAGGGAGTACGCGGCAGGTCGGATTACGCCAAGGCGACGGTGTGTCCCTTTTCTGGGTGCGACATGGCTTGGATTCGCGAGCCCAATTCAGAGCCGATCCCCGGCTATCGCTTGATAGAACCGCTCGGCAGCGGCGGCTTCGGCGAAGTGTGGAAATGCGAAGCCCCCGGCGGGTGGATCAAGGCGATCAAGTTCGTCTACGGCAATCGCAATGCCGTCGACAATGAGAGCATCCGCGCCGATCAAGAATACAAAGCCCTTCAACGTATCAAGGAAGTCCGCCATCCGTTCGTCTGCTCCGTCGAACAAACACTGGATATTGACGGCGAGCTTATCATCGTCATGGAGTACGCCGACTGCACGCTTCATGACAAGTTTGAAGAATGCAAAAGCGCCGGTCTCATCGGCATTCCCGCGGATGACCTGATTCGTTACGTCCGCGACGCTGCCGAGGCGCTGGACTTCATGTTCGAGAAGCACAATTTGCAGCATCTCGATGTCAAGCCGCGCAACCTGTTTCTCGTCGGCGATCACGTCAAGGTGGCTGACTTCGGGCTGGTCAAGGCGTTCGACAAAGCCAATTCATCGGGAATCCTGGGCGGAGTCACGCCGCTGTACGCCTCGCCCGAGACATTTATCGGCAAGATCTCGCCGCAGAGCGATCAATACAGTCTCGCCATCGCATATCAGGAACTGCTGACGGGACATCGGCCCTTCGTGGCCAAGAACATTCGCCAGATGGCGCAGATGCACATGCAAGCCGAGCCGGACCTGCGTTCGCTGCCGGAGGCGGAGCGTGCGGTGCTGGCGCGTGCGTTGGGGAAAGACCCATCGAAACGGTTTCCCAAGTGCATCGATTTCGTCAAAGCGATCCATCGGGCTCGGTCATCGGCGAAGATCGTCGATGTCAGGCCGCTGCCGGCGTCGGGCGGGCTAAACAAGAAGCCGAAGGCGCTTTCGGACACGATGGAAGACATTTTGCTCGAAAGCCAACCCCCCGGGGCGTTCAACGGCGCCCATATGCAGGGGGAGGGCGTCGCCGTCGCGGATGCGGAAGGCGACGACGAACAAGATGTCGAAGTGTCCGACCTGGGCGTCACGGTGGCCCAGCCCGAGAGCGGCTCGCTGCGCCCGACACTAATCATTGGGCTCGGGACCTTCGGCCGCAAAGCGATCATGGAGCTGCGTTGCCGATTCATCGATCGTTTCGGAGACTTGAGCAAGCTCCCCTTGCTGCATTTCCTGTATCTGGACACCGATCAGGAAGCCGGCCAAGTGGCGTGCACAGGAACGCCGCAGGTGGCGTTAAGCCGGGGAGAGTACTACCACCTGCCATTGCAGCCGGTCGTGAACTATCGTCGGCGGAGTTTGGACCAGCTGGCGGAATGGCTGCCGCGCGACAAGCTGTACGCGATGCCGAGGTCGTTGCAAACGCAAGGATCACGAGCTCTGGGTCGCCTGGCGTTTGCCGACAATCAACAACGCCTGGTGGCGCGTCTGCGTCGTGAGATACAGGAAATCTCGCATCCGGACACGATCTACAAATCGGTGGAGAACACGGGGCTGGCCCTCGTCAATAATACGCCGCGCATTTATGTGATCGCGGCGGCCGGCGGCGGGTCGAGCGGGTTATTGCCCGATCTTGGCTACGCCCTGCGCCGCTTGCTCGCCAACCTGCGCCAGCCCGAAGCGAAAGTCGTCGGCCTCTTGATGTGTGGCGCCGCTCATGATCCCGCCACGCCCAAGAGCGAGTTGGCCAATGTCTATGCGACGCTGACCGAGTTGAATCATTACAGCGACCCATCAATTCCCTTCGCTGCCGAGTATGGCAACGAGGGGCAGCGCATCGTCGACGAAGCTTCGCCGTTTCATGCCGTCTATTTGTTGCCGCTCGCCCATCGTAGCCCCGACGCGCTGGACGAAACGGTCGCGCACCTGGGAAGCTATCTCTTCCACGAGTTGACAACGCCGTTGGGGCTGCGGCTTGAGCAGATGCGGCGCGACGATGACGTCGGCGAATCGGGCCCCTCGATGGGTCAGCTGGCGGTTCCAATGCGGACGTTCGGCACCTACGCCGTCTGGTTCCCGCGCGGGCTCATGCTCAATGTCGCGGCTCGGTATGCATGCAAGCGTCTGATCGATCAGTGGTTGGTCGCGGACAACATGGTCAGTTCGTCGGAAGTGCAAGCCGCGATCAAGACGTGTGTGCAGCGTTACTCCACGCACGCCGAGTTGAGCGGTGATGCCCTGGCGAAGGCGATCGCGGCGAGTGCCCAAGCGGGCGCGGCAGGCGAGGTCGGCGCCGCGCCCGCCGACGTTCTCAGCGGCCTTCTCGCAAAGCTCGAGGACCAACTCGGATCGTCGCAGGCGCATGATGACACCGGCAACTGGTGCAAGCAGGCAATGGCCCGCATCCGGGATTGGATGGGCGCCGGCAGCGACGATCAGGAATACAGCGAATGGCGCAAGACCAAACTCGTACGATCGCTGTCGATGGCCGCGCAAAAGGCCGCGGAAACGTGGGAGCAACAGATTTCCAAGGCCGTGTATGATCTGATGGCATTTCCAGGGGCGCGCGTCGCCGGCGCGGAAATTGCCATGTCGTCACTGCACACGCACTTCAAAAAGGCGTCCGAGACGCAAGCCGCCTTGGCCCGGAAGCTCGCTCCGAAGGCATCCGCGGCCTGGCGCGAAGTCGAAGCGGCCATGCAGGAATGCATCGCCGGCGGCAGCGGCTTCTTCCTGTTCGGCGGAACCTCGAAGACGCGCCTGCTGCGGGCTTTCCTCGACAAACTCAATCAATACGCTCACCTGCGCCTCAACGAGGAACTGGTCAACGCCGCCAAGCAAACGTTCAATCAGCTGTCGGGGAAACTCGCGAATCGCCTACGCGACATGGGCTTCTGCCGCCAGCGCCTTCGGCACTTGCAGGAGAATCTCGATCAACCGGTTCGCGACGACGATGATCTGGACGGGACATTGCCCTTGGCCGGCGAACGGACGATGGGCCGATCGCCGCTGCCGACTACGGTTTCGTACTGGGAGAACATTCGGCAGTCCGCCACGGCGCGCGTCGTTTTGCCGGGCGGCCAGGATGATCTCGAGCAAGCCGCCGTGCGCTTCTTGCAAGAACTCAAGCCGGAGCAATGGCTGCAACTCGACCGCGACCTACATGAAAAGGTGCTCGAACCGCAGGGAGGGCTCAACGGCGCGTGCATGAACGGCGACCTGACGCGGCAGATGGCGGTCCCGCTCGTCGAGGGAACTACGCAGTTCCTTAATCAGCATTTGCCGATCATGGATGTCGCACAGATCATCAAGAACGAAGTGGAATCCGGCGAGTCCGCTTTGTCGGACTCCGCGGGCGATTCCTTACGGGATCAAACTGAGGATTATCTCCATCGCTCTGCAGCCCCGTGGTCGAACAAACGAGGCATCAAACGGCACCAGTTCTTGCTGGTCCCCGCAAGCAATGCCGGCAAAGGACTGAGTGAATCGGTGACGGAGTTGTTCCCCGATTTGCGATTGGTTCCGGTGCCGGGACAATCCGATTTGATGTTCTTGTGCGAGCAAGGCGGCCTGACGTTCGAGGAACTCAAGCCGCTCTTGAAGCCGTGCCGAGCCGCCTACGAGCAAGCTGCCGGCGCTCCCGTGACATCTCCGCACGCCCGTTTCGACGTTGTCGATTGGCTGCCGCTGGAACCATGACAATTTCCGAGCCCGACTTGTCGTGATTCGCACTCCAGCTTCTCACGTGGGATGAGAAGGTGGAATTCGCGATATTCCTCGTGTTTTCGGGCCTTTTTCCTGCTACCTCATCATCTGCGCGCGGCTCAAGGCGTCACTTTATTTTCCTCGCCGGATGGCCAGATGGCCAACAGCAAATGGCCATCTAAGCATTGCCGTAACTCCTTCAGCGACAATCGGCAGCGTCATCAGAAATTCAGGATGGTCATTTCCGCGGTAGAGCCGGCTCAGAATTCTCGCAACTGACATGGCGGCTGGCGGGCCGGCGCGCGATACTGAGCAATAGCGCCCAAGAGGACTGGAAATCGTCCAGTGCCGCCTCGGTCGAAGCGCAGAACTTGCGGCGACGTGACCCAATCAAGCTCGGCGGTTTGACGGAACTGTCTGGCGGCGAGGGCAGAGGCGACGCGCACAGGGCGCTTCACCGGTGTCGGAGTCCTCGTGGAATTTCATTTTTTGTGGGAATGGCGGCGTCTGGGGTGCATGAGGATCACCGAATCCACCGAGCCATCGTCACCGCCACCGTTACTCGGGCGAGGCTACTTTCTTAAGCACGATTTTGGCTCTTGGCGACTCCGGGTGTTTGGCCTGGCCAAAATGATTGACTTCGACGCGCACGCTGTCGCCGACATCCCCTTTCACGGTAAAATCTTTGGACAGCAGAACCTTCAGGCGTGCACTGCCGCCAAGACGGTCGTGCAGGATCACATCGCCGCGAGTGAAAAGCTCGAGGCTGGAAGCGCCCTGAACAATCTTGGCGAAGCGAATTTCACCCTTTGCCTTGACAATCGCGGTGGCGCCGCCGTTGAGTTCGCCGGTGAAGCGGACGGCGCCTGCAGACAGAAGTTTGATCTTCGCGGAGCCGTTCATCCCATCCACTTCCACCTCGTCCGCCGACAATTCGGAGGCGTCGATCTGGCAGTCGCCGTTGAGAATACCCAGCCGCAGCTTCCGGGTCTTGCCTTTGAGGCTCACCTGGGCGATGCCATTGACGGCGCCGATCCAGATTTCTTCCGCGTCGAGGTCTGTCCCCTCGATTTTACCTGTGCCATTGACATCTGCAATGACGATTTGACTGTAAGCGCCCTTGAGGGGAACGGTCATATCGCCATTGACGCTTTCGAGCTGTACCGACTGAATTCGTTCAACAGCCAATGGCAGTCCGCGGATGCTTAGCGCTTGCTCCTTGCCGTCACGAACAACTGTCAGCTCGACCGTCGGATCCGGTTTGAGTGTCGCCGTGAGCTTCGCCAGCGTTGCCGCGTCGCTTGGGACCTGGTTCTGATTTAACCGCACGAGGATGTCCTTGGCCTTCAGCCCCGCTTTGCCGGCGGGCGAGTTGGCGTCCACCGTTACCACGACCAGGCCTTCCTTCATGGCAAGACCGATTGCTTGTTGTTCGTCCGCGTTTGGTTTCCGCAGGCGCATGCCGCCCCAGCGAATCGCCTCCTCGGTTCCCGCAGTTGCGGCACTCCAGGCAAAGGCCGACAGCAGACAAACGAGGGAAAGTACTTCAGTCGCTTTTTTCGTCGCAATCATGATCCTTAATCTCCTTTAGAAATTGACGGCCACATGAATACCTGAATAACCGCCGTCTGCGTATGCCCCTCCACTACTTGTCGATGAGTATGCACAGCCCGGCAAGGATCGCCAGGATGCCAAGGATGACGCCGGCGCCAAAGAAGGAAAGGTTCAGGGCCGCCATCAAGCCGTGCAGGATGAGGTAAGCGCCCAGCAGCACCATCCCGACGCGCCTGGTCAATCGCATGTTCTTCCAGACTTGCCAGTCCATGTTCCCTCCGTTGTGTTGCCGCACCCGTCGTCCGTTGCTGCGTTCCTTGCCGCTGGACGACAAGTCGGTATGGATGTTGATACCCGACAAACCCTCGCACTTGGGGATTGCCGTTCATTATGCACGCAAGCCGGGGAGGCGACCATTGTGGGCTCGTCTTGCAGCGGTCTGGCTGTCGCCGAACGACGCCACTCGAGCGCCCAGGCAGTCGAGCATCTCCACGTAGAGATTGGCAACGGGCGTGCCGACGGGATAGGCCAGGTGCTGAGCGGTGCGGAGTCGGCGTTGGGCTCTTCCGACGAGCAGAGTCGGGTAGTCCTCGATGCCGTGGCCCCCGTCGGCCATGTAGGACGTGTAAAGAATCAGGCAGTTGTCCAGCAAAGTCGAGTCCCCTTCCTGGATACGCTGCATCTTGGCGATCATCTCGGCGAAGAGTCGCGTGTACCAGGCGTGAATCTGCCGGCAACCTTCGCGGGCCACGGGGTTCGGCCTTTGCCCTCGCGGGGCGTTGCCGTTGTGTTCCAGCGCGTGGGCTTGCAACTCTCCGCCGGCGGTCACCACGCCGGGAAAGAGAGCGTTGTCTTCGCCGAGTGCCGCGGTGATGACGCGGGTCGTGTCTGTCTGGAACGCGAGCACCATGAGATCGGACATGATGCGAATGAACTCGCCATGTCTTTCCGGATTGCGCCACACCATCCAGGGATTGGTGTAGTTTTCGAAGTGACTGTGCGGGGGAAACGTCGGTATCGCCGCGCGAACAGCCGTTGCCGCGTCGCGGGCCTCGGCCCGTTGTCGGGCTTCGACCAAAGCCAGCCGTCGTTCGACCGAGCGAACGCTGTGTAGATATTCATCGAGTCTGCGTTGATCGGACGTGCCCAGGTCGCGGCGCAGGCTATTGGCCTGATCGAGTACGGCATCGAGAACGCTCTGTTCCACCGAATCGGACTTGGTCGGCTCGGGCACGGTTGGGGCGGGGGCGGCTTGTCGCGCCGTCCAGTTGGGCACGATAGGAGGTCGGCCGCGGAACATGCGCTCAAAGATGATATGGGGATTCATCTCGAACGGGACCGCCGTGCCGTTGCGATAGGAGAATCGCGTCTGATGATTGGTGATGCCGATCTCCAGCGACGGCAGCACCGACTGGGCGCCGACAGCCTGGGCGGCCGCCTGATCGACGGAGATATTGCCGCCGCACGACAAGTGCAAACGGGCACACGTCGTGTGAGCGCAGCCAGTCACCTGGCCGCCGTGGGACAGACCGGAGACCAGCGTGAGGTGATCCTTGAATGGCTCAAGCGACTCCAGAATCGAGGGGAGCTGGCCCAGGCGTCCGGCCTGCTCCGGCTTCCATGCCTCGATGACAGTGCCGCCCGCCACCGTGTAAATAGCCATTCGCAGGGGTGGACCGCCGGCTTCGCCTTGCCTTTGCGCGACCACGAAGGGTCGCCATGATTCCAGAAACGGAAGCGCCAAAGCCACTCCTGCACTTCGCAGTACCGCTCGACGAGTTGGTTTCATGAGTCCGCCTTGTTCTGTTGGTTTCAATCTTTGACGCGGCGATGCTGAAACGGGAAACTCTTCACTATCCCCAGTATCAGGGCCGAAAACCGATTCTCATTTCGCCGCAGGGCGGTCTGGATTTCGATCACGGCACGTTCATCGCAATCTTCCAATGGGCGTCCAAGGGCGTATGACAACATCTGCTCGCTCAAATTGAGCAAGACTTGATCCTGCCGTTTCAACAGGAGCTTCTTCAACTCGATTGGCCCGGAGAATTTTTCGCCCGTCGGCAACTCACCGGAAGCGTCCAGCGTCGGACCTCCTTCACGCCAGCGGCCAATGCCATCGAAATTTTCCAGACCGAATCCGAGTGGGTCTATTTTGCTGTGGCAGGCAGCACAATTGGGATCACGCGAATGCCTTTCGAGCGACTCGCGGAAAGTCTTGGGGGGCTGCACCCGATTGTCGTCCTTCAAAACCCCCACGTTGGCCGGCGGCGGCGGTGGCGGAGTCCCCAGGAGCACCTCCAGGACGTATTTGCCGCGCAGCGTCGGGCTGGTGCGATGGGTGTGCGACGTTGACGCCAGGACACTCCCCATGCCGAGTACACCGCCGCGCCGGTCCGACGGTTTGAGGCTGACCTTGCGCATCTCGGGCCCCGAGACGCCGGCCAGCCCGTAGTGCCGGGCCAGTTCTTCATTGACGTAGGTGTAATCCGCGTCGATCAACTCCAGAACGCTGCGATCCTCCTGTCGGAGCTTGTCGAAAAAGAGGGTCGTTTCCTTGTACATCGCGTCCTTGAGCGACGGCCCGAACGACGGGAAGAATTCCATCGTGGGCCTGGCGGTGGCGAGATTGCCCAGTTGCAGCCAGGGGACGCCAAAACAGTCCGTCAGCGCCTGGCCCTTGGGATGAGCCAGCATGCGCCGCGTCTGTTTCTCCAACTCGGCGGGGTCGGAGAGCCTGCCCTGCTCCGCCAGCGCGATGAGTTCGTGATCGGGCATGCTGGACCAGAGGAAATACGACAGGCGGACGGCCAATTCGTGATCGTTTACCCTGCGGTACGCGTTTTCGCTTTTGCCCGCGGGATTGTGTTCCACACGCAGCAAGAAATGGGGAGACACCAGAACGGCTTTGAGCATGGGGCGCACCGCATTGGTAAAGTCGGCGCCTTTGCCGGCGGCCCGATCGTAAACGGCCAACAGCCGATCAATCTCCGCAGTTTGGACAGGCCGACGCCAGGCTCTACGCGCGAACGCAGTGATGATCTTGCGAGCCGCCTCCTTCTCGCTCATGCCGTCTCCGGGCGCGGCGATGAAAATGGCCTCGCGGGCCTGACGCAATTCCAGGGAGGGCATCTTCGCTTCTTTCGCAACGGTCAGATCTGGCGTGCCGATGGACGACTTGGTCGGCGGGCCGCTCGGCTCTTGACCCCACGCCAGTTTGCCCTCGCGATAAAGGGTCACGCGCGGCGACTCGGTAAATTGCGTCTGTTTGGGGTCGAACGAGTAGTCGTTTTTCTGATCCAACTGCATCCAGTCCTGAGCCGCGATGCGAATCTGAATCTCGCCGGTGCTCCCCTTTGGGTCGAGCGATCCCTCGGTGAAGCCGATTTCAACATAGGCGTCGGCATCCTTCACGGGTTGATCCAGTTTCTTGACGGCGCGGGTGACGTTTTTCGCATCCAGCCTGGCATAGTCG
This sequence comes from Planctomycetota bacterium, assembly GCA_016872605.1. Classification (GTDB taxonomy): domain Bacteria; phylum Planctomycetota; class Planctomycetia; order Gemmatales; family Gemmataceae; genus SIAQ01. The sequence goes on from VGZI01000082.1 coordinate 25,010, forward strand.
CACCAATGCTGAAAGTCCTTGGCGCCTTCGCCGGTGAACCAATAACGCAACGTCAATTCACGCAACGGAACGGCGTTGTTGCCAAGGTTGATGATTTGAAAATGCGGCCGAAGTTGGTTGTCGGTTCCATTGACACCGGCGCAACGATACTGCACAGCGAGCGTCGGATTCTTCGGCGGCATCGGTTTGGCTGGCTCCTCCTTGGCTGGCTTAAGCTTGGCGATCTCGGCGGGCTTTGGGGTTGGGAGATCCGGCACGGATCCGAGCAGCCGATCAAGAACGTTGTCGGCTGCCGCGAAGTATTTCTCCATCAACGTCGGGGACAAAGCCAACACGCCGACCTGGTTCGCGAAACCGAATCCCTGGCTGTCATCCACGATGCCGACCATATCACCGACGTCGAAGTCGATGCCGAGCAGGTCGCGCATCGTGCGGTTGTATTCCGGGCGAGACAATCGCCGCACGAGCGCGGGGCCTGGATCGCGGTCCCTGGGATCATCGCGTTCGATGGCTTCCTTCATCCATTGGATCAATTTCGCGCGATCGCCTTGCCCCGGTTGCTTGGCCTGGGCGGGGGGCATCTCGCCGCTTTCCATCTGAACGATGGCCTTGCGCCACAGCCGACGCGCATTGCGAGCGGATTTCGCATCTGCAAACGCTGCAAAGTCCACCTTGCCGCGCATCTTCTCGGGCCCGTGGCAGCGAATGCAATAAGTTTCCAGGAGCGGACGGACGTCCTTCTGGTAGACTTCGAGATGCTGATCCGGCGACAGGGTGTCCGTATCCGTGCGTGCCCCCTCCTCCTTGGTGGTGGGAACGTTGGGAACCGGCATAGGCAAATCGCTGTCGGATCGCGCGACGAGCCAGCGCCAGTAGCCGACGGAAACACAACCAACAACGAGGACCAACAGCGCCGCCAGGCCGATGATTGTCCCCCTGTTTCGATTCCCTAACATCTCCGGTGAGTCCCTCGTGGATACGAATCCGTTGCAACGCCTGTACGGAAACTGAATTGTTTCACCCGATCTGGCACAAAACGGCCTCAATCGGAAGCAACCTTCTCCCCCACTTCAAAGGCTAACGTTCCTTGCTCCAGGCCCAGGTTCC
>VGZI01000083.1 GCA_016872605.1 Planctomycetota bacterium
AGCAACGATTCGGTCGAGCGTGGTTTGGCCGAGATCCCCAGCGTTTCGACCGCTTCCTCTACACACCTCGCCCCTACCGTCGCCACCCAACGGACAACTGCTCAGGGACTTGTAAAATGGCCATCTAGGTGAGGGAGAGAGTCCTGCCCGAGTAATCGATATCCAAGTGGTGACCAAGCAGCAGGCCGACTCCCAGAAGTGGAAACGTGCCCTGATTTGCGACGACTTCGATGTTTGTCCATTTCCCGAACCGATCGACCGAACTGCTATAGGCGTCGCGTTGGACGACCGATCCGTCGGCCAGCGTCGCAGGCACCGCTGGCCCAAGCGGCAATCCCATCGGTGCAATCATCTGCATCGGCAAAACAAGCTCTCCGGTAATCCCCGTATCAATCCATGCATCCACCGATGGTTCCGTGCCAGTACCTGGGTGCTTCAACCGAATCGTCAATATTGCATGGCCCGAGCTATCGACAAATCCAGTCACGTGTTGCCTGCTCCAATGTGGATCGCTGTCTCGTGCCCGACTCGTACTGTGTACGTCCGCCGGTTTGGATAAATCTTCTTAGCCGCGGAAGACGCTTCGCTCCAGGTACGGCCCAGGAAATAGTCTCCGGACTCCGGCTCAATAGCCACGAAATAGTCGCGGTGCGTTTTTTCGAGCCCCGCCTTGAGGCGTTCGTCATAAATCGCCAACGATCGCTGCGCCAAATCCGACGTACCAATGACATTCTCCCTCAGTGGATTAGTTCATTCTACTCAATTCCGATTGAGCCAAGCCAGGGCATTCTGTTATAACAACAATCTCATTTGATCGTCCCAACGTGCGAAAGGAGTCGCAACCATGTTCCGCCACCTCGCTGCCGTTCTGTCGCTCTTCGCCGCCAGTGTTTTGGCATACCTGCTTTCCGCAGCCGCTGAAGCTTGCTGTCCCGCGCCGCGGCTGGGCGTGCACCTTGTCAACGCCGATCAGAGCGTCATCATCTTGTGGGATGCGGCCAACAAGACGCAGCACTTCATTCGGCGGGCGTCGTTCAAGGGCGATGCCGACGACTTTGGATTTCTCATCCCGTCGCCGACGCAGCCGGAGTTGAGCGAATCGGGCAACGAGACCTTTCCGTATCTGCACGACCTGACAAAACCGGAGGTCATCGACATGCCGCGCAGCCTCGGCGTCGGCTGTGGCTGCAGCTCCGCGGCGCCGCGGCAACATACCGGCGCGCCGGGGCTGGCATGGGTCAAGGTGCTGGAGGAGAAGGTCGTCGCCGGCTTCCACGCCGCCGTGCTCGAAACCGATTCAAGCGCCGCCCTTGTCAAATGGCTCAAGGACAACGGCTACGCCTATTCGCCGGAGATCGAAGCCTGAGCCAAGCCGTACATCGCTCAGGGTTGGAAGATTACGGCTCTGAAAGTCGCCAAGAACAAGGACGAACGGGAGAAGAAAACGGTGACCGCGTCGGCTTTGCGCATGAGCTTCAAAACCGATCGGCCTTTGTTCCCGTATCGCGAGCCGGACTACAAGGGGTCGGCTGAAAAGGCGGGGGCGTCGCGGCGGACGCTGCGAATTTACTTCCTGGCCGAGGCTCGTTATCAGGGCGAGGCGACGAAGGAGGCGCCGTGGAGCGGGCAAGTCGTCTGGGCGGGCAAGGTGTCGGCGGCGGATCGTGCGAAAATTCTCGAACAGTTGAAGTTGCCTGCGAACACGGGACCCGCGGAATGGTTCCTGACCGAGTTCGAGGATCAGTGGGCGTACAAGCTCGCGCCGGCCGACGTGTACTTCTCGCGCTCGGCGAATCAGGATACGCTGCGTCGTCCGCCCGTGTCGCGCTACGTCTCGGCGCCATATCCGAACGACGCGACGGCGTATGCGTTGGCGATCGCGATTCTCGTCCCGGCCATCTGGCTGCGCTTGCGACACAAGTGCGCTCCCGCCGGCTAGATCGTAGACGTCACACTCGTCAAGATCGCGTGTACTCCGCGCCGCTGCGCCGTTAGAATACACATCAATGCGGCGAAGGCTTACCCGGCTGCGCCGCCGTGATTCATCAACTGTGAGGAACGTCCTCGATGGCCAGTCCGCTTCAATCATTAATCGCGACAGGGACCAAGCTGTGGCTTGACTCCATCGATCCTGATCTGGTGCAGCGCAATCGCGCTCTTGGAGCGACCGGAGCGACGTCCAACCCGATCATTATCGCCGACCTGATCAAGACGGGCCGGTTCGATCAGGACCTACTCCGCCTCATGCGCGACGGGCTCAAGGATGAAGACATCGCCTGGCAACTCACCGATCAGCTCGTGCGCCAGGCCCAGCGCGTGTTCCAGCCGGTCTGGGATGCTACCAAGGGCGACGATGGCTACGTGAGCTTCGAACTCGATCCGCTTCTGGAAGACCCCGCGCTCGCGTTGCCGACCGCCGAACGCACGAAACGCTACATCGAACTCGGCAAGAAGTGGAGTGCCGGCCACACCAACAGAATGATCAAGATTCCCGCAACGCCCGCCGGCCTGGCGGCAGTCGAGGACCTTGCCTCAGCCGGCGTCACGCTCAATGTCACGCTCATCTTCACGCCCAAGCAATACGCCGCGGCCCGCGACGGCGTCTGGCGCGGGGCGCAAAGACGTTCGACGCTCGCCACGTTCAAATCGGTCTACAGCATCTTCGTCAGCCGCGTCGATGTCTATACCGAGCAACACGTGCCGCAACTTTCGCCAGCGGCGCAGGGTCTGGTCGGCATCGTCAATGCCAAGAAGATTTGGCAGATGAACCAACAATTCTGGGCCGACAAGCGCTTGCCACTCAAGCAGGAGATGATTTTCGCCAGCACCGGCACGAAGAAGCCGAGCGACAAGGCATGGAAGTATGTGGAAGCGTTCGCCGGCTCGGATATCGAGACAAATCCGCCCGCGACGAACGACGCCGTTGAAGCCAGCTTGGTCGCATTCTCACGGCAGGTCGATCAGATGCCGTCAGCCGAAGTTCTCGGTGAAATCGAACGGCTCGTCGATCTGCAAAAGCTGGAAGACGTGCTGATGGCCGAGGGGATCAAAAAGTTCGCCGATCCGCAGAAGGCTCTGCTTGCGCTGATCGCCAGCAAGCGCCAGGACCTGGCGAAATGAAGCCGCTCGCGGCACGAGGTGACTCTCGATGACACAACGATTTGCGATTGTGCTCACGGCAATCGTCGTGTCCACATCCGTTGTGGCGCAAGGGCCCGACGATGATGACGACCCCGATCCCAAGGTCATTCAGCGCTATGTCGACGATCTGGGCAGCGACCTATTCCGCGACCGCGAGACCTCAACTGCTGCACTACGCAAGATCGGCGAATCCGCCATCCCGTTTCTGCGCCGCAAGCAGAACAGCCTCGATGAAGAGATGCGTCGGCGCGTGCTTGACTTGTTGGCGGACATTGAGACGAAGGCGCAGCGGTTCTGCCTCACTGGGCATGAAAAAGGGGTGATTGGCCTGACGCTGGTGCCGGGCGATCGCCAAGCGCTCTCCGCGAGCGAAGACAAGACGATCGGGCTGTGGGACCTGAACGACGGCAAGCTGCTCAAGCGATTCACAGGGCACGAGAAACAAGTTTGGGCTCTCGCCGTGGCCCCCGATGGCATGTCGTTCTCGTCCGGCAGCCAGGACACGACGGTACGCCTGTGGAGTCTGCAAGCCGAATCGGCGCCGCGCGTGCTCGCCACGTTACCCGAGAGCGTGCGGGCTCTGCAGTTCACCGCCGACGGCACGAAATTGCTAGCAGCTGCCTATGATCACAGGATTCACGTCATCGACGTCAAGTCGGCCAAAGTAGAGGCAGTCTGGGAGGGGCACAATGACATCGTGCTGTGTATGGCGCTTTCGCCCGATGGCAAAACGGTGCTGAGCGGCGGCGGGTTTCGCGACGCCACGGTGTGCCTGCGCGACGCCAAGTCCGGCGCCGTGCTCAAACGCCTGGTGGGTCATCGCGGCGCCGTTCATGCCGTTGCCTTTACCGGTAACGATCATGCGATTTCTGCGGGCCGAGACGACATCATCCGGTTATGGGACCTTAAGACGGGGACGGTCCAGCGCGAGTTTACCGGGCACAAGAACGGCATCGTCGCGCTGGCGGTCTCGCGCGACGGCAAGCGCATGCTCTCCGGCGCCTACGACAAAGAGGTTCGCCTCTGGGAGCTTTCCACCGGCGACGAATTGCGGCGCTACCATCACCACGAAGGCGGGATCAACGCCGTCGCCTTCACCGCCGACCGGCGCTTTGCCGTCACCGCAAGCGATGACCGCTCTGTACGTGTCTGCTACTTGCCCCGCGCCAAGAAGAACCCGCGCCACTAGCCCGCACCGCCAGCAAGGGCGGCGGGCGACGCTTGCTGGCGCTGCGGGCTAGTGGTCGAGATGAGTCATGAACGCGCGCATCCAAAGGTGGTTGTCGTGCCAGGTGCGGGCGGTGATGATGTTGCCGTCAACCACGACCGGTTCGTCGACATAGACGGCGCCCACGATTTCGGCGTCGAATCGGCACTTGGCGACTGTCGTGATCTTCTTTCCCTTGATGACGCCCGCGGTTGCAAGAATCTCAATGCCGTGGCACACCGAGCCGACCGTTCGGCTATTCTCGCACAGCCAGCGAACGGCGCGAAGCAGGTCGGCGTCGTAGCGGAGGTACTCCGGGGCTCGCCCGCCTGACAGGATGATGCCGGCGTACTCCTCGGGCCGGATGTCGCGAAAGGCGATGTCGGACGCCAGGTGGTAGCCTGCGGTCTCCTGGGTGATGTCCCAGTCGGCGGGGCGTTCGTGCTGGACCATGTGGTAACGGCGTTTTTCGGGCCCGGCGACGACGATTTGATGGCCCGCCTCCTGCACGCGGAAATACGGGTACATCGTATCGAGCAGTTCGACGGCGTCGCCTATGATCAGAAGCACCTTTTTCATGCCGTCATCCTATGGAAACGATGGGGCCGACGTTGGAAGTCCCAGGGTGAGGTGCTCCGAACCCTGGAGTTCGGAGTACCTCACCCCAGGGCTTCCCGGAACACGGCAATTCGCCGCCTCGGAGGCCCGCAATTTGCATAATCGGCAATCCCGTGCTAGGTTTGCGCTAGGAGCAAAATCGCAAGAAGGTCGTGCGTGGAAAGGGAACTGCCGTGGCCGCACTCAATTACTTGATGCAATTGCCGCACGTGTACGTCTGGCTGCCAGCCCTTGTGTTTTTGGCGGTACTGGCGATTTTCTATTTTTTCACGCCTCGCCCGGCCGCGGTAGAGTGTGCAGAGCCGACGGTCACGACGGAGCCTGCAAAATCGCCGGTGGAGGCGGCAGCACCCAAGTCGAAAGATCAGCGGGGCGCCACGCGCCGACAGGGCAACACCATCGAAGTTCACGTGGCGCCGCCAGAGGACAAATCCGATCCGGCACTGGGCAGCGTGATTGATCGTTCTCTGGGCGGCATGCGGCTGGCGCTATTTCACGAAGTCGAAATCGGCGCCGTCTTGGCCCTGCATCCGGTTCTCGCGGATGAGATGGTTCCCTGGGTGGACATCGAAGTCCGCAGCTGCAAGCCGAGCACAGAGATGCCGGGCATGTTCGAGGTCGGCTGCCAATACGTGAAGTCGCCCCCCTATTCCATTCAACTGCTGTTCGGCTAACCGAAGGACTCTCAGAGCTTGAAGCGTCAGCGAAGGAGGACATGGACCTTTGCTTGCGCATCAGGCTCGGAAATTCGAGGATCGACACCATGGCACAGCTTGTTTCCACACCGGGGACGCCAGTACCGGTCGACCCCTGTCCGCGCTGCAAAAAGCCGCTCGTGGATCCCCACGGTCTCGGCTGGTGCAAGGCGTGCGGCTACTGCAAGTCGCTCGAGGAAAGCGGCAAAAAGGCGGAAACGGTGCCTGATCCAGTGCCGGCGAATGCGCCGCAGGACACCATCAGCGCGACGGGTTGGGCGATCAGTGAAACGCCGCTGTGGTTCTGGATCATGCTCGTCGGCGTCTTGGTTGTGGTAGGAGCGACGTTTGCCGCCGGGCGCTGGTTGCCCCTGACGCCGTTTCAGCGGGCCCTTTTTACGACGATTCAGATCGGCGCCGGCTTAGGCATTGCGTTTCTCGGGCAGTTCATTGCTCTGATGATGCTGGCGCCGGACGAGACATCGCTGACGTTCAAGGATGCGGTGTTTCCGTTCTACTTGTATACGCTTGTGTTCAAGCACCTGCCCAAGACGCAGTTTACGATCTACTTCGCGACCTGGGGCACTGCAGCGATCGTTGCCGCCGCCATCTTTATCGGCGGCCTCGGGCACTGGTTCACCTATCTTCCGGGCAACCACAAAGGCCCCGCCAAACAAGGCCAAGCCGCGCAATCGCCAAAGTAGAATTTATCCAGGAAGGGCACCAAGAACACGAAGAGAAAGTGTCAAAGCACTTTCGCCTTGGTGTCCTTTGTGCCCTTCGTGGATCAGAACTCCGCACTCTTCGGCGTTCGCGGGAACGGGATGACGTCGCGGATGTTGGCCATGCCAGTGAGGAAAAGCAGCACGCGCTCCAGGCCGAGACCGAAGCCGGAGTGCGGAACGGTTCCGTAGCGGCGCAGGTCGAGGTACCACCAATAGTGCGTTGGGTCGAGGCCGGTCTCGCGCATGCGTTCCTCTAAGACGGCGAGACGTTCTTCGCGTTGGCTGCCGCCGATGATTTCGCCTACGCCGGGGACGAGCACGTCCATGGCTCGAACCGTTTTGCCATCGTCGTTGACGCGCATGTAGAACGGCTTGAGCGTGCGCGGGTAATCGTGCAGGATGACGGTGTTCTTGAAATGCTGCTCGGTTAGAAACCGCTCGTGTTCCGATTGCAGGTCCATGCCCCACTTCACCGGATACTCAAACGTCTTGCCTGATTTGAGCAAGATATCGATCGCCTCCGTGTAGGTGACGCGCAAGAAACTCGTCTTGAGCACCGATTCAGCTCGCTTCAGGCATTCCTTGTCGATGCGCTCTGCAAAAAACGCCATATCCTCGGGGCACTTCGCCAGCGCATCGGCAATTAAGCGTTTGATAAACGCCTCGGCCAGCGTCATGTTGTCGTACAGATCGTAAAACGCCATTTCCGGTTCGATCATCCAGAACTCGGAGAGGTGGCGTGCCGTGTTCGAATTCTCGGCTCGAAACGTCGGCCCAAAGGTGTAGACTTTGCCCATACCGCATGCGAAGATCTCGCCCTGGAGTTGGCCGCTGACGGTGAGGTAGGTCGGCTTGCCGTAGAAGTCGTGGGAATAGTCGACTTTGCCGTCCAGGAGCGGCGGCTTGGCCGGATCGATGGTGGTAACGCGAAACATCTCGCCCGCGCCTTCGCAATCGCTGGCCGTGATGATCGGCGCGTGAATGTAGAGAAACCCTTGCTCCTGAAAGAACTGGTGAATCGAGTTCGACACGCAGTTGCGCACACGTGCGACGGCGCCGAAGGTGTTCGTACGCGTCCGCAAGTGGGCAACGGTGCGTAGAAACTCGAACGACGCACCTTTTTTCTGAATCGGATACGTCTCGGCATCGCACCAGCCATGGACGATGACGCTCGACGCCTTGACCTCGGTCGCTTGCCCTTTGGCCGGCGACTTGAGCACTTCGCCCTCGACTGTAACCGAGCAACCGACGGCGAGCTTCTTGACTTCGGATTCGTAGTTGGAGAGATTGGCGTCGGCGACGATCTGGACATTGCCGAAGCAGGAGCCGTCGTTGAGTTCGAGGAAGCTAAAGCCGCCTTTGGAGTCGCGGCGAGTGCGGACCCAGCCTTGCAGGCGCACTTTTTTGCCGATGCTTTCTTCCTTGCGGGCCAGTGCAACGGTTGTCCGGTCCATGCGATTCTCCTAACGTAAATTAAGCGAACGGCCGGCGTCAACCGGCTGGTGCATAATGCGAGACACGGGCCATGTCACCAGCCGGTTAACGCCGGCCGCTCGCCTGCGACACCGATTTTATATCAAACCGTGAACGCGACACCGCTTGCGCGTGTCGCATTTCCGTGGGGCACGTTTCCAACGTGCCTCGACGACTCATGGCACGTTGAAAACGTCCCCCACGGCACGATGGAAAACCCCATGGCATCCTGGCAACGAACGCATTTCTGCGGCGAACTACGCGAAACCCACATCGGCCAATCGGTCACGCTCAATGGCTGGGTCAATACCTTCCGCATGTATCCCGATCAGGTGTTCATCGATCTCCGCGATCGCTACGGCATCACACAGATCGTCGTCGAATCCGATCGACCGGAATTCTTCAAAATCGCCGCCGAGGCGCGCAGCGAGTGGGTGCTCTCCATCCAAGGTAGAGTGCGTGAACGGATGATCGGTTCGGAGAAAAAGCACAACCCAAAGCTCGCGACCGGCGCCATCGAGGTGCTTGCCGAGAACGTGACGGTCCTCAATCGCTGCCCGACGCCGCCGTTCGAACTCTTTTCCGTTCCGCAAGAAGGCCAGACATTCGGCGAACCGGAACTCGCCAACGAAGACTTGCGGCTGCAATATCGCTATCTCGACTTGCGCCGGCCGACGTTGCACCGCACGCTGGCGATGCGGCATCGCTTGAACAAGGTCATCCGCGACAACCTGGACGCGCAGGGCTTCTTTGAGATCGAGACGCCGCTCCTGGGCAAGAGCACGCCGGAGGGCGCCCGCGACTATCTCGTGCCGAGCCGCGTGTCGCTGGGGCAGTGGTACGCGTTGCCTCAGTCGCCGCAGCTGTATAAGCAGATTCTGATGGTGGCGGGTTACGACAAGTATTTCCAGATCGCGCGTTGTCTGCGCGACGAGGACTTGCGCGCCGACCGCCAGCCGGAGTTCACACAGCTTGACCTGGAGATGTCGTTCGTTGAGATGGACGACGTGTTTGGCGTCATCGAAAACCTGACTGCCGAAGTGTTTCGGCGCTGCGTCGGCGTCACGCTCCCGACGCCGTTCCCGCGTTTGACGTACTCCGATGTGATGTTGAGGTACGGCAGCGACAAGCCGGACCTGCGCTACGGGCTGGAGATCGTCGACGTCGGCGACATCGCGGCCCAGACCGAGTTCCAGGCGTTCAAGGGCGCCTTGGAGACAGGTGGCGCAGTGCGAGCGATCAACGTGAACGCAGCCGCGGACAAGTTCTCGCGCAAGCAACTCGACGAGTTGGCCGAAATCGTTAAACGGGCGGGGGGCAAGGGCTGCGCCTGGGTCAAAGTCGAGGCTGAGAAGTTTGCTGGCGGCATCGAGAAGTTTCTCGCGCCTCCGATTCAAGTACAATTGCGCCAACGGCTTGGCGCCAAGGCCGGTGACTTGCTGCTTTTCGTCGCCGACAAGGCCGACATCGTCTGCGCCGGGCTCGGCACGCTGCGCCAGCATTTGGCCGGCGTGCTCAAGCTTTACGATCCGAATGCTCTGGATTACAAAATCGCCTGGGTCATCGACTTCCCGTCGTTCATCTGGGACGACGAAGAAAAACGCTGGGCGGCCAACCATCACCCATTCACCGCCCCGCTCGACGGGGACCTGCCCAGGCTCGAAAGCGACCCGGGCAGCGTCAAGGCCAAGGCGTACGATCTGGTCATCAACGGCTACGAGTGCGGCGGCGGCAGCATCCGCATCCACAACCCCGACGTGCAGTCGCGCTTGTTCAAAGTCCTCGGCATGACGGACGAGCAAGCCAAGGCTCGCTTCGGCTTTTTGCTCGACGCCTTGAAGTTCGGCGCGCCTCCGCACGGCGGCATCGCCCTGGGTCTGGACCGCTTCGCCATGATGCTGGCCCGCACCACCAACATCCGCGACGTGATCGCCTTTCCGAAGAACCAGAAGGCCCGCGATCTGATGACTGGCGCCCCCGCTCCGGTCGACGCGAAGCAACTGAAGGAGTTGGGGTTGTAGTTCGATTTCTTCGTTTAGCACCACGCGGGCGGTAAACGATTACGGGTAACAACACCTACGGAATCACCCGCCATGAAACGCTCGACATCGGGATTCTTCATCGTGTTGGCTGTGTTCAACTTAGTCACAGCGATCATTCCGCCGGTGGTCGCCGTCTTCGGCGTGATCACCATGATGAGCGACTCCAACATCGTTATCAATGGACGGCAGGTCGGGCCGGAGTTCGACAAACTCGTTCAGCAAGAGGCGCCGATGGCCAAAGTCGAGGCCTTTGCGGCGCTCAGCGGCAATGCGTTCTGCTGCCTGCTCATCCTTGCGGGCTCGGTGGGGCTCTTCATGAGCCAATCCTGGGGCCGATGGCCTTGTGTTGCCGGCGGCTTATTCATGATTCTGTTCTTGCTGGTCCACTTCGTCTATCAAGTTTTTATCTACCGGGCTGCCCAGATGACGGTCGTCGATCGCGTGGTTGCGCCAATCGAAGCAGTTGTATTGGATCCCGCCGGGCGAAATGCGCTCACAGTCGTCGTCGGCACGATCAAAACCGGTATGACCGTTTACACACTGGGTTGGAGCAGCACGAGTTCGCTCTTCATGCTCTACTTCTTCGTCATATCCTTGTGCATGGCGTTCATGGACGGCTTCTATGAAGAACCCGAAGGCGGCGCGGCTTCCCGAGATGCCGACGACGAACGCGATCGCAAGAAGAAACCGAAGAAATACGACGATGATGACGACGACCGGCCTCCCCCCAAGAAACGCCCGCGACGATGACGACTGACGACGTCTTCCACGTTATAATGACGGCGGATAGCCCTTGAGGTGACCTATGCCTTCGCCGTTTCCCGGCATGAATCCGTACCTAGAGCAGCCCGACGTGTGGCAGGATTTTCACGATCGATTCGTGCCTGCGCTAGGCGACGCTCTGGCGGCGCTCGTTAGTCCGAACTTTATCGTGAAGATCGAAGAACACGTCCATGTTTATGATCCGCGTGATAGCGGCGAAGAGTATTTGGGAAACGCAGACGTCGCGGTTGCGTCGTCGGGCATGGGTGCCGAGAACGGCAACGGAGGCAGTGTGCTGACAAGTCCGGTGATGGTGCGCGTGCCCGTTGCTGAGCTCGAAAAGCAGCCTTACCTGGAAGTTGTCGATGGACAGGATCGCGTGGTCGCGATCATCGAGGTGTTAAGCCCTGCCAACAAGAAGCCGGGGCCCTTTCGCCGGCAGTTCATCTACAAACGGAGCCAGATTCTGGCGAGTTGGGCGAGTTACGTGGAAATCGACTTGTTGCGCGGTGGCGAGCGGATGCCCCTCGAACCACCCCCGGCAAGCGACAATTACGTTCTCGTGAATCGGTACGAGGATCGACCGGAGGTGAATCGCTGGCCGATTCGCCTTCGCGACACGCTTCCGCCCATACCCATTCCGTTGCCGACTCCGCTCGGTTCAATCACGATGGATTTTCAGTCGATTTTGCATACGGTGTACGATCGGGCTTACTACAAAGACCGTATTTACCGCGGGAAACCGTCGCCGCCGCTCAGTCCCGAGGACGCCGCTTGGGCCGCATCGCTCGTACCGGCCAAGAGTTGAGGACCTATTGTGGCCACGCAAAAAACCTGGGGTGGGCGCTTTTCCGGCGGCACCGATGACCGCGTCGAACGCTTCACCGAGTCGATTAGCTTCGACGGGCGCCTGTACCGCGAGGATATCCTTGCCAGCCAGGCCCACGCCCGCATGCTCGCCCATGTCGGCCTCATCTCACAAGATGAAGCCGACATGATCGTCGGCGCCCTCAATGACATCCAGGGCGAAATCGAACGGGGCGAGATGGCCTACTCCATCGCCCTCGAAGACATCCACACCCACATCGAGCGTGCTCTCATCGAACGGCTCGGCGACGTGGGCCGTAAGCTCCACACCGGCCGCAGCCGTAACGATCAGGTCATCACCGACGTCAAGCTCTGGACGCGCTCGGGGATCGACATCCTCGACGTGTGCCTCGCTGAGTTACAGCGCTCCCTGCTCGACAACGCTGAGCGCCATCGGGACCTCGTCATACCTGGCTACACGCACTTCCAACGCGCGCAACCCGTGCTGGCGTCGCATTATCTCCTGGCCTACGTCGAGAAGTATCAGCGCGACCGCGAGCGCCTCGCCGATTGCCGCAAGCGCGTCAACGTGTTGTCGCTGGGGACGGCGGCGCTGGCGGGCACGTCGCTGCCGATCGATCGCGAGTTCGTTCGCGCTCAGCTGGGGTTCGACTCAATCGCGGCCAATAGCCTCGACGTCTCCAGCGATCGCGATTTCGTACTCGAATTCGTTTTCGATCTGTCACTGATCGCGCTCCACCTGGCCGGCTGGGCCGAGGAGTGGATTCTCTGGTCGACGACGGAGTTCAGCTTCCTCGAATTGCCCGACGCGTTCTGCACCGGGTCGAGCATCATGCCGCACAAGAAGAACCCGGACGTGCTGGAATTGATTCGCGGCAAGTCGGCGCGCGTCGTCGCGTCGCTGCAACAGTTGCTGATGCTCGTCAAGGGTTTGCCGCTGGCATACAACCGCGATCTGCAAGAAGACAAAGAGGCGATTTTCGATGCGTTCGACACCGTGTCGGCGTGCCTCGAATTGGCGGCGGCCCTGGTGCGCGACACGCATTTCCGGCGCGACACGATCGCGGCCCGCATCGAGGACGGCTACCTCGACGCCACCACGCTCATGGAGTTCTTCGTCAAGCAAGGCATCCCGCTGCGTTCGGCCCATGAAGCGGTCGGCAAGCTGATCCGCCAATGCGAAGAGCGCCGCTGCCGGCTCATCGATCTGCCCAGCGACACTTTCGATGCGATCCAACCGGGCCTGAGCGCCAAGGTGCGCGGCGTGCTCGGCGTCGGCAATGCGCTGGCGGCGTTTCAGAGCTACGGCTCCACGGCGCCAGCGGAGGTTGCCAAGCAGCTCGCAGCGTGGCGAGAGCGCTTGCAACACTAGCCCGCAGCGCCAGCAAGGGCTTACGCAAGACCTTGCTGGCGCTGCGGGCTAGTGTTGCAAGAAATCCTCCATATCCTTCGGCATCGTCGCGTGCCATTCCATGTGCTTTCCCGTCACAGGATGGTCGAACGCCAGAAACGCCGCGTGCAGCAGCGGCCGATCGGCGCCGCTGGTGTCGGGCAGCGGCTTGCCATGCAAGGGCCGATCGTAGACGCGTTCGCCGCAGAGGGGAGTGCCCGTTTCGCCGAGGTGGATGCGCACCTGATGCGTGCGTCCCGTTTCGAGCTCGCATTCGACGAGGGTGAAAGCGCCGAGCGCTTTGATGACGCGGACATGCGTGACGGCGTGCTGTCCCCTCCCCGCCGACCCCTCTCCCCCGGGGCGAGGGGAGGAAAGCTGGCTGCCGCGTCGGCCATCGCCGCGATCAGCCAAGAATTGGGACTCGATCCGGGCGTCTTTGGCTTGGCCGCGCACCAAGGCAAGATATCTGCGTCCGATCGTGTGGGCGCGAAATTGTTTGCCCAACTCGCTCTCCGCTTCCGGTGTTCGCGCCAGGACGACGAGGCCGCTGGTTTCCTTGTCGATGCGATGAACTGCCCGCACGCGCCCTTTCGTGCGCTCACCCATGCGGGCCAAGACGCCGGGCAAAAGGTCCACGAGCGTCGCCGGCAGAAATTTCTTCGCTCGCTTGCCGAACCCCTCCGCTTCCGCGGCATGGCGCACCGTCGTCAGCCCCGCCGGCTTCTCGACGACGACAATCGCGTCATCGACATAGCGCACGACGATGCCCGTGGCGTCGACTTCGACCGCGGAGTTCGGAGTTGGCGGCGCGCTTAACTGGAGGTGCTGCCCGACCTTGACACGGCGATCGGGATCGACGCAGACGCCGCCGCACAACCGAACGCGCCGTTCCCGCAGCGCCGCCAGCGCCTTCTTGCGCGGCAATCGAAACGCCGACTGGACGACTTGCACCAGCGTCCGGTTCGCGTGAGCGGGTTCGATGATGACAGAACGTGCGGCTCGCATCGAAGCAATTATACCGGCTAGGCCATGACGCGCCGAAGGAACAGGCCGAGCCGTTCCGATTTCGGTTGATCCAGAACTTGCGCGGGGGGGCCCTCTTCGAGTATCTTGCCGTCACAAAGCATCACCACCCGGTCGGCGGCGCGGCGGGCGAAACCGATCTCGTGCGTGACGAGGATCAGCGTGAGCCCGTCGCGCTTTAGATCTTCGAGAACGCTGAGCACCTCGTTCTTCAACTCGGGGTCGAGGGCGCTGGTGATCTCATCGCACAACAGGCCGACCGGTTCCATGGCGAGCGCTCGTGCGATGGCGACGCGCTGCTTCTGCCCGCCGGAGAGCTGTTGCGGATAGGCATCGGCATGCGCCGCCATGCCGACACGCTGGAGCAAGCGTGTCGCTCGCTCATCGGCATCTTTAGGCGGTAGTCCGAGCACGCGCGTCGGCGCCTCGACGACGTTCTCGCGCACGCTCATGTGTGGAAAGAGCTGAAAGTCCTGGAAGATCATGCCGAACGATCGGCGAACGGTTTGCAGATCATCGGAACTGTTTCGTGCGTCGGGCGCCAGGCGATGCGGGCCAATCTCGATATCGCCCGCGTCAAACGTGTTCAAACCGTTCAGGCAGCGCAACAGCGTCGATTTTCCGCCACCCGACGGGCCGATCAACGCCACGGTCTCTCCCGGCGGAATCGACAGCGAGATATTGTCGAGAATCGTGCGCTCGCCGAAGCGTTTGGTGACATTGCGAAGTACGATAGGCCAGGACATGGTTGCTCCCTTGCGGATCCGGTCGCTTACGCTCACGGCTCTAATAGGTTTGCTACGTTGGGTGCGTGAAACGCACCATCCGTGCTGGTCTCATCGGTGCGTTTCGCGCACCCTACGATTTGCTCCAGCGTTGCTCCAGGTAACGCGACAAGTAGCCAAGCGGCACCGACATCACCAGATAGAGAGCCGCCGTGGTCAGACCGATCGCCAGGTGCTGATCGTAGCTGTTCGTGAGTATCTGGTATTGCTTCGTCAGTTCGATTACCGCGATCACGCTCACCAGGCTCGTGTCCTTGAACAAGGCGATAAAGTCGTTCGTCATCGGCGGCAAGATCACGCGGATCGATTGCGGGAAGATGATCCTGCGAAACGTCAAGAACGGCGACATTCCGAGCGACGCGCCTGCCTCCCACTGCCCAATCGGAATCGACTGGATGCCGTTGCGATAGATCTCCGCTTCATAAGCCGCGTAGTTCAGGCCGAAGCCGAGGATGGCGACGACGTGGGCGTCGAGCTTGATATCGACGAGCGACGGCAGTCCGAAGTAGAGGAAGTAGAGCAACAGCAAGACCGGGACGCCGCGAAAGAACTCGATGTACCCGATCGCCAGCCAACGCAAGGGGAGCGGGCCGTAGAGCCGCGCCAGCGCGATGGGTAAGCCGAGCGCAACGGCGAGCGCCATGCCGGCAACCGACAGGAATACCGTCATCCCGGCGCCTTTGAGCAGCAATCGAAAATAGTCGACGAACGAAAGCGATCCCGACGACGCCTCCGCCGTTCGAATCGGCGAGTAGAGCCGATACTGCTCCGGCGACCAAAGATGCCATTTCTCCAGGATTTCTTTGAGCTTCCCCGATTCGATCACCCGGCCCAGGGCTCCGTCCAGCTCCGTTGCCAGCGAATCGTTTTCTTTTTTGATCGCGATGCCGTAAAAACCCTCGGCAAAGGACGGCCCGACCATCTGAAACTTCCCGGTGTACTTCTTCTTGCGATGCTCGATGTGATCGTCGCCCACAACGTAGTAGAGGGCAATCGGTACATCGACGAGGACGGCGTCCACGACTTTCGCGGAAAGGTCGTCGAATACTTGATCCTGTTCTTCGTACGGCTTGATTTGGCTGTCCTCAAGATGGGCCTTCAAGACCTTCACTGCGGCGGAACCGCCCAGCGTGCCTACCTTCAAGCCTTGCTCGGCGCATTCCTTGAGCGTCGTGAAGCGAGCGTCTTTGGCACGCGACACGAGTTGGAGCCGGTAGATAAAGTACGGGCGAGTGAATCGAGCATTCTGTAGATTGTCGGGCGTTATCTCCAGGCCGTTCATCGCGAAGTCGACGTCGCCGCGATCGACGAACTGAATCAGCTTGTCGAATGCCTTGTTTTCGGGATTGATTTCGCGGCGCAGCTCCTTGGCCAGGGCATCGATGAGATCGACTTCGAAGCCGATGTAGGTGTCGGGGTTGTCGGGAGCGCCGAAGAAGTAAGGAAGGCCGCCGGCGAGATCGATGCCCCATTTGAGCGGGCGTTTGTCCTGGGCGCAGAGCGTTGGAGAAAATGCGAGGAAAAGTGTCGCGAGGAGAAAGGTGAAGAGTTTGTCCATCAAAAGAGCCCTCCGATGGGAATGCGATTGTGATGACAGATCATATCAGGTGGACCCGTCAACGTTTAGCCCCGCCTCCTAGAAGCCGGTGTACTTCATCACTCACGGCGAAGAACGACCGGGATGGTCATCACGTTACCGGCCGGCGATGCGAGATGAACACGCACCGTCACTGTGGCGCTAGTCATCTTGGCCGGATCCATGCTGATCCGCAAGGTCGCGTCGTCACCCGGTCCAGCGGCCCACGTACAGCGAATGGCTGAATCGTCGCAGTCGGCTCGCTCGATACGCACGACCTTGTCGACGGTCGACCGTAACCGAACCAGCTGCGAACCGGCGCCGGTCACCACAACGCGCTCCGGCGTCGCGCGCACTTCAGCGCGCTCGGCTCGTGTCAGCGTGATTGGAATCTGCATCTGCCGATAATCCGGATCGTCGGTCTCGATGAAGAGCGTTTCTTCTTTTCGCTGCGTCTTCAGATCGTCTCGGCTGACTTCGAAAGCGATCTTCGTTACGCCATTGCGTTCCGTTGTTCCCAGGACGCGAATCGCCGCCGCGGACGCAACAACCGCCGTCACGCGCAGCGGTCTCGGTCGATGGTTCGTGATCGTGATTTCTTGCCGCAGCGTCGTTTCCACGGTGAGCGCGACGATTGATGGCTCGACAGTAATCTCGTTGCGCAACGTCGCGGCGACGGTCAACGCCGTTTCGTGAGTGGCGCTGCCGCACCGGTAACGCACATGGGCTTGCCAGGAACGAGGCCCGGCGGCTTGACCGAGCGTCCGTAGATTCATGAGAAGAACTCCCTTTTCACCGGGCTGAATCGATCGTTTGTCGATGACCGGCTGCAAACATCCGCAGCCGAGGCGGACATCGATGATCTCGATAATCGCGTTCGATTCATTGACGAAAGCGAAGCGATGGCTGTAGCTCGGTCCGCCGCGCAGTTCGCCGAGGCTGACGGCCGGTTGCTCGAAGTGCAATTGGGCCAGGCCGACGTTCGGGCCAAAAGCGAGCGTCGTCACAATTACCATGCTGATTCGGGTGAACATAGGCAATTTCTCCAAAATCGACGGTCTGGGACGATACGGACCGCGCCCGAAAGATACAAGACAGAAATCCGCGGCGGAAATAGATTTGGGTCGTAGGGACAAGCTGCCAGCTTGTCCCCCCGTGCACGGTCGATTTTGGCTCCTCACAAGCGAAACGGGACAAGCTAGCAGCTTGTCCCTACAAATTTTTCGTCAAAATAGTGTACGAAGACGCCCGCGAATCGCCACCTATATAGGTAGGGCTCGATGTCTACTGTGAGAAATCTGCCATGCAATTGACGCTGCGAACGTTGTTATCGTACTTGGATGACATGTTGGAGCCGGCCCAGGCGTCCGAGATCGGCGCCAAGGTGGCCGACAGCGAGAAGGCCCGCGAGTTGACGGATCGCATCAAGCAGGTGACGCACAAGCGTCGGTTGACCGCGCCGCCGCCGTCTGGCCCCGGAGGCATCGACCCGAACACGATTGCCGAGTATCTCGACAATGAGGTCACCGGCGAGCAGGCCAAAGAGCTTGAGCAAATCTGCCTGGCTTCTGATGTGCACCTGGCCGAGGTGGCAGCATGCCATCAAATATTGACTCTCGTCTTCGGTGAGCCGGCCCTCGTGCCCCCCAACTCCAAGCAGCGCATGTATCAACTCGTCAAGGGACCCGAATCAATCCCGTTTCGCAAGCCGCCCAAACCGACGCACACCGACGAGCAGGATCTCTCCAGCGAGATCGAGCCGACCGAAGAAGAAGCCGCTCGGCTCGGCATTACTCCGGCGGGCGGTGGCGTCAATCAGAACCTGTTTCTGATCATCGGTGGCAGTGTGCTCGCCGTGTGCCTGTTGGCCGTCGCGCTTTGGCAGCTTCTCACGCCGCCGCCCACCGAAAACAAGCAACTCGAGCAGATCACCAAGAACGAAACCAAAGATCCTCCGAAAACTCCAGAGACCAAGAAGGACAACGATCCCGGCAAGAAACCGGTCGACCAAAAGAAGCAACCGGAAAAGATAGACACGACGAAAAAGAAAGAGGAAAAAACGCCCGAGAAGAAAGACCCGGGCGGCTCGGGCATCAAGATCGTTCCCGTTGAGATCAAAGAGACCCCGGTCGTCCCGTACGACAAAGCCAATCCCGCTCAAGAGCCGACCGGCGTTTACGTCGATTCGAAAGAGCCCAACGTGCTCATGCGAAAGACAAAGGCGGACTGGGAACGCATCAGCGGCAAGAATGCCAAGGTCAACTCCGGAGTGCCTCTCGTCGCCTTCTCCGGCAGCAAATCGGTCGTGCAACTGAACCGCGAGGTGGAGCTGACTCTCTGGGGCAATCTCCCGGAAGTCACGCTCGACGGCGCCACGCTCGAAAGCCGAGTGATCTTGCACGTGCCGGCCAAAAAAATCGATTGTGACGTGACGCTCGAGCGGGGCCGAATTGCACTGCGCAACAAAAACGCCAACGGCAACGACGCGCTGGTGCGCGTGCGATTCGATGATCCGACGCAGGCAAAGGAAGAGTTCATCGACATCACGCTTAACGGCAGCGATGCCGCGGTCGTCGTCGAGCGGCTGGGTTTCCTCGACATCGAGGATGCGTTTTTTGAGAACAAGAAGGACCCGCTGCGCAAGGGTCCGATCGCCATCGTCAATATCTTCGCCTTGGAAGGGTCCGCCAATGTTCGCTTCGGCGAGCGTTCGCGGGTGGTGAGCGAATTTCAACAAGGCATGTTGCAATGGCAAAGCCGCGCCGGCACGCTTGAGGTTCCCTCCAAGGCCAGCCGGCCCGGTTGGTTGAAGGGCGCCCCGGAGTTGAAAGACCCCAAGGACAAGCCGGGCCGCGATAAGGCCATCGCCGCTCACTTGGAGCTTGCCAAAGCGCTCGAATCGAAGAAAGTTGACGTGGCGCTTGCCGAGATCTATCAAAGCGTCCAGAAGAACGCCGACAAGGAGACGATCGGCGGCAAGATTCCGTCGCTCGACACCTATGCTCGTTGGCGTCACGCCATGCGCTGCTCGGCCGCCATCGACGATCTGCCTCGCGTCTACGACGACTTCACGCGCGACCGCACTCCCTTGGCCATCCGCGGGCTTTGCATGTACTCGATCGTGCAATGGCTGTCATGGAATCGCGAGCAGGACTACGAGATGGTCAAGGTGCTCAGCAAAGCCCACAATTCAGTAGTTTCGACGAAGATCATGGAGCTGTTCCACGGCGTGTCGGCCGCGGAGGCAGAAAAAGCGATTACGCATCAGCACTTGGTCGACGGATTGAACAACAATCTGCTGCCGATCCGCACCCTGAGCCACTGGAACTTGCTTCGTCTATGGGGCCAGGATGGAGCCAAGATTCCGTACGACCCGTCCTGGTCGCGCGACGAACGCATTGGCGCCCTGGCGGCGTGGCGCGCTTTGATCGCACCGATGCCGAAGAAGGAAAAGGACTGAGCGTGACGTTGATGCGTGACGACGTGAGGAGTCCAGTGGTAAGCGCAGTGAACCCCTGGGTTCCAGGCCATTCGCGTGTCCCCGCGCGGCACAATTCGTTACAACATCTCAAGACTCCCCTTACGCTCCTTTGACCAACGCGACGATGGACCCGCAAGCCACCGACGAGCCGGCCTCCGCCTTGCCCATTCCTACTTGGCAACTCGTGCTCTCTCTCGCCTGGCCGGCGCTCGCCCAGCAAGGGCTGTCGTTCATCGTGCTTCTCTCCGATCGCTGGCTCGCCGGACACCTCGACAGTCCCGAAGCGACGCGGATCCAGGCCGCTCAGACCACGGCCCATTATCTCGCTTGGTTCATCACCTGCTACAACGTGCTCGTCACCGTCGGCAGCACGGCCCTGGTCGCGCGAGCCGTCGGGGCCGAGGATCATCAACTCGCCGTCGAGGCGACGCACCAGTCGCTCCTTCTCGCAGTGATTTTGGGTCTCGCGGCCACCGCGTGGGCGTTCCTGGGCGGCGTGCGCTGGATGGTGCACGTGCTCAACCTCGAGGGCCGCGCTGCCGACTACGCCGCCGATTATGCGCTAATCTTGTTCGGTCTGCTCGTGTTTCAAACGATCGAAGTCGCCGGCATCGCTTGCTTGGTGGGCGCCGGCGACACGCGGACCGGCTTGTGGGTCATGGTCGGCGTTGCCATCGTCAACGTCCCGCTCGCCTGGGGCTTCTCCGGCGGATTCGGCGACGGCGTTCACCTCGGCTTCATCGGCATCGCTCTGGGCACGGCCGTAAGCCACGTGCTCGGCGCTATCGTCGTCATTGTCACGCTGGTTCGCGGTCGATTCGGACTGTCCCTTGCCTGGGGCCTGTTCGTGCCGCGTTTCGATCTGCTCTATCGGCTCTTGTGGATCAGCGTCCCCGCGGGGTTTGACAGTTTGTCGGTGGTCGCCGGCCAGTTCTGGTTCTTGAGCATCGTCAACCAGTTCGGCGATGAGGAGTCGAGCGCGCACGGCATCGCGCTCGTCTGGGAGGCGCTCGGCTATCTCTCCGGCGCCGCGTTCGGCACGGCCGCGATGACGCTCGTAGGCCAAAACCTCGGCGCGAAGCGGCCCGAACATGCGGAGCGCGCCGGCTGGATGGCGTTCGCGCTGGGCTGCGGCGTCATGACGCTCATGGGGGCGATCTTCTTCACCTTCGCGCCGGAGATGTTCCGCCTGTTCTGCCCGAAGCCCGAGCAAGCGGCGATCATCGACGCCGGCGTCGACGTGCTGCGTTTGATCGCTTTCGCCATGCCCCCGTTGGCCGCCACCATCGTGTTCACCAACGCTCTGCGCGGCGCCGGCGACACGCGCGTCCCGGTGCTCTTCACCTGGATCGGCTTCTTCGTCGTCCGCATCCCGCTGGCCTACTACCTCGCCTTCGGCGACATCACCCTCGCCGGCAGCATCGCCGGCTGGTCGTGGGACTTCGGCGGCATCAGCGGCTTCGACTACCGTCTCTACGGATGCTGGCTCGCCATGAGCGCCGATATCCTGGTGCGAGGCATCTTTTTCCTCGTCCGCTTCCTCCTTGGCGATTGGAAGGAAACGAGCGTGTAGACGCTTCACCTGCGTCTTTCCCTGTTCGCCGACGTCACTCCGTAGAGTCGAAAGAGCGGAATGGGCCCGAAGGTGATTCATCCGTAGCCAAGCGACAGTGCTATCCGAGATCCATTACCCCGGACTATTCACTACTCCTTTGTCACAGCTAAATAAGACGGGAAGCCGTTCCCGTAGGACGGCTCTCCTTTGCCGTCCAGCGAAACACGGACGGCTCAGGAGAGCCGTCCTACAACCCGACATATTAGCTGAGACAGAGCACTACGGAAGAAACGGAAACCACGGAATGTGGCCGCAGGACGTCGCTTACATGAAGGAAAAGAGGCTCGGGCATCGAGCACATTCTTTCCTGCAATTTTGAAGCCTGCCGTGTTTTCCGAGCCTTCCGTGGCGTCTTGAGTTAGTCGGGTTAGATGAGAATCTCACGCACCACGCGGCCGTGGACGTCGGTCAGGCGGAAGTCGCGGCCGGCGAAGCGATAGGTGAGCCGCGTGTGATCGATGCCCATCAAGTGCAGGATAGTGGCGTGGTAGTCGTGAACGTGGCACGGGTCACGAACGATCGACGCGCCGTGCTCGTCGGTTTCGCCATATCCGATGCCCGGCTTGACGCCGGCGCCGACGAGCAAGCACGTGAACGCGCGCGTGAAGTGGTTGCGGCCTCGCATGTTGCCTCCATCGGACCACGGCGTGCGGCCAAACTCCGTGCAGATGGCGATGAGCGTATCGTCCAAGAGCCCGGTGCGTTTCATATCGCGAATCAAGGCAGCCAAGGGGCGATCGACGCGAGCGGCCTTGCCTCGGTGCTGCTGCATGTCGCCATGCGCGTCCCAGTTGTCCGCAGCGCCGGTGTCGATCAACTCAACGACGCGCACTCCGCGTTCGATCAATCGCCGGGCCAACACGCACTGATAGGCGAACGATCGCTGATCGCTGCGTGCGAGGCCATACATGCCAAGCGTGGCGTCGGTTTCGCGCGACAGGTCGAGTGCTTCGGGCGCTTCGCGCATCATGCCACGCGCCACTTCGAACGTGTTGGACCGGGCGCGCAGATTGGCGTCATCGGGCCGGGCGTCAGCGTGGCGATTGTTCATTTCGCGCAGCATCTCCAGTTCGAGATCGTGCAGGCTCAGGCTCCGCGCCGGCGAGCGCAGGTTCGCAATCGGATCAGGGCCCGGCACGACGCGCACGCCCTGATGCACCGGCGGCAGAAAATGGCTGTCCCAATTCTGCGTCCCCGCATAGGGCAGATGCTCCGCCAATACCACGAACGCCGGCAGGTTCGGATTTCGCGTTCCCAGGCCATAGCTCAGCCATGCGCCAATGCTCGGCATGGGAACGGTTGACGATCCGGTGTGCATCGCCAGCACCGCCTGAAAATGCTCGATGATGTCGGTGTGCAGCGAACGGATGATGCACAGATCGTCCGCGACGCCTGCCAAATGCGGGAAGATCTCGCTGACCCAGTGGCCCGCCTGCCCCTGTTGCCGAAAGCGAAACGGCGAGCCCAGGAGCGGCAATTGATCGGTCCCGCGCAGATGCACCGCGGGAACGGCTCGGCCATGATCGCGACGCAGGCTCGGCTTGTAGTCGAACGTATCGACATGCGAGAACCCGCCGGTGAGGAAGACGAAAACAAGCCGCTGCGCCTTGGCGGAATGATGCGTGCGCGCCGGGGCGACGACTTGGGCATCGCCTAATTGCGCGGCTGAAAGAAGCGAGGGATAGAGTCCACCGATGCCAATCCAACCGGCGGCACAGCCCAAGAACTTGCGGCGAGTGGGATCGATCTCTCGCATCGTCATCGCTCCGGTTCGGGATTCCGCGCCACGCATTCCTCGATCAGGTCGGACAATCCTTCCGTCAGCAGGGCCAGTTCATTGCCTTGCAGCGGATGATGCCCCATTAACAGTGCTTGAACGTATAGCATCTGCACCGCTCGCTTGAGCAGCTTGGAGTCCTTCAGCTTCGCCAGCTTGCGGATCAAGGCGTTGCGGAAGTTGAAGAAGAGCTGAGCGAATGTGCCGCCAGGCGACTTGCTCGTCAGGTTGTTTAAGACGCCCGACCACAAGTCGTCGGCGATCTCTTTCGATCGCTCCACTGAACGCAGGAATTCTCCCTCCTTGCTCGAATGGTACAGCGCCGGCATCTCGGCCGGGAGAAACTTCTTGATGTCGGCCGAGCATCGATACGGCCGCAGTGCCAGGTCGGCGGCGCGAATCAGGGCGAACGTCTCTTCCTGTTCTTCTAGCGTCAATTCCTCAAACGTCTGGGCGTAGCCGGCGGCGTCGACCTCCTCAACGCGCGTCTCCGGAAACAACTCGCCATAGCGTGCCAAAAGGTCGGCGTCGTAAACGTAGCCGCCGTCGATGATGCCTTCGCCTTGAGCCGCCGCCACGCCGGCGATTTGCCGATACTGATCGTGGTTTGGCACAAAGCGCAGCACGGGATTCTCCTGGCGATACTCCTTGAGCGTCATCAATCCGAGCGTCGTCTCGAACGGCAAGAAGTCGATGATCAACCGGAAGAAATCGTCGTCCTGCACCGCCAGCGCCTTCATCGACAAGTGGTGCAGCGCGATCAGCTTGTGCAGGCGTTCCGGCTCATCCTCGGACAGAGCGACGAGGTAGTCGCGCAAACACTGGCCGAGGCTCTCACGGGCGGCGGCGAGCGCTTCGTCCTCGTAGAAGCCTTCGCGCGACGCCGTCGGGCGCAGCGATTGCGCATTGACGACGCATTTGACGAAGAACGCCCAGTCGGGCAGCAGCCCCTCGGCCGACTCGGAGAGCAGCATGTTCTTCAGATACACGCGATGCGTTCGCTTGTGCGCCAGGCTCGGCGAGTAGGGCAAGACGAAAGCGACGCCGTCGACGCCGCCGGCATCCGAATGCAGCGGGATCACGTCAAAGAAGTTGGCGTCGAAAAGTTCCTTGCCGAACTCAAGCAGGGCCTTGCGTTCGTGCGCCTTGCTGCGAAACTTCTTAGCCCAGGGCGGCCCGTCGCCGTTGAGGACTTGGCTCGATTGGCTTTCGATGAAGCGGATCGGTACAGGGAGCATGCCGCCGAAATACCGTACGAGCTGGCGGACCCGGTCGGGCTGAAAAAACTCTTCCGAGCCCTCTTTGCAGGTCAGATACACCTGCGTCCCCGCTGGGAGATCGTGATCGAGCGACTTGACCGCGTAGGTCCCATCCTGCTTACCGCGCCATTCGAGGGCCGGCTGGGAACGATCCTTTGCCGAGCGCGTGACGACGACGACTTCGTTGCTGACGATGAAGCAGGCGAGCAGTCCGACGCCGAACTGGCCGATAAACCCGCCCGGCGGCTGAAACTCGCCGCGCTTCGAGCTCTGGCCGATGGTGGCGAGGAATTCGTGAATCTCCGCTTCGGTCAGGCCGATGCCGTTATCGGTGAAGATCAAAGTGGGCATTGACCCCTTCTTGCCAGGAACGATCTCGAGCGTGATTTCGCCGACAAACTGCGGTTCATGTTGTGTGCGTGCTTGAATTGCATCGACACCGTTCTGCAGCAACTCACGCACGAATACGTGCGGGCCGCTATAGAGGTGCTGCGACAAAAGTTCGATGATGCCGCGGAGATGGACCTGGAATTTGTGGCTCACGTAGGAAACCTCGCCAGAGACGACTGTACCAGGCATGATAGCCGCTGAAACGAAGCAGGCACAGGGGGAATCCCTTGGAGTCGCAGGTCAAGCCGTTCGTCGTTTCGCGCCCGCAATATCACGCGCGATCGCTCGCCGTCATGCGGGCGCCAAACGACGACGGTTACGTCGGAGTCGACGCCGCTTGTTGCCTCGCTTTCAGTTGCTGGAACAGGAACCAGGCGAGCGGGGCGAAGAAAGGGAGGGCGAAGAGCCAGAGGAAGATGGCCATGCAGACGCCGACTCCGCTCGATCCTCCCTCCTCGCCGTAGTTGATGAGGATCATTCGCTCGGCCTTCTGGTCCTTGGCGTTGGCCTTGATGCCCTCCATGACCTTGTCCGAGATGCTTGTGAATCGGCCTACGGTTCCCTTGACCGGGCTCTTTTTGGTCACCGTCTGTTTCTCGGCCTCGGGAAACTCTTTTTGCAACTGCTCGGGTGAGATCTTCAAGAATACGCGGGCTTTGGCATAAGAGTATCTTGAATCACGTCCTCTGTTCACGAACTCTACATCCCATTCACCGATGACGGATTTGCTGACGAGCGGAACATAGTGCCAATTGTCTGTGACCTGTCCGGTTTTGGTGTTCTTCGTCTGGTCGGTGACCTTTTCCGGCCAGAAAAACTGGCCGTTGGAAATTTCCATCCAGGAGGAGTTCGGGTCCTTGCTGTCTTCTTCGAGGTCGTCGATGGTGTGTTTTGTGGGCGCTTTCTGTGCGGTAAGGCTGAAGTACATGCCGCAACCGCCGCAGCAGAAGAAGAGAAGGCCGAGGACGGCAACACCGGCGGCCCCTGGGAGCGTCGAGATGATGTAAGTGAAGATTTCTTTGGCCTTGGCGAGGTTGTCTCGCCGTGGAGGCGTCGTCGACGTCGGCACCGGGCGCGGCGTCCCCACTGGCGCTGCGGCCGGT
>VGZI01000084.1 GCA_016872605.1 Planctomycetota bacterium
CCTTGGACCGATTTTGGCCATCGCGGCGTTCATCATGCTCGGCATCGTCATGGTCGCTATTGTCGGTTCGATCATGGGCGTGAATCCGTTCGGCCTGGGCCTGTGGTTCTCGGTGCTCGGCGTCATCCTGGCGGCGGGGTTCATCTTGTATGACACCTCCAACGTCATGCTGCACTTCCGCACCGATCAGCATGTGGCGGCGGCGCTCGAGTTGTTCTCCTCGGTCGCGTACCTGTTCTTCCACATCCTGCGAATCCTCATGTCGTTGCGCAGCAACTAACGCAGACGGCAACCTGACCAAAACGACGCTCGTTCGGTATCACAACCGAACGAGCGTTTTTTTGTCGGCGAGCCGTGCCCCGTCAGGGGCCGGTTGTTGATGCGTTGTGGAGCTTCGTATGCATTCGTCACTTTCCATCATCTTCCTTGCAATATCGACAACTCTCGCTGTGGCGTCCTCCGCGTTCGCCCAAGCACCGACCTGGAAAGCAGGCGTCGCCAAGGCCATCGTCACGCCGGAGAAAGGGGTTTGGCTCGCGGGCTACGGATCCAAACGGCCACCCGAAGGCAAGCTGCACGACATTTGGATGAAAGCCCTCGCCCTCGAAGATCCCAAGGGAAACCGCGCCGTCCTCGTCACTAGCGACTTTCAAGGCGTGCCCAAGGAGATGAGCGATCGCATCTTCATCCAACTCGAAAAAAAGCTCACGCTCCGGCGCGAGCAGGTCATGATCACCTTCTCTCATAACCACTGCGGACCGCGGCTCGGCCTTGATCTCGTCGACTACTATCCGATCGAAGCCGAGCAGGTGAAGCTCGTTGACGAATACACCGCCTTGATGGAGACGCGGATGGTCGAAATGATCGGCGACGCGCTGAAGGCGATGAGGCCCGCGACGCTGCGGATCGGCGAGGGGCGCACCGGATTCGCAGTGAATCGCCGCAACAATCGCGAGGCCGAGGTCGCCGACCTGCTCGCCAAGGGGACGCCGCTCAAGGGGCCCGTCGATCATTCGGTCCCCGTGATGACGGTAACCGGCGCCGACGGCAAGCACGTCGCCATCGTCTTCGGCTACGCCTGCCATCCGACGACGCTCAGCTTCACCAAATGGTGCGGCGACTATCCTGGCTTCGCACAGATCGCCATCGAGAACAACCATCCCGGCGCCGCGGCGATGTTCGTCAACACCTGTGGCGGCGACCAGAACCCGCTGCCGCGCCGTAAGGTCGAGTTGTGCGAGAAGTACGGCCACATGCTCGCCGACGCCGTCCAAGAGGCGCTGAAGAAACCGATGAAGACCGTAACGCCCGGCCTGCGCATGGCGTTCGAATATGTCGATCTGCCCTATCTCGACGTGATGACCCGCAAGGAACTCGGCACATTCGCCAAGGACACGAACGCCATCCGTAAACGCTGGGCGGAGCGAATGCTCAAGAAGCTCGACGCTGGCGAAAAGTTCGAGTCGAGCTATCCGTATCCCATTCACGCTTGGCGGCTCGGCAGCGAAATGCTGGTCATTGGCACCGGCGCCGAGACCGTCGTCGATTACGCGCTTCGCTTCAAGGCGAAATACGGTCCCGGAACCTGGGTGTGCGGCTACACCGACGACATGATCTCCTACATCCCGTCACGCCGCGTTTGGCTTGAAGGCGGCTACGAAGGCGGCTCGTTCCTCTACGAGTACGGCCGGCCGGCACTCCGCTGGTCCGGCGACATCGAAGAACGCATCGCCGACACCGTGCATAGGCTCGCCAAAGCGGTCGGGCGCTGAGTTTTTGAAACGCAGAGTGCGCCGAGAACGCGGAGAGAATCCAACCGGACGGTTCTCCGCGTTCTCGGCGCACTCCGCGTTTCGAATTGGACCTCAAAACAACTCCGTCACCGGGTTGCCGTCGCAGATCGTGCGGAATTGGCCGGTGAGGTCGTAGAGACTGGCGCGCGGGTCGATGCCGAGTAGATGGAAGAGCGTGGCAGCGAGTTCGCTGATGTGGACGGCCCGGTCGCGCGGGTAGGCGGCGAACTGGTCGGATGAGCCGATCACATGCCCGCCGCGCACCCCGCCTCCCGCCAGCACCACCGAATAGCAGTTGCACCAGTGGTCGCGCCCGGTCACGTTGTTGGTGTTGTTCGAGAAGTTCACTCCCATCCGCGGCGTGCGGCCGAACTCGCCGAGCCAAACCACCAGCGTGTCGTCGAGCATGCCGCGCGCGTGCAGGTCTTCGAGCAGAGCGCTGAACGATTGGTCGGCAGGTGGCAGAAGCTGATCACGCACGCGGACGTTGTGGTTCTGATGCGTGTCCCAACTGCCGCGATCGACATCGACATGCGAGAAGACCGAGACGAACGGCACTCCCGCTTCGACCAGCCGGCGAGCCAGGAGCGCACTTTGGCCTTGCTGATGCCGGCCATAGCGATCGCGCACGCGCTGCGGCTCTTTGCTGAGGTCGAAGGCTTCGCGCGACGCCGGCGACGTGAGCATGTTGAAAGCGCGTTGATAATGCGTGTCCATCGAGCCGACGTCGCCGAGACGATCGAGCGTTTGCCGGTCGCGGTCGAATTGTTGCAACAGCGACTGGCGACCACGCAGTCGGCCGAGGCTGACGTCGTCGGGCATGACGACGCTATCGACGCGGAAGTCGGGGTCGCTCGGATCGGCGCCGAGGACGAACGGGTCGTACGCCGCGCCGAGGTAGCCGCCCAAGAGGCCCGGCGATTTGGCAGGGCCGTTGTTCGTTGTGTTGGGGATGATCACGTGAAACGGCATCGACGTTCGCGGCGGACGCAATCGGGCGACCACCGAGAAGTAGTTGGGATGATCGGTGCGACGGGCGGCCGTCCGGTTGCTCACCGCCATCGGATCGGTCGCCTCACGGCCCACGAGACTGCAATAGATGGCCGGGTTATGGCAGCGGATGGTGTGATGCACGCCGCGCAGGATCGCCAGCTTGTCGGCATGTTGTGAAACACGGGGCAGGGCGTCGGTCATGCGAATGCCAACGACGTTGGTCGCGGTCGTCGAAAAGATGCCGCGCATTTCGGCCGGGGCGTTGGGCTTGGGATCGAAGGTTTCGGCTTGATACGGGCCGCCGACTTGGAAGAGGACTATGCAGGCACGGGCGCGTGGGCCTTGACGTGGCTCTGCTCGCTGATTGGGCATCGCTCGCGCCGCCAGCACGTTGAGCAAGCCGGGCGACAAGAGCGATACGCCGCCGAACTGCAGGAAACGGCGACGAGGAATGTGCATGGATGCCCCCTGTTGCGATGCGTTTAGCCCCGCCTCTACGAGGCGGGGCTAAACGTAAATCTACCAAATTACGCGTCGCCGAGCAATTTCCCGAGGCGTTCGTTGAGTTGTTCCTCGGCGGCGGCGGTCCAGACAAAATCGTCCGTAGGCTCGAAGCCTCCTTCACCCGTAAAATCGGTGGCCGGCGCCGGCAGCACGGCGAGGTTGCCGAGCGTCTTCGTGCCGCTGGCGAGAGAGAAGTGCTTGGTGCGGCTCAAAGCGTCCGCGGAAACTGTGCCGAGCACGATGGGCGTCGGTCCGTCGGTGATCAGCACTTTCTCATCGATGCCGATCGTCGAGAGCAAGTCGCCGACGAGGATGCGCAGGGCGAATGGAACGATCCCTGCCAGGCCTGTCTTGTGGCTGCACACGAAAAACACCGGGGCGACCTCGGAAATCCCATCGAGAATCAGCAGGCCGTCACGCGTCGGCAAGGCCCGGACGTTCTGTTGTGTACCGTCCGTGTGTCGGACAATGAACCGCGTGGCGGAGATTCGAGGCGAGTTCGCAAGCGTCTTCTTCGAGACGATCTCAAACGGAACTCGCAGGAGAATCTTGTCGCGAAGATGCCATGAGACTTCGTAGTTTCCGACGTTGCGCGGTTTGGGCAACAGGACGGTCGTGAGCGCTTGACGAAGCCGTCTTTGTTCTGCCGTCAACGCTACCTCAACTCGTCCTATTCGCTCGCCGTCCGCGCGTCGAACTTCGACCGCCAGATCGAGATCGATTGCCGACGCCAGAGGGTGCTGGGCGCGCAGGACCGCTGACGCGAAGAGAGCTTTCACCTGTGCGCTGACAAACGATCTACAGGCGGCCGTGCGTTCGCCGATCGTCGCTTGCAGGCTCGTCAGGTCGATGGAGAACCCGTTCACGTAATCAGCGGCTGAAACGATCGGCAAGTCGATCTGGCCAAGGCGATGTTCGCGCCAATAAAACTGGGCCGTACACGTTTTGGCCGGCACGAGGAGACGAAAAAAAACGCGCAACGGCCCGTTCTTGGGCGACGGCATGAGCACTTCGGCCCACGCCGTCGGCGCGTTGTCGGAGAATTGCAGTGTGAATTGGTCCTTGGCATACGACGCCGACGAAGGCAGCCTCACGTTCGCCTCGACGATGACAGCATCGGCATTCCAGGGAATCGGCAATGAGTCGAGAATCAGCCCGGCCTTCTCGTGGCGTACGTGAAGACCTGCACCGGTGGAGCGTTGGAGGTTCAGCTTCGTCATGGCTGGTTCAACCGTGCAAGCGCTTCGTCAACGGCCCGATCAAGATCTATGGGAGACTCATCCGGTCGGCAGATCAAACAGTCCGGCGACCGTGCGATGCGAAAGCGGTACGTTCGAAACGCTTCTTCGAAGATACCGGGGACTGCTTCCAGCGTGAACAGCAAACTGGTGAATCCCGGCGCGTACGTGCTGCCATGCGTCAGGAGTTGCAGCGTGATCTGAGCGTGCAGCGACGCGATGACTTCGATCGACGCTCGGCTGGCGGGGATCGTTGTCTCCGGCGCGATCCCGCCCGGCGCGGCGTAATCGGGCGGCCTGCCTTGATCGGTATCGATAGCGCGGCGCAGATGGCTCGCCACACAGCCGTAGCATGGACCGTTCCCGTGCTGAAACCAGTGGACGAGCCCGCCGATGCCGCCCGCCAGCACTTCGCCCAGCGTCCAAGGCTTTTTGTGTCGGCGCATGAGCATGTCGAAATGGAACTTCGCAGGCTCATTGTCGGCGGCGCAGATGGCGATGTCGCATGTTTTAACGGCGGTGTCGATGCGTTCGGTCATGGCGGCATCCATCAGGCTGCACCGAAGCGTATCGATGTGCAACTCCGGCCGGCGCTCGAGCAAGCAAGCCGCGGCCAGATCGACCTTGTAGCGATCGACCGCCGCCGGGGGAAATTGATGACGAATGACGTTGTGCGGTTTGTAGATATCGGGTTCGATAAGGGTGACATGAGTGATGCGTGGATCGCGGCAGACGATGTCAAGGACCGTCATGCCGCCGGAGCCTGCGCCGACCTGAAAAAGATGGGCCACGTCTTTGCTCCTCGTGCTTGCGTTTAGCGCTCGCGTGGCGCCCGGCGAGCGCAAAACGTAAACATGGAGGTCAGCGTGCGTCGGGCATCGGCCATTCGCCGGTTTCGTGCCAGATCTCGTAGCACGCCAGCCAGCGCCAGGCCGCCTGCACCGCGAATACGCACGTGAACTTCGCCGGGTCCCACCGGCTCGTTTCGCGCGTGCTTCCCTGCCGCCACATGCAGAGCGTCTGGCCGTCCAAGAGATGCGGGCAAACCTTAAGCGGGGTCATCACTCGCGTCTCCGGCGGGAGAATCGGATACCCGTCCGGCAAGCGCGTCTCCAATTCGAAAATGTTGTGCATCGGCTTGAGCCGATAGCGCAAGACGAGGCTCTTGCCCTGGCGGACTACCTTGATCCTGAACGCTTCATCGCGCTCGGCGTTGTAGCGTTCGAGGATCGGTATCTCCACCGTGAGCAACCGGCGTTTGCCCGCGTCGTTGTCGAAGAGGGACATCGGTGCTCCCGTTCTCGCCGCTTTCGGCTTCGCGCTAGCATGGCGCCCAGCGAACGCAAAGCCACGAACGGCTTAATAATGCACCGGGACCGATTGAATCGCGGAAATCACTTCGTCGTCCGTGATTTCCTCGCCGGCGCCGACGAATGAGGTGTCGCGGCGATCCATGAGGATTGCCAAACTCTCCTCGGCGTTGCCGCGCAGGGCGTCGACGAGCTTCTTGCGTTCTTCCGTCGTGACGGGTCGAAAATCCATGGTACGTCCTCCGTTAATGACTCTCCTGTGTAGAACTTGGCGCCTCGCTCAGGCTCGGGCAAAGCTCGGCCAAGATCAGATACACCGCGCGATCGAGCTGTGGCTCATCGGGATCGATTGCGACGAGTTCGCCCGCGTTGTCCCAATAATACCGCGCCTGGTCCAGATTTAACAATAGGCGAAGTTCCTGATTCGGTTCAGCGAGCGGAATTCGGACCACCAGCGTCGCCTCCAAATCTTCGGCGAGGACGTCGAACTGCACTCTCGCGAGTTGACGGCAAAGGCGATTGATGGGATCCGCGAATGCCTCGATCGTGGTCCACACCGGTCGTAATGACGTCGCCAGATCGGCGCCAGGAGTTTTCGTAACAGGCAGAGTTCGATATTCTCGATCACCGACACCGAGCGCGTACCACGAGAATAGCAACGGGCAGGCGAGTTGTTGATGGTGGGCGGCCGATTCGCCGGACCGAGCGTCCGCTGTGCCGATGGCGAAGACGCCGATCCCGGCCCGCAGGTGACGGACCCAAAGTATGTCGCCGCGCAAATCGCCGTCGCTGGGCCGGCGCAGGCTGCCGGGGTGGGTGTGTACGACGCCGATGACTTGCAGCCGTTTGTCACATTGTCGCAAGATACGGCACGCAAGCGATTGGGCTTCGCTGTCGAACTGCACATGGGCGGCGCCGGCATCGCGCGCGGCGCCCGCAGGCAGTGCGGCGACGGCGATCGGCTGACCGTCCATCCAATAACCGAGCAGGATCCAGCCGATTTCCTCGTCGCCGCGTTCGGTTTGGCGATGATCGGAGAAGTCGGAAAAGAGCGTTTGGGCGACGCCTTCGGACAGGAGCACGCGTTCGATCGGCCGAGCTAACGCCGGCTCGACGCCGGGCGGTTGTGGCGTCCCGCCTGGGGCGCAACGCAGCCATGCCCAGAGATTTGCGATCCAGTCGAACATCGCCTCGTTCCGTGGGGTCGCTTGCGGCGTGTCAGTTCGAGCTACGTCGCAAGCGGCAGTTGCTTAGTCCTCGAACAGCTTGTCGACATACTCGTTGGCGTCGAAGACCGCCAGGTCGTCGACGCCTTCGCCGACGCCAACAAATTTGACGGGCAGGTTGAGCTTCTGTTTGACGCCGAAGATGGCGCCGCCTTTTGCCGTCCCGTCGAGCTTGGCGAGAATGATGCCGGTGCAGTCGACGGTTTTCTTGAACATCTCAGCCTGCGTGATGGCATTCTGCCCGGCAGTCGCGTCGAGGACCAGAAGCACTTCGTGCGGAGCGCCGGCGATCTGCTTCGAGACGATGCGTTTGATCTTGTCGAGTTCTTTCATCAGGTGCGTCTGCGTATGCAATCGGCCGGCGGTGTCGACGATCAGCACGTCGAAGTTGCGGGCCTTGGCCTTCTCGCAGGCGTCATGAGCGACGCTGGCCGGGTCGGAGCCTTGGGCGTTCTTGACGATCTCGCAACCGAGCCGCTGGCTCCAGATGGTGAGTTGCTCGACCGCCGCGGCGCGAAACGTGTCGCAGGCGGCGACCATCACCTTCTTGCCCTGATTCTGGCAGAACTTGGCGAGCTTGGCGATCGACGTCGTTTTGCCTGCGCCGTTGACGCCGGCGACCATGATCACCGTAGGACCCGTTGCCACGAACGATATGCCCTGCCTCGGCGTCGCCAGCAGTTCTTTCAGTTGGGTCTTGACGAACGCAAGCATCTCGCCGTCAACTTCTTTGTTGAGATAAGCGTCACGAACGCGGTTGACGATCTCTTGAGTGGCATAGGTCCCGACATCGGCGAGATAGAGCCGTTTTTCGAGCTCGTTGAGGAATTGCTCGTCGACCCGACCGCGAAAGCTGAAGAGATCGACGATGGCGCTAAAAATGTCTCGCGTTTTGGCGAGGCCTTCTTTGATAGTGCTGAAGATGGCGCTAAAAACCATGATGTTCCCGGAGAAGCCCATGGGTGAGCGCAGCGAACCCCTGGGATAACGAGGCTCGATCCCAGGGGTTCGCTGCGCTCACCCATGGGTTTCGTTGGCTCAAATCATATCGCGCAGGCGAAGCAACTCCTCATGCGAGATGCTGCTGGCGCCGATAGCACGGTGTGGCTGCCCCGGCCCGTGGCAATCGCTCCCACCTGTGACCGCCAGTCCGAGTTGGCGAGCCAACTCGCGCAGCTCTCGAATTCGCGTTGGCCGAAAAGCCGGATACTCGACTTCAATCGCTCCCAGGCCGAATCGCTTCAATTCACTCAGCGAATCCATGTTGCAATGATAATTGGGATGGGCCCACGAAGCAACGCCGCCTGCCGATCGAACGAGGCGAATGGCGTCGGCCACGGGCAAACGCGTCTTCGGCACCGTCGCCTGGCCGTGATCGCCGAGGTAGCGATGAAACGCCTCGCGCACCGTCGCTGCCTTCTTGGTACGCACGATCAACTCCGCCAGATGCCGTCGGCCCAGCGACGCCTCGTCGCCCAGACCGGCAATCGCTTCCTCCTCCACCGGGACGCCGAGTTCCCGCAATCTCTCTACCATTGCCCGGAATCTCCCCACGCGCTCGGCACGGAGATAATCAAGCGCCCGGCAAAGGGCGATATCGGCGGCGTCGAAACAATAGCCGAGCAGATGCAGTTCCTTGCCGCGAAACTCAGCGGTAATCTCAACGCCACTGACGACGTCGATCGCGCCGGCAGCGGCTTGGCGCGTCGGCTCGATGCCGGCGAGCGTGTCATGATCGGTGATCGCAATTGCCGACAGCCCACTGCGCCGCGCCAGATCGACGACTTGTGCCGGCGTGTATTCGCCATCGCTGAAGGTGGTGTGCAGGTGAAGGTCGACGCGACCGAAATAGCGCGGCCGAGCGAGCGTTTGACAGATTTGCGTGAAGGGTTGGCCGATCGGCATTGAAGAAATCAGTCCCTACGGGCATTCCAGAAAAAACCGCCATGACCCATCGTCGCTTCGCTCCGCTCCCCAACGTGGGAATTGACGTAGAAACTGCAAACCGGCGAGTCCTTCAATTCCCTACATCGACGTGCAAGAGCTGGTGGTCCCTACCTCAAGCCGAACAGAACGCGGAAATCGCTTCGACAAACTCCGATTCGGCTTCGAACATCGGCAAATGACCGCAGTCCTTGATAAGTCTCATCTCAGCGCCGCGAATGTGCTTCTTGTATTCTTCGCCATAGGCGGGCGGGACGAGCTTGTCGTGATCGCCCCAGAGAAGGAGCGTCGGACAGGCAATGCGGTGCAGGCGTCGGGCCAACTTCGGGTCGTAGGGCCGTTGCCAGACCATGCGAGCGAGCACGGTCATTGCTTGGTAGGCGTAGAGCATCATCTGTTCGTCGGGCTGATCCTTGATGACGAGTGACGCCATCGCGCCGTGTGGGTCGAAGAACAACAGTTCGCGCAACTTCTCGCGATTTTGCATGAGGCGGAACAAGTCCCCCAACGGCGTGCCATCGACCCATACGCCTGGCGCGTCGGCAATCCACAGCTTCTTGACGCGTTCCGGCCAACGCACGGCGATCTCGGCTGCGATCCAACCGCCCAGGCTCACGCCGCCGAGGTGTATCTGCTCCAGGCCGAGGGCGTCGAACATCTCGATGTAATGGAACGCCATGTCCTCGATGTCGGCGACATCGTCGAATCCGCCCGACTTGCCGAAACCCGGATGGGTCGGCGCGATGACGCGAAACTTGTTCGCGAAACCGGCGAAGAACGGGAACCACATCATCGATTCGCCAAGGGCGCTGTGGAGATAGACGAACGGCTCCCCCTCGCCGCCGCTAATGATGACGGTTGACTTGCCGGCAATTTCGACGGTCTCGGATTGCCCGCCGCCTTTGTTCAGGTAGACGCGAGCGCCGTAATAGAGTTTCTGCAGGAAGTTGAACATGTTGAATAGTGCTGAGTCCTGAGTGCGAAAGTTAGGTTACTGGTCGCGTTGTTTCCAAGCGGCAGCGCGCGATCACGCCGACGATCTTGCTCACTTCGACGGCAAGCGACATCAACTCGTCAAAGCGCATTTGATCCAGGTAACATGCCTCGAGTGCGACAACCAATTGGGATCGCAACTCGCCGCACGAACCCTTCGCTACGGACAGGGACTGGTGGAACTCCGCGGGCCGATTTCGTTCGAAGCCCTCGGCAACATTGGACACTATCGATACGGCCGCACGCTGCATTTGGTCTTTCAGGCCAAAATCACGCGATAGCGCTGGCTCCGACGTCAGAACGTAGACCCCTTTCGTTAGAACCCGTGCTTTCTGGCAGGCAGTCAAATCTTCAAACTTCTCAACGCATTGTCCCATGGTCTATTTCCAGAAGGATTTCACTCAGGACTCAGAACTCAGGACATTCGCGTATGCGGCAAGACTTCGCGCGCCAATAATTCCATGCTTTTCCGTGCGAGGTGGTGCGGCAGCGCACCGACCTGGCACCCCGTCAAGACCACGCCGACGCCGAGCTCTTTCTGGTACCGCTCCAGCTTCTGCCGAACAGTTTCCGGGCTGCCGACGATGGCGAAGACGCCATTCTCGATGTCATCCCAGGTTTCCTGCTTGTACAAGAAGTAATTCTGGTTCTTGAGGATCGCCGCCGCCGACTTGGCGCTAGTGTATCCCGGCGGCGTCAGGCCGATGCCCTTGAGCAGGTTCTTGACGAAGTACCACAATCCCGGTTCGAACTCTTCTCGGGCTTGTTTGTCGGTTTCGGCGACGTAGATCGGCACGCCCCAGCCCATCTGCTCCGGGTGCGCCTTGTATCCCGCTTTTTCGCACGCCTCGCGAAACTGGGCGAACACCTTGCGGAAAACATCGATGTGGAAGTACGGCACACCCATGTAGGCGTAGCGGCGCTGCGCCACGAACTCGATCGTCTCCAGGCTGCCGACGCCCGGTATCCAGATCGGCGGGTGCGGCTTCTGCATCGGCGTCGGCCAAGGATTGACGTACTGAAAGAAATAGTGCTTCGAATGCCAGGTGAACGGCCCCGGCGTCGTCCACGCCTTGACGATCAGATCGAGCGCCTCGCGAAACTTTTCGCGGGCCGTCGTCGGTTCGATCTGGTACGAGAAGTACTCCGGGCCACCGCCGATCACCATGCCGGCCATCAGCCGCCCGTTCGACATCACGTCGAGCATGGCGAACTCCTCGGCAACTCGCAACGGCGGGTTGTAGAGGGGCAGGGCGTTGCCGATGACCGCGATCTTCATCTTTTGCGTCCGCTGCGTCAACGCGCCGGCGATGACGTTGGGGGAGGGCATCAAGCCATACGCGTTCTGGTGATGTTCGTTGACGCATACGCCGTCGAAGCCAAGTTCTTCCGCGTAAGCCAGCGTGTTGATGTACTCGCGATAAAGCTCGTGGCCTTTGACCGGATCGTAGAGCGTGTTGGGCGTCCAGATCCAGGCGGAGTCGTACTTCGCGTCGAAATCGGCAGGCAGGTGGGGCCAGGACATCAGGTGGAAGAAAAAGTACTTCATGCGTATATGTTACGAAAGTACCAATCGCCGCTTGCGGCTTCGCGCTTATTCGGCGCACAATGCGAGCGTGAAGCTGCAAGCCGGAAGCGCGAACCTCAGGAGACGCCAACGATGTCCAATGAAGTGTCAGAACAGGAAGAACCCGAATTGATTTCGTTGTGGACGCGCTGTGCCCTGTTCGTCGCGGTCGTCGGCGTCCTTGGCAGTCTGCACCTGAGCCTTGGCATGAATCTACGCGCCTGTCCGTTGTGCTTCTATCAACGGGCGTTCATGATGGCGGCGGCGGGGGCGCTGGCGTTTGGAACGTTCCTGCCCGGCATGCCGCTGGCGGCCCAGACCGTGCTGGCGCTTCCTTCCGCGGTCGGCGGTCTTGGCATCGCCGGCTGGCACACCTGGTTGGAGTGGGATCGCAAGCTCGAATGTCCCGCGGGCATCACAGGCGTCTTGTCGGCGCCCGGTGAAAGCATGGTCGTCTTCGGCCTGCTCGTCGCACTGCTTGCGGGGGATTTGCTGCACCAGCGCAAATACGTTATGCAGGGTGTCGGCGCGATTCTGCTGGGCGTAGTCTTCTGCACCACCAGCGTCCGAGGCGTGCCCGACAGACCGACCGATCCGCATCCGGCGCCGCTCGATGGCTGCCGCAAGTATGTGCCTCGCGATTAACCGCGGTGCTTCGCCGCACGGTATGGAAAAGTTTTCTCTGCTTCGCGCTTGACAGCGTATTCTATAATAGAAAAAATAACGTGGGGCGATCTTCGTGCACATAGATCGGCAAGGGGTACCCCGATGGGCCTATTCGATTGGCTGACGTCCAAGATTTCATCCGGTTCGCCTGCCGGCAATCCGTGGAAACTCGGCGACCGGGTTCTAGCGAAGAAACCCGACTCCTACTTTTATCCGGGCGTCGTTCGCGAAGTCTCCGAGTACGGTTGCTTGATCGTCTACGATGACGGTGACGCGGCCTGGGCACACTACGCGCACGTTCTCGTACAGGACATCAAGATCGGCAGCCGTGTGTTTTGCAAACACAAGACGGCTCAAGTCTTCGCCCCCGGCACGGTCAGCCAGCTCAAGGGCGAAACCGTGCGCGTACAGTACGATCAGGGCGAAGAAGAATGGACGTCGATCAGCATGTTGCGCGTGCAGCGGCCCATTGCGCCCGTCAGCCCCGAACAGCTGGCCGTCGCCAATGTGCCCGTGAAACAATCTCTCGACCTCGGCGCGCCGGTAAAGGATTCAAACTACCGCGTCGGCGATCGTGTGCTCGCTCGCTGGCTTGACTTCTATTGGTACCCCGCGACCATCCTCAACATGGGTGAGCGCGGTATCCACATCCTGTTCGACAACAACGATCAGCGGGTCGGGCCCGAAGCTGTACTGATGCCGTTGGCTGTCGAAGAAGGTGAGCACATCGAGGTGCGTCCCAAGAACGAGCTGCAGCGTATCTACGTGCCGGCCCACGTCAATCATGTCGATGGCGAGAAGATCGATGTCGAGCTCGAGGACAACTCGCGGGAAACCAACGTGCGCGTGAGCCGCGTTCGGTTTTGGCGTTGCCCCGTCGGCGTTCCGGCCTTTGAATTCGCGGAAGGAGATCGCGTCCTGGCTTACGACGGCGACGACTGTGTCTATCCCGCTGAGATCGTCTCCATTGAGGACGACACGCGCATCATCGTACAGTACCTCGACGGCTTTGAACGCATGTTGACGCCGGAGTTGATCAGGCGTTTCGAGATTCGTCCCGGCATGAAGATCGAGTGCCGATGGAGCGGCGGTCCGCATTACTTCCCTGGGACGCTCTCGAAGATAGAAGGCGATCGCATTCACGTCAAATACGACGACGGCGACGACGAATGGACCACCGTTCGCCTCTTCCGTTTCCCCGCGAAACGCCCGACGCCGTAACCTTTCGCACGTAGAGTCTCTGGATTCTTTTGCATCGCTCTTTTCCGTTCGATTCTTTGACGACTCGCGAAACGAGATCAGCTTTTTGGACCCAACCATGGCCTTACGCGTGACGTTGATTCAGGGCGGCGAGATTGGACACGACTTGGTCCCCGCGGTCAAACGCGTGCTCGCCGAGGCCGGCGTCTCGATCGAATGGGATGAACATGTTGCCGGCTTCGAGGCGGTCAAACAAGGCTTGCCGCCCCTTCCCGCTGCGATGCTCGATTCGGTTCGGCGGACAGGACTCGCGCTGAAGACCAAGTTGATGCCCGATCCAGCCAAACCGCGCACCAACTACAACGTCGAATTGCGTCGCACGTTGCAACTGTTCGCGACGGTTCGGCCGCTGAAGAACCTGCGTGGCTTGAAGGCGCGTTTCAGCAATGTCGACATGCTCGTCTTCCGGGAGATCACCGAAGACCTCTATGCCGCCATCGAGCATGAGATCGTTCCTGGCGTTGTGCAAAGCTTGAAGATCGTCACGGACAAGGCGTCGCGGCGGTTTTTTGAATTCGCGTTCCGCTGGGCGCTTGACGCGGGCCGCAAACTCGTCACGTGCGTGCACAAGGCGAATATTCTCAAGATGGCGGACGGCCTGTTTCTCGAGGCTTTTCGCGATGTCGCCAGGCAGTATCCCCAGTTGCAGACCAAAGAGCTGATCGTCGACAATTGCTGCATGCAGATGGTCTCGAAGCCGCAACAGTTCGATGTCCTCGTGATGGGAAACCTGTACGGCGACATCGTCAGCGATCTCGGAGCGGGCGTGGTCGGCGGCATCAGTGCGACGGCTGGCATCAACGTCGGCGACGGCATCCGCTGTTTCGAGTGCTTTCACGGCGCCGGGCGCGAGCGCGTCGGCGTCGATCGCGCCAATCCGCTGCCCTTGCTCCTGCCTGCGGCCGATCTGCTCGAAGGCGTCGGCCAAAAGGAGGCGGCGTCGCGCATCCTCCAGGCGATGGAGCACGTCCTCGCCGAAACCAGCGTTCGCACGCCGGACCTCGGCGGCACGGCCACGACGACTGCCATGACCGAGGCCATTCTCCGAGGCCTGGCGTAGCAGTTAATCCCAATGCGCTGGTAGGGCCGATTTTTCCGTTCGTGAAACCGTTCACCGCACCCTTGACATACTTCGCGTTCGGGAAGTAAACTGCAATGTACGGACCGCTATCGCACGCTGCGCTCGCCGTGGATTGATCACGGTCGTAGGGATCATTTCCGGATAGTATGGGCCACGAATGTGGCCGGAGACCCGAGAACGTGAAAGCGATCATCAGCGATATCCACAGTAATCTCGAAGCGCTGGAAGCGGTGCTGGCAGATATTGCGTCCAACAACGTTACCGAAATCTATTGTCTGGGCGATATCATCGGCTACGGTCCGAACCCGCGCGAATGCATAGACCTGGCGATGCAGTGCCAGATGGTCCTTCTGGGCAACCACGACCAGGGCGCGATGTTTGATCCCGACGGCTTCAACCCGCCCGCCGAACGCGCCATCTTCTGGACCCGCCAACAACTCGAATCGTCCGCCGAGAACCGGACCAAGCGGGAAAAACGCTGGGAGTTCCTGGCCGATCGCCCTCGCACCTTCAAAGAGGACAGCCTGCTCTTCGTGCACGGCTCGGCTCGCAATCCGCTCAATGAATACGTATTTCCTGAGGATATCTACAATCAGCGCAAAATGGACCGCATCTTTGCACTGATCGAGAGGTACTGCTTCCAGGGCCATACCCACGTGCCGGGTGTCTTTACCGAAAGCCTGAACGACGATTCGTATCAGTTTCAATCGCCGGAAGACCTCATCAACGCTACCCATCGGCTCGATGATCGTAAGACGATGGTCAACGTCGGCTCGGTCGGCCAGCCGCGCGACGCCAACTGGCGAGCGTGCTACGTGCTTCTCAATGGCGCCGACCTCACGTTCCGGCGAGTCGAATACGATATCGAAACAACCATTCGCAAAATCCACGACACGCCCGAGCTCGACAACTTCCTCGGTGACCGTCTCCGCGACGGGCGCTAATTGATCCCGTAGGGTGCGTGAGACGCACCGCTCACCGGGCACGGTGCACCTCACGCGAACTACTGCGGATGCCCAAGTTAGTTTGGGTATGTGCATTTCATCGCACGTCGCTATCCTAGACAGCACAATATCACCGCGGTTGATTGAACATTCCTTGTGACGGTACTCATGGACCAACGTTTCAATTTCTTATTGTTCATCGTCTTGTCGGCCGCCATCTTGGGGGGCTGGTTCTGGCTTGTCAGCCAGCAAGAGCCGGCCAAGGACAAAGAGATCGCCAAGGTCGACAAAACGGAGAAAGAAAAAGGCAAGAAGGCCGAT
Organism: Planctomycetota bacterium; assembly: GCA_016872605.1. Classification (GTDB taxonomy): domain Bacteria; phylum Planctomycetota; class Planctomycetia; order Gemmatales; family Gemmataceae; genus SIAQ01. The sequence goes on from VGZI01000084.1 coordinate 15,841, forward strand.
CCGGAAAAGCAAGACGAAAAACCAGCGGTGAAGGACAAGGAAAAAGAAAAGAAAAGCGATCCCGACCCGAAGAAAGCAGAACCGGAGCCCAAGCCGAAGATCGAGACGCTGGGAGGCGAGGGCTTTCACTTGACGGTCGAGACGACGCAACGTGGGGCAGGGGTTCGCAAGGTCACCCTCAATCGCTTCAAGGCCGCCACGGCTTTCGGTCGGCCGACTGATCTCCCCTTGGAGTTGATTCAAGAAGACGACTACGCGCCGTCGTTTCGCATGTATCCGTTTCTGAAGCCGAACGACGAGGCGCCGGTTCTTGGCTTGGGCGAGATGCTTTGGACCCTGGAAGGGCGTAATGCCGCGGCCGAAATGCACGAGGTCCGCTATTCGGCGGTGATTCCGGGTCTCGAACACCTCAAAGTCCTCAAGACGTACAGCCTGAGGCCGAAGGATTACCACATCACTTTGCTGGTGGAGATCGAGAACCTGTTGAAGGACGTCACGCTGCCGGCGACACAGTGCCGCTACCAACTCACAGGCGCGCAGGGAATGCCGATCGAAGGCGAGTGGTTCACCGCGACGTTTCGCACGGCGATGATCGGGATGGTCGACCTTTCCGGGAGTTTGTGGCGCAGTCAGGAGGATTCGCTGCGCATCGGCCAACGGCGCATCGGTGACGCGGTTCCCGAGAGCAAGGACCCGGGCGAGACTCGCCTGCAGTACGCCGGCGTCGCGACGCAATACTTTGGCGTCATGATTGTGGTCGACAACGAGCAACCCAAAGGCGGCGTCACGCCCGACAAGATTCTTGGCTGGGCTCGGCCGACGCTGGAGTCGACGGAGATCAAGGGCGTCATCACGCAGATGCCGACCGAGAAGGACCCCGATCTCCTGCGATTTCTGGACGACAAGAAACTTGATCGATCGTACATCCTTTTGCCGAGAGTGCAGCGTCATCTCAAGGATCTCGAGTTGAAGGCCGGCGATCGCGTCGTGCTGAGCACCTACGACACGCCGAAGGGGGAACGCATCGTATCGTGGCTTCGCCTGGGTGAAACGCTGCGCCCGCAATTCGACGACATCACCGTGCGCGTCAACACCAAAGTGATCTCGATTCGACCCACGGAAAAAGTCAGGCATCAGTACATGCTCTACCACGGCCCGGTCAAGCCGGCGCTTCTGTCGCAATTCGGCGGCGACGCGGAGGTTCCCGGTACGTTCGTCGATCGCTATGCAGACGAACTGCACCTGCGCACGCTCACCGACTACCATTTCGACAACTGGTTTGGACGCATGTCATCCCGAATCGGTTTGACCTGGCTGATCATCAAGTTTACGACGCTCATGCACTGGGCACTTTTTGTGCTGCACTGGCTGCTCGGCTGGATTCCAGGCTCGTACGGACTGTCCATTCTCGCGCTCACCGTGATCGTACGTGCCGCGATGTTTCCGATTACGCGCAAACAAACCATCTTCAGCATCAAGATGCAGGAACTGGCGCCCGAGTTCAAAAAAATCCAGGAACGCTACCCCGACGACGCCATGGCTCAGTTCCAGGCCCGCAACGAGTTGATGCGCCGGCATGGCATCAGCCAGTTCGGTACTTGCTGGTCCATCTTCTTGCAGATGCCGATCTTCCTGGGTTTGTACTACGCGTTGCAGGAGAGCATCCATTTCCGTCTTGCCGAGTTCTTGTGGATCAAGAGCCTGGCGGCGCCGGACATGCTCTTCTATTGGACCGAGAGCATTCCGATCATCAGCACGCCGGATTACGCGATCGGGTTTCTCGGTGCGTTTTATCTCGGTCCGTATTTCAACGTCCTTCCGGGCATTGCGGTCGTGTTCATGATGATACAGCAAGGCCAAACGATGCCGCCGCCGACGGATGAACAGCAGGAAGTGCAACAGAAGATGTTGAAGTACATGACGGTGATCTTCGGTATCATGTTCTACAAGGTGGCGGCGGGGTTGTGCCTCTACTTTATCGTTGGCAGTATCTGGAGCATGGCGGAACGGTACATGCTTCCGCAAGATGCGACCGACCTTGGCGCTGCGCCGCCCGATGGCGAGCCCGTCCCGGCCGGTCCGACGCCGCCAAAGGGCAAGGGCAAATGGGACAAGAAGAACAAGGACAAAGACAAGGATGAGCCCATGTCTACGTTCGACAAGCTTAAGGCCCTGTGGAATGATATTGTGCGCCAGGCCGAGAAAAAGTAGCGGTCGGCAGGTCGATTGTGTTACAATCCGATTGGACGATTTTCTGAGAACGCAGCGCGAGCAAATGAGTAGGCCTTCGCATTTGCTGGCGCGGCGTGCTGCGAGAGGCTCTCCCCATGCGCAAATTAGCTCTGCTTCTCACCGTCCTTGGCGCTCTGGCGGCTTCGGTGTTGGCACAGGAGACGAAGGCGCCGCGCTACGTGCTCAAGTTTGACCCGGCCGCCGGCGATGTCGTGCCGCTCGATCGTGACGACAAGGGCGTCGAGGGCATCTATTTCAAGGTGCGTTTCTCCCTGACCCTGGAGAGCGGCGCCGCGGTCGAGAAGCTTGAAGGCGACTACAAGTTAATCCTGCGCGAAGACGACAAGATCGTGAAGATCGTTGACGTTGTTCCGACACCTGTCGTTACGCAGGCAATTACGACCGTGGGGCTAGCGATCGACACTAGCGGCAGCATGAACAAGCATCGCCGCATGGAGCAAGCACGCCTCGCGGCCGAGGCGTTCTTGAAAAAACTGCCCGCCAAATCGGACTGTGGCCTGCTTCTCTTCGATCACGAGACGCGCACAATGCCCGACAAGACGCCTTGCGTTATCGAACCGACCAAGGATCGCCAGAAACTGCTGTCGATGATCCACCAGGTCGAGCCGCGCGGCGGAACCGCCTATATCGACGCAGGCATCGATGCCATACGGCTGATTCGCACGGTGCGCGGCCGCGATCACGCCGTTGTCCTCATGACCGACGGCCTCGACCTGAACAGCAAACGAACGATCGACGATCTGATTCGCGAAGCCAAAAAGGATGGCGCCATCGACGTGCGGGTCTACACCGTCGGTATCGGCGAGCCGGGAAAGTTCGAAAAGGTCAACTCCGTGCTCGTGCTCGATCACTCCGGCAGCATGAAGCCGCCGGCCAACGACGTCGACACCATCTCCAAGATTGAGGCGCTTCATCAGGCCGCCCATCGGTATGTCGATTCCATGTCGACCGCTGGCCGCGTCAGCCTGATTCCGTTCAGCACCACGGTGGGCAAGCCCCGGCCGTACCTGGAGGAGCCGTTCCTTGAGAAAAAGGACGCAGGCGTGTTGAAGAAGTCGATCAGCAAGCTCGAGCCGCGCGGGGAAACTGCTCTTTTTGACGCGACGTTTGACGCCATCTGTCTGCTGGAAACGGACAACTCCCAGGGCCGGCGCGCGGTCGTCGCCATGACCGACGGGTACGACAACTCCAGCCGACGCCGCGTCGAGGAGGTAATCGAACGCGCCAAGGACGCCAAGATTCCGCTCTATCTCCTCGGTTTCGGCCGTGATGGTGAGATCGATGCGAAGACGATGCGCCGGATGGCGGACGAGACGGCCGGTAAGTTTTACCACGCCAAGAGCAAGGATGACCTAATCAACATCTTCGAAAGCCTGTCGATTGAGTTGCACGACGACGGCATCGACGAGATTTCGCTCAAGCGCATCGCCACGGAAACCGGCGGACAATTCTTCCCGGTTAAGGACGCCAACAAGCTCAAGGTCATCCTAGAGGAGGTCGGCAAGACCATTCAACGCGAAACTTTCGAAAGCACGTTCATCATTCGCAGCTATAACCAACGCCGCGACGCCAAGACGCGAAACGTGACCTTGAGCCTGACCCAGGGGGGCGAATACACCTTCGATGAAAAAACCGGGCTCTACACTCAGGTTCAGGGCGGCAAAGAACTGGAAACGCGCTCCACCCGGCAGATCCAGCGCGGCCTGGTCATCGCCGAGATGAACCATGTCATGTATTTGGTCCTGCTCGTCGGCATCGGCGCCTTGATCGCGCTGCCCGGGCTGCTCCGTCGCGTCGCGCCGGCGTGATGCGGTGGGGCATGTTTCCATCGTGCCATTCCACGTGAATTTGCAATCGTTGTGGTCACCACTCGCGCCATACTTCCTGATCCAAACGACACAATCGTCGCACTCTCCAGCGCATTGGGCTCCGCGCCTCGAGCTATCGTGCGCCTGAGTGGGCGCCGTGCCGGCGAGGCCCTTCTTGCCATTGCGCCCGACTACAGCAAGCCGCTGGCCGGCCATTTTTCGTTCGTGCAGTTGACGCTGCCGGGATTTCATCACGCAATCCCTGCGGACGCGTATTTTATGCCGGGGCCGAGGACCTACACGGGCGACGATGTCGTGGAGATACACACGATTTGTTGTCAACCGATCGTGTACGTCTTGATTGCCGAGTGCTTGCGAGTTGGCGCGCGAGCGGCACAGCCGGGCGAGTTCACGATGCGGGCGTTTCTGTCGGGCAAGCTCGACCTGCCTCGCGCCGAGGCGGTGCTGGGCGTCATCGACGCCAGTGATCAAAACGACCTGCAGCAGGCGCTCAAGCAGCTCGCGGGGGGCATCTCCGGGCCGATGCGCGCCGTGCGTGACGATTTGCTCAACCTGCTGGCCGACATCGAAGCGGCCCTCGATTTTGCCGACGAGGACCTTCAATTTGTATCCGGTGCCGAGATGCTTCATCGGCTGGGCAAAGCGCTCGCCTTCGTCACGCTCCTTCGCAAGCAGATCGAGGAGCGCGCCCTGTCCCAGCGGCCCTTTCGCGTCGTTCTTGTCGGGCTGCCCAATGCGGGCAAGAGCAGTTTGTTCAATGCCCTGGTTGGAAGCGATGCCGCCTTGATCGATGCCGAGCCGGGAACAACACGCGACTACCTGGAATGCCTCACGGATGTGGACGGCCGGCAGATCCAACTCGTCGATACCGCAGGCGTGCAAGTAGCGGTGGACGCAATCGCGGCGTCCGCCCAAACGAAGACCGAAGAGCAGATAGGGCATGCCGACCTCGTGGTGCGATGCATCCCGTGCGGCCCAGGTCAGACCGAAGCGCGGCCTGCGACGGGCACAAGCGAAATCACGATCGCCACGAAGGCGGACCTGGGTGAGCCGCCAAGCGGAGTCTTGGCGACAAGCTCGACAAGTGGCGTTGGACTCCAGGAACTGCGCGAAATGCTTGCCGACCGCGTTCGTCAATCCGGCTACGCAGCGCTCGCGCCGTGCCTGAGCCGATGCCGCCATCACGTCGATCGCTGCCTGGATCACTTGCGGCAAGCGCATGCTCACGTGATCGAAGGTGGTTTACCGGAGTTGCTGGCGCTGGAGGTTCGGCTTGCGCTGGAAGAGTTGGGAGCCATGGCGGGAGCGACTTACACGGACGACCTGCTGGATCGCATCTTCGGCCGTTTCTGCATCGGCAAGTGACTGTACGTTGAGGCTTGTTGGAAGTGCATCTAAGCACTTAGCGTCCGGGCTAGGCCGTCGCGGAATGTGACGCGTGGGTCGAAGCCGAGCTCGGCACGGGCGCGTTGGATGTTTGCCTGCGACAGCCGGATGTCGCCGGGGCGGGCTGGGGCGTGGGTGGCCACGATCGTCTTGCCGAGAATGTCGTTGAGATGCTTCACCAAGTCTAGCAGCGTTACGCTGCGACCGGCGCCAATGTTGTAGACGCGACCGACGGCTTTCTTCGACTCCGCTGCCAGACGCAACGCTTGCACGACATCGGCGACGTAGATGAAATCGCGTGCTTGCAGCCCGTCGCCGAAAATGGTCGGCGTTTTGCTTTGCTTCATCAACTCGCTGAAAATCGCGATAACGCCCGAGTACGGACTCTTCGCATCCTGTCGCGGGCCGAAGACGTTGAAAAACCGCAGGCGCACGGTTTCGAGTCCGAAGACTGAGGTGAACGCAGTGCAATAATGCTCGCTAGCCAGCTTGGCGGCCGCGTACGGCGAGAGTGGAATAAGGGGATCGTCCTCGTTGCGGAAGTCGCCGGGCTGATCGCCATAGGCACTGGAGCTGCCGGCAAACACGACGCGGCGAACGCCCAAACGCCGAGCGGCATCGAGCACCATGACGGTCCCGGTTGCACAGGCTTCGTGGGAGAGCAGGGGAGTCTCGACGCTCTTGGTCACCGACGCAACCGCCGCGAGGTGATATACGACATCGCAGCCAGCCACGGCCTGGTCAACGATTTTGGGCCGAGCGATGCTGCCGTGGATGAACTCGAACCCGCTCTGCGGGAGGTTTGCGAGATTGCCGGTGGAAAGGTCGTCGAGCACACGGACTTTTTCGCCGGCGCTCAACAAAGCATCGACGAGGTGGGAGCCGATGAATCCCGCGCCGCCGGTGACGAGACTTTGGCTCACGAAATCCCTCCGCGATTTGGCATTTGCGTCAATTGTGAACTATATTCTAGTGACGGAATAACCTTTGTTCATCGCGAGCGATGCCCCTCGGCGAGCGTTGAGCATGGAATGTGCCGGCGATGCGGTTGCCGTGGGACCAGGACGCACCGATGCCGAGAATCCATGAGATCTTTCGCGCGTGCCACGATTTGTGCCCTGTACAAGTACTCTGGCCTGATGGCGTTGCAGGAGCGCATCGCCTACTGGTCGGGGAGGCGTTTCATGTCGGTGGTGCTGTTTCATCGCGTGACGGACGCCATCCCGGAGGATGACCTGACGGTAAGCACGGAGTGGTTCAAGAGTTTTTGTGAGCTCATGCGCGACCGATTCAACGTGGTGCCGATGACGCAGCTGTACCGCATGCTGAACAAGGGACAAACGCCGCCGATGCGCACGGTGGCGATCACGTTCGACGATTGCTATCGCGACTATGTTGCCGCCGCTCGCACGCTGGCGCACTACAAGCTGCCCGCCACATTCTTCATGCCGACGGGATATGTCGGCACCGATCATGTGTTTCCGTGGGACGCTGGGCTCAAGAGGATGCCGAACCTCCCTTGGAGCGATATCCGCGAGATGCAGTCGTTGGGGCACGAGATCGGTTCGCATACCGTGACCCACGCCGATCTGGGCGTCATTCCCGCCGCCAAAGCCAGAAGAGAGCTCGCTGACTCCAAGAAGACGCTGGAAGATCGCTTGCAGCGGCCTGTTCGCTGGTTTGCCTATCCGTTCGGCGGCAAGGAGAACTTTCGCCCCGAATACTTGCCGTTGGCTCAGGAAGTTGGATATGAAGCCTGCTTTTCGGCGGTAAGCGGATTTGTCCAGCCGCAGATGCGTGGTATTCTGCCGCGCGACGCGATGCCGTATTTCCGGTCCCTTTTGCATCTGGAATTGCACCTAAGTGGTTGCCTGGATTGGTGGTACAACGCCAAGCGCCGCGTGGGCTTGCTCTAATGCCGGGAGTCAGATGTCAGAGTTCACCTTCGGAAGTCGTAAGTTCTCGATCACTGGCAGGATTCACTAATCTGACTTCTGATCTCGGAGTTCTGGGCTCCGGTACTAGGGCGGCCGATGGCGAGCGGTCAACCAAGTTGAATTCGATTCTTCCGGAATATTTCGCTTCTTTGCGCATCTTCACTCTAATGGCTTGCGCCAACGCGCCGCGTTTGCGTTTGATGCGATCCAAGCACAGCACGGCTTATCTGGATTGCGGCGAGACATCTTGGACACCGGGCGTTCGCGAGGTATGCTCGACATAGGTCCCTTCCCGGCGGGCCGCGACAAGGACTTATCCCATGACAGAACGGTACTCGGACGACTTTGACATTCCTGTCCTTGCCGCCGGCGAGTCGCCGTTGCACGGCTACCGCGGCGAAGTAGACGACGAGTCGCTGGTCGGGATACCGGCGGGAGTTTCGATCGCGATCAGCCGAGAGGCCGGCGCTCGGGGCGCGACCATCGCTCGGCGGGCTGGCGAGAAGCTTGGCTGGGAAGTATTTAGCCAGGACATGCTCGAATACGGTGCACAGAGCGCAAGCTTGCGTGAGGAAGTGCTGTCCAAGTTACCGTCCAAGGCGACGGAATGGGTGGACGAACAGCTGCAGACGCTCCTGGATCAGCCGAATATCAGCCGGCATCCGAATCTCGTCGATTTGGCACGGCTGGTTCTCGCATTAGGTGCACAGGGCAATGTCATCCTGCTCGGTCGCGGCGCCGGCTTCCTACTGCCGAGCCGATCTACCTTGCACGTGCGTTTGGTCGCCCCGCTCCCGGACCGCATCACGTACATGAGCCAGTGGCTGCGCTTAACCGAAGAGGAAGCGGCCGAGCAGGTACGCAAGCGTGACAATCGCCGTACCGATTTTCTGGCGACGCACTTTCATCGCAAGCCGAACGACGTGCATCTCTACGACCTGATTGTCAACACGAGCCGATTCGGCGAAGAGCGCAGCGCCGACCTGGTCGTGGCCGCCGCCAAGGCCAAGATGTTGGCCATTCTCGGAATGGAATAGTTTATCGACGCGTATCACACACATCACCAATGATAGCGGCAAAGACGGCAACGGCGTTTCTCAGTCTCATCAAATCCACAGTCATCGATCTATGAAGGGACGCAGGGTGCGTGAAACGCACCGGTGAGCGGAACGGTGCGTTTCACGCACCCTACACCCCTCAATCGACCCGACCCGACGCATGAATCACATTGACTCTGGCGTATGGGCCTGGTATGGTCAGTCCCGGTCTGAATACACGGCGTAAATGCGCGAAGTTCTGGAGATTGCGTTGACTTTGGGTGAACCGCGAGTCAGCGCCCGAGCAGCGTACCGGCGCCGGGGGTGCTTGGTCAGTCTGGGAAAGGATGATCATGGAGGCGCTTGGTCCCATCAACGCAAGCGAGAGCGTCATCGGCATGGAATCGCCAAGAAGCTGCTTGTGGATTCTGTTGCCTGCGTTCAATGAAGAGGCCTCGCTGCCGGTGCTCCTGCCCAAGATCCAAGACTCCTTGGAGAGTCTTGGATGGACCTACCGGATCCTCGTTTGCGACGACGGCAGCACCGACAATACCCAGTCACTGTTGGAGACGTATTCGCGAAAGATGCCGCTTGCGTACATTCGGCACTCGATCAATCGCGGTCTTGGCGAGACGAGCCGAGACTTATTCGAATGGGCCGCTGAGGTTTCCGCGGAATCGGACATCATCGTCCGGCTGGACTGCGACGACACGCACGAACCGTTCCTGATCAAATCGATGGTGGACAAGCTCCGGGAAGGGTACGACGTGGTGATCGCCTCGCGGTTTCAAAAAGGGGGCGGCCAGCTCGGCGTGTCCTGGTATCGCGCGTTTGTCAGCCGCTGCGCCAATCTGTTCATGAAAGCCCTGTTTCCGGTGCCAGGCGTTTGGGAATACTCGTGCGGCTATCGAGCGTATCGCGCGGGATTGATCAAGGATGCAATCCGAGTCTTCGGCAACTCGTTCATTCAGTTGAAAGGGCTTGGCTTCACCTGCACGCTGGAGAAGCTTGTGAAGTTGAAGTTGCTGGGCGCGCGGTTTGCCGAGGTGCCATTCACGCTGCGCTACGATCAGAAGCGAAGTTCGAGCAAGATGATTTCGAGCATCACGACGCTGGGATACCTGACGATGGCGATTTGTTATCATTGGCCGTGGAACGGCTGGTCCTACCAGTACGCGGATTTGGCGGAGCGAATGGCGGCAGTCAAAGCCGAACGTGCGGTTGAGGCGGAACGAAAGGTCGCCTAGTGCACCGTCTACGATCCGTTGATGGATAGACGTAGGGTGCGTGCAACGCACCGATGAGCGGACCGGTGCGTTTCACGCACCCTACATCCATCAACCGATTCGTAACGGTGCACTCGTTTTTTCGCAGGACATGCAACGACCTCACTTTCGCAAGGATGCATGGTGATGGCGACATCGGCGACAGATGCCGAACGAGCG
>VGZI01000085.1 GCA_016872605.1 Planctomycetota bacterium
CGCACCGTCGTCTCAATGCCGGTGTTGTCGAGTTGGAGGCTCACCGGAGCGTCCGCCTGCTTGGAGACTTTCGGATCGATGACGAGATTGATGCCATGCGCCTTGGCGAGATTGCGGACAGCCTTGCTGAACGGCACGTCTTCGACATCGACGCTCACGCGCTGCCGCATCTGACGGAACAGGGCGGTGTCCTCGGTCGTGATCAGGACGGCGTCTTCGAAGATGAGGTATGCGAGATGATGGGAATTGAGCAAGCGGCGCAGAACGTGGCCGGCCTTCTCATTGGTGGCCTTGAGCTGCACCTGTTGCCCGCCGCCGGCCATCGGCACGCCGGGCACGATGCCGCCGGGGATGACGCCGCCGCCGTCGTTTGCGCCCATCTGCATCAAGGCCATCGGATCGACGTTGATGGCGATGCCGGTTTTGTCGCGGAAATGATTGAGCACGTCGATCAGCGATTGGCCCGTGTAGTCGAACGTCACGGGCTTGTCGAGGGCGGCCCTTAGCTTCTCGGCCGTGGTCGCCGGCTTGGCCTTGTCGCCGCCTTGGCCGAACACGTTCGCGTGGGACAGCGCCCAGACGATGAGCAGTCCGAACATGATCCAGCGTGAGATGAATGGTCGCATACGCATGCTCCTCTGAAAGGTTCCCCAGTTTCCATCGAGTTTACGCCGATCCCGGTCCGAATGCAAGAGGGAGATTCGTAGGTCAGGCTTTCAAGCCTGACGAAACGCGCGAGCAAGTCAGGCTAGAAAGCCTGACCTACTTCGAACGACCGGTCGCTTACGCTCCCGGCTCTGCCGGTCGACTCAACTCGCGCAGCAATTCGGCGGGATGCACGGCCTTGCGTCCCGTGAAGTGCTCAATCTGCAGCCGGCACGAGAATCCCGGCGCCACGATGACGGAATCCGGTTCAGCCTGGCGGATCGCCGGAAACAACCGCTGCTCGCCGACGAGGCGGGAGATCTCGTAGTGCTCGACTTCGTAGCCGAACGATCCGGCCATGCCGCAGCAGCCGGCGTCAAGATCGATGACCTCGGCGCCGGGGATACGCCGTAGCAGGCTCAGGAGCGAACCCATGCCGACCAGCGAACGTTGATGGCAGTGCGCTTGCACCAGGATCTTCTTCGGGCCGGGACGAATTTCGATCGGCATTTCCTTGAGCCGATCGTCCAGGAATTGTTCGAAGGTGAAGCAGCGATCCGCAACCGCCGTCGCCTGGTCGCGCAACGCGCCTCGAAGCAGGGCCGGGTAATCGTCTTTGATGGTCAGGATGCAACTTGGCTCGCAAGCGACGACCGGGCCGCCCCACGCATGAAGCCAGCGCGTGTTGACCTCGGCACATTGGAGTGCTTGATCGAGCATGCCGTTGGAGATCATCGGCCGGCCGCAACAGCGAAGCGGGTTGCCGACGGGATAGAACACGGAGTTTGTTCGCTGCAGCAGCGAAAACGCGGCGGCGGCAAGATCGGGCTCGTAAAAGTTGGCAAATGTATCGGGGAAGAAGTAGACCGATGGCAGGTCGCGCTGGTTACGAGCCATGAGCTCGGTCGCCCGTCGATCGAGCGTCTGGCTTGCGAACCGTGGCGGCGTGCGTCGGCGATCGATGCCGCACAGCGTTTCATTCAGCCATCGGGCGATTGCGCTCTGTGCCCACCAGTTGGAGACCGGCGCCAGCGCGCAGCCCCAGGCGCTCAGCGTGGCTACGTTGCCGAACAGCCAGCTGCGCCATGGCAGTCCATTCTTCCTGTAGTGCTGACCGAGCGCCTCGGCTTTGAGGCGGGCCATGTCGACGTTGGTTGGGCATTCGCTCTTGCAAGCTTTGCATTCGAGGCACAAGTCGAGCGCATCAAGGACGGCGGGATCGGTGAGGCCGGCGCCCTCACCCCCGGCCCCTCTCCCAGGGGGAGACGGGAGCTGGTTGGTCATTGCCAGGCGCAGCGTGTTGGCTCGACCGCGTGTGGAGTCCTTTTCATCGCAAGTCGCTTGATACGACGGGCACATCGTGCCGCCGCGTTTCTTGCGGCACTCGCCGACGCCGGCGCACAGTTCCGCAGCCCGCACGATGCCGCCGTCGGCGCTGAAGTCAAACGTCGTCGGCACATCGGGCGTGGGGTAGGCGGGCCCATAGCGAAGGTTTGATGCCAACGGCGGGGCATCGACGATCTTGCCGGGATTTAGCAGATTTCCCGGATCGAAGGTTCGCTTGATCTCGCGAAAAGCTCGATACAGAGTTGGGCCGTACATTTTTTCTTGAAACGGGCTGCGGACCAAACCATCGCCGTGCTCACCAGACAGAGCGCCGCCGTACTTCAAAACAAGTTCTGCAATCTCGTCGGCGATGGCCTGGAAGCGCTGCACGCCGGCGCCGGTCTTGAGGTCGATAACGGGCCGCACGTGCAGGCAGCCGACCGAGGCGTGGGCGTACACCGCGGCCGTCGTCCCGTTACGGGAAACGATGTCCAGAAACTCGTCGATGTAGTCGCGCAGGTGCTCGGGGGCGACGGCTGTGTCCTCGACAAACGAGATCGCCTTGGCGTCTCCTTTTTCCGCCATCGACAACCCGAGGGCCAAGGTCCGGAGCTTCCAGATGCGCGCCTGCGCCGCGCCCTCGATCGCGCGATGCACGCTGCACTCCCCGTTTAGCGTTCGCAGGGCACTTTCCACGGCATCAAGTTTTTCGGTTAACTCCTCTGCCCGGTCGCCATAGAACTCGATGACCAAAATGGCCCCCGGCTCGCCCTGCAAGAAATCGCGCAGCCGCGACGCTTCCGCATTGAGGCGCGTGCAGTCGAGAATGCGGCGATCCATGACTTCGACGGCGCTGGGCCCATGTTCAAGAATCGCCGGCGTCGCGGCCAAGGCATCGAGCAGGTGGGCGAACTGGGCCACGCAAACAGCTTTTGTCTTGGGAAGCTCGACCAACCGCAGTTTCGCCTCGAGCACAATGCCGAGCGTTCCCTCCGAACCGACGAAGATGTGACTTAGGTTAGCCGCTAGCGGCGTTGCGCGGTGCTTTGTTGCGACGCGAGCGGCAAACATGTCCAGGTTGTACCCACCGACGCGGCGCAGAATCTTCGGATAGCGGCGTTCGATTTCGTCTGCGTGCTCCGTCGCCAAGCGTTGGACGATGCGACAACATGCGCCTTCGCGATCCTGCTGTCGGCATTTCGATTCCCATTCGTTCGCTTCGAGCGGTCGCGTTTCAATGACCACGCCGTCCGCGAGCAAAACCGTCAGCTCGAGCACGTGATCGATCGTCTTGCCGTAGATTACCGAGCGTGTGCCGGAGGAGTTGTTGGCGATCATGCCGCCGATGGTCGCCCGGTTCGCGGTGGAAATGTCGGGCGCGAACTGCAGGCCGTGCGGCTTGACCTGCTGATTGAGATCGTCGAGGACGCAGCCGGGCTCGACGCGTGCCCAGCGTTCGGCGCTATTGATTTCGAGCACGCGATTGCAATACTTGGAGAAGTCGAGGATGACGCCGGGCCCGATCGATTGGCCGGCCTGAGACGTGCCGCCGCCGCGCGCCGTGATCGGCACGCCGAAGCGGGCACAGGTCGTCATCGTCGCGATGGCGTCGGCTCGCGTCCTGGGCAACACAACGCCCAGCGGCACGATCTGATAAACGCTGGCATCAGTCGAATACAACGCGCGATCGAGCCGACCAAAACGCACCTCGCCGGCAACGGCGTTGGCGAGCGCCTTGTGTAATTCGGCAACGTCGATATTCATGCGTTTTTCCTGTTTAGCCGGCATTTCTCACACCTTGCGCGGCTGAGCCGCAAGCACGACTCTACGAGTTCACAAAGCAAATCACGAAACCACGAAAGAAGGAAACCACGAAAGGAGCTTCCTGGCATTTGTGTTTTTCGTGATTTCGTACTTTCGTGGTTTCGTGATGTGCATTTGTTAACTCGTGGTTGCGACTCAGCCGCGCTAGGCAATCCGTGGTGAGAAATGTGGGTTAGCGCCCGTGCGACGCCATGCGAACGCGATGCGATTGCTACGCCAATCGCGTCAGGCACTCGCGCAGCCGTTCCAGGCCGCGCTCCAATGTCTCGCCACCTGCCGCGAACGAGACGCGCAGGGTCCCCTCGCCGCCCTTGCCATATGCGGCGCCGTGCATGACGACCACGCCCCCTTCGTTCAGCAGAAAACGGCGTACTTCGTCCGATGACTTCTTCAATCCGCGCACGTCCACCATGACGAACAATCCGCCTTGCGGCACCAAGGGCGTGACGCCTTGGATATTGCGGAGTGCTTGGACGACACTGTCGCGACGTTCCTGATAATCCGCCGTCATCGTCCGCACGCACGCCTGATCCCCGCTAAGCGCCGCGGCGGCCGCATGCTGCACGAACGTCGCCGGGCCTCGGCTGAACTGTTGCCAAGCGAGCATCATCGCCGAGATGATCTCCGCCGGCGCCGCACAGTAGCCAACGCGCCAGCCGGTCATGCCGTAGGTCTTCGACAAGCTGTTGATCACGATCGTTCGGGACTTTGCTTCAGCGGATAATACTGCGGGGGACACGTGCCTCGCGCCGTCATAGACGAAGGCTTCGTAGATTTCATCGCTGAGGAGATAAACATTCCGTTCGATCGCAAACTCTGCGCACGCTGTCAGCTCGTCGCGCATCAATACACTTCCGGTCGGGTTCCAGGGAGTGTTCAGCAAGAGCACCTTCGTTCGCGGAGTCCAGGCGGCTTCCAGCGCGGTGCGGTCGAGCGTGAATCGCCCCTGGCGAATACTCGATGCCACCGAGACCCCACGGCCGCCCCAGATGGCGATCGGCGAGGCATACGCATCATAGATCGGATCAGGAACAAGCACCTCGTCGCCCGGTTGGATCAATACTGCGAGAGCCGTGAACAGGCCGCCCGTCGCGCCGTCGGTGATAAGCACTTCGCGGTGCGGATCGTAGGTGAGATCATTGTCGCGCCACAGCTTTTCGACGACGGCGTGGCGCAAAACTGGTTCGCCCTGGTTATCGGGATATCCGGTGTGCCCGTCGCGCAGGGCCTGTTCCACCGCATCGACGATGTGGGCAGGCGTCGGCGAGTCGGGTTGTCCGCGCATCAGCGACACCAGCGATCGACCGTCGGCCTGCAACGCTTTTACTTCTTGCAGAACACGGTTGACGGCCGTCGGTTTCAGGCTCGCAACTCGCTCGGCGAGGTCCATGGAATCGTCCTTCGCTTACGCTTCATGCTATGAAGCAGTACTGAAAGGATACATGTTGCAGCGTGACGGATCGCCAAGGCCGCAAAGGTTATACGGAGCAATCGCGGCACGAAACTCAGCCGCGAAGCGTGCCGCGTCACTTGCAGCGATACGCGGGGCTGCCTGGCATAATCGCGACGCGGCCTGCCGATATGCCGGGTCGTCGGCCAGCAGGAATGCCGCATCCGGCGGCGCTTTGCCGGCCCGCTCGCGCTCCTCGCAGTAATGGGCGGCCGCGAAGTACAGCATCGATACCGGGGCCATCACCTCGAAGCGATCGAAGCACTCAAAGCACGTTCCTGTGATCTCGTCCATCCACTCCAGTTCGTTGAGCACCGATCGGCCATATGCCGCCAATCGCTCGGCGCGGCGCGGGCTGCGCCAGTCATCGGCGAGAATCTTTCCCAAGCGTTCGACGGCGAAAAGCGTTTGAGCGATGCCGGGGCTCAGCCAGGCATCGAGGAAACCGGCGGCATGGGGGAGCATGGCCCAGTCGGCGCCGGCGGCTTGCGTTAGTCGGCGCTGCAGCCGGCCCGTGCGAACGAAGGGTCGAACCGTCTCGGCCTTAGCGAACTGCCGTGCCAACAATGGATGCGCGCCGAGCAGCCGTTGCCATTCAGCTTCCGGCGATTCATTGGGCCGAATCGGATGAACGTCCGGATGAAGGGAGAAGCCGGCGCTGGCGATGCCGTGGTCAAAGCGAAGAATCCACATCCAGCCGTTGTCGATGATCTGATGCAGTGCTGCCGCGTCGCACGGGAACGGATGCGAGGCAATCGCCGCTGGGCCGGCCATTTCCGTGAGCAAATCGCCCCAGCGTTCGACGCCCGTGAAATGGCTGTACAAGGCGCGCGAACGGGCGCGCAAATGAGCGGAATCAACGGGCTTGATATCGAGCGCACGGCCTAGCAGTTGGCCGTCACCGGTTGCGTCGATGAGAAAAC
Source organism: Planctomycetota bacterium (assembly GCA_016872605.1). GTDB lineage: Bacteria > Planctomycetota > Planctomycetia > Gemmatales > Gemmataceae > SIAQ01. Next base: position 6,169 of record VGZI01000085.1, read on the forward strand.
TCGCCCGAATTCGCTTTTCGCCCTCGGGCCGGATTGCCTCGATGGTCCAGCCGACATCGTGAATAACGCGGTGGATCTCAGCGTGGTCAAGATACGCAACGCCTGCAGCGATTGCTCGCTCGACTAGATGTGCGTCGAAATCGGCGCGGAACCAGTGAGTGTCTGCGTGAAGATCGTCTGGGCTGGCCGCGACCAGTAGGGCATTAGCGTTGCCCGGCGCCGGTATGAAGTCGTGACCTGGGTGATGGCGAAAGAAGCTGAAGCCTCGCTTCAGCCCACAGGCAATTTGCGGGTACGTCGCCTTCCATGTTCCGTACTTGGAGAACGGACGCAGCCAATCCAGACCAAAACGATCGGCAATGGCAGCAAGCTTGAAGTCGGCCAACGGCGTCGAGGACTCGCCAATCGCGAAACGCGGGTGCACGCCGCGTTCAAGCAACGCGACCGAGAGCCCCATCTGCCGAGCGATGATCGCCAAAAGCGCGCCGCCGAAGCCGGAACCGACGATCGCCAGGTCGACGTCCATGGTAGCTAATCTCGGGTTCCACAGTCGTTCGCAGGTGTTCGCTCACATTCTCGCCGGCATGCAATCCGTGTGGCAAGTAGGAGGTCGAAAAAAGGTGAAGAAAGCGAAAAGATTTGGTTCTGCCAGGCTTATGCCATTGTCGAATAGATTATTAACGTATAGAAAGGAACTGCGTTCACAAGGGGACACCACGCCAACTCATTCCTGGAATTGAGGTTACGATCCAGAGATTCACAGCCCTGGTGTTGGTCTGGACACTCGCAACGCTTGCGGCCAACGTACGCTTGGCCGGCGACGGGGGCTGCGCATTGCCATGGCGAACGGGCACGACGGAATCGGACATTGAAATTGAATATGACGTAATCGATCTGGTCTTGGCGTCATCGCGCACACAAAAGCGATTCCACAGCTTGAAGCCGACAGCCGAGGCGATTCACTGCGTCAAGCCCGTTCCGACGGGTCACTGCGAACTACGTTACGGCGGGATGGAGCCTGCTTATAAGTCAATTTCTGAGTTTTCACCTCTGCGATGTTGACCATCTCTAGACATTGACTTCCCTTCGACAGCCCGAGCAGATTCGGATGCATGGAAGGCAGTGTATGCGTTGCTAGCGGCAACAAATCACTGCTGGCGCGCATTCTTGATGACTGGTAGCGGCAAATCGAGAGGATGGTCCATCTTGGAATTCAATCAAAGGAACCGGAAGAGCGTTCATCGTGCCGTGTTGATTCATCATCGTCTTGTTCAGGAGTCTTGTGTGTGGACTGTCTTTTTTGCCGTGTTGTGTGCTTGCTGGCACAACGCAATGGTGACTCAGCCGTGTGACAAGAACGCACCACTGTAAAGCGAAATACCCCAATTACACTTGAAGCTGGATGCAACGGATATCGCCGCCAAGCGCGCGTTGTCGCGCGCCGGAAACAAAGGAGGCTCTAAGCCATGCAGAAGCTCATCGCAGGCATTCACCACTTCCAGGCGAATCTTTTCAGTTCGCAGCGTGAGTTGTTCGAGCGCCTTGCCCACGAACAGTTCCCCGATGCGCTTTTCATCACCTGTTCCGATTCACGCATCAACCCGAACCTTATCACCAACACGAATCCTGGCGACCTGTTTATTCTCCGCAATGCGGGCAATATCATCCCGGCGCATGGCGCCGCCAACGGCGGCGAAGGGGCGACGATCGAATTTGCCGTCGTCGGCCTGGGGATTCGCGACATTGTGGTATGCGGCCACTCCAATTGCGGCGCCATGAAAGGGCTCTTGAGTCCCGAAATACTCAAGGAAATGCCGGCAGTCGAGGCTTGGCTCTCGCACGCAGAGGCGACGCGCCGCGTCGTTCAGTTGAAGTATCCAAACCTCGACGTGGATGCCAGGCTCAACGTAACAGTGCAAGAGAATGTGCTCATTCAGTTGGAGAACCTGCGCACGCATCCTGCGGTCGCGGCAGCCGTTTCGAGCGCCACGCTCAAGCTCCACGGCTGGGTCTACAAGATCGAGACGGGACAGATTTTTGCGTACGATCCTTCAACCGGTCAGTTCGCCCCGATTACGGATCACGCTCCGCCGCCATTGCCGGCATCGGCACGGTCGGCGGCCCTTCGCGCCATGTGAAAGCCCGTACCCACGAGATCAGGCCGGCAATGGGATCGAGTCAATGCGACGTATCGACTGGCGTCGCCGCCGGTGCATAAGGACATGAAGAACGTCGAGGGAACAATGACCACGAATGCCACGCCTGAGTCGACGACGTCCGAACGCGACTGGCTTCAGGATCTGCAAAGCGATTTCGGATCCTCGATCGTCGTCTTTCTCGTGGCGCTGCCATTGTGCATGGGCATAGCAATTGCCTCTGGGTATCCGCCGGAGAAAGCGGCCGCATCGGGAATTATCTCCGGAATCATCGGTGGATTCCTGGTCGGTTCGCTCGCCGGCTGTTCTTTGCAAGTGACGGGACCTGCCGCGGGGCTCGCCGTGATCGTGGGTCAGCTTATCACCGCGCACGGGATGCAAACACTCGGCCTGATCATCATGGTGGCCGGCGCGATCCAGCTGCTCGCTGCCGTCCTTCGCCTTGGACAGTGGTTTCGAGCCGTTTCTCCTGCAATCATCGAAGGCATGCTGGCTGGGATCGGCATTCTCATCTTCGCCGCCCAGTTTCACGTGATGGTCGACGATTCCCCTCCAGGCAGCGGCCGGTCGTTCGGCGGCGTCATCAACCTCTTCACGATCCCTGAGGCCGTCTGGAAGGGGCTGACGGAGCCTCAACATCAGGCCGCCGCAATCGTCGGTGTCGTTACGATATTGTGCCTGATCGGCTGGAGTTGTTTCGCTCCCGAAAGGCTGAGTTTTCTGCCTGCGCCGCTTTTCAGCGTTATTGTCGCCACCGGCCTTGCCGCAGTGCTCGAACAATTCGACCTCGATCCACACGATATCAAAGTCCCTGATTCCCTCTTGGATGTCGTTTCGATTCCGACCTGGACCGACCTGCCGAAATTTCTTGATCGCACGGTGCTGACGGCTGGCGCGACGGTCGCCTTCATCGCCAGCGCCGAATCGCTGCTGACCGCGTCGGCGGTCGATACGATGCAACAACACACGCCGCGCACCAACTATGATCGCGAGCTTGCTGCCCAAGGCGCCGGGAACTTCCTGTGCGGCTTCCTGGGCGTCTTGCCGCTGACCGGGGTCATCGTCCGTAGCGCGACGAATGTCCAGGCCGGTGGCCGCACTCGACTCGCCACCGTGCTTCACGGGGTTTGGTTGCTTGTCTTCGCCGTCGCATTTCCGTTTATCCTTCGTCTTGTTCCCGTCGCCAGTCTGGCCGCCATCCTGGTCTACACCGGCGCTCGCCTCGTCAAGCCGAAGGTGGTCAACGAACTGCTGGAGTTCGGCTGGGGCGAAGTGGCGGTCTATGCCGCCACGGTGGCGACGGTCGTCTTCATCGATCTTTTGGTGGGCATCGGCGTCGGCGTCGCACTTTCGCTGTTCCAGCTTGTTTACCGATTCACTCATCTCGATATTCGCCTTGAAGAGCGCATCGACGAAGGACGCACGATCATGCACTTGGAAGGAGCGGCGACGTTCGTTCGGCTTCCGCAGCTTGCCGCCGTGCTGGAGACCGTGCCGCCAAGCACGGAGCTGCACGTGCACATCGAAGAGCTTCGCTACATTGACCATGCATGCCTGGAACTTCTCATCAACTGGGAGAAACAGCATGCCGCCACCGGCGGCAGCCTCGTCATCGACTGGGAAAGTCTGACCGCCAAGTTCCACCCATTCAAAAAGAACGGCACGAACAACCACGCACAACCGCCGTCCACGGACACATTGACCGATCCGAAATCCAAGCCCGAGACGATCGGCCCTGAGTCGGGCTCTTCTCAGACGCCCAAGGCATAGCGGTTGTTGCCCCCCCGTCTTCGGACTCTATACTTCACCACAATAGCCGGCGCGACGACGGGCGACGGATGTCGATCGTCGCCAGTCCCATTCCGAAGTGAGGCCCTCGATGCGCTCGTTGATTACCGCTGCGACGATCCTAGTGTTTGTGTCGCTGGGCGCTGCGTATGCCCAGGATGCAACGCCCACCGAATCCTTGCGTCGACTCAGAGAAGGCAACGCCCGATTCGTCGCGGACAGACCGGCAGCGCGCCCGACCGGCGCCGATCGGCTCAAACAGGGTCGCCCGGTCATCGCGGCCGTCGTCAACTGTTCGGACGCTCGCGTTGTCCCGGAGCTGGTCTTTGATGTCAGCCTGGGCGAGCTCTACGTCGTACGAATCGAAGGAAACATCGCCGATCCCGCCGTCGTCGGTTCCGTTGAGTACGCGGTTGAATCGCTGCGCGTCCCGCTGGTTGTCGTGCTCGGGCATGATTCATGCGGGGCGGTGTCGGCGGCAGTGGACGGGAAACCCGTACCGGGAGATCGTGGCTGGCTGATAAAGCAAGTGAAGCTCGGCGACAAGCTGCCAACAGAGAAGGAAGCGAGGCTCGCCGCCGCCGTTCGACACAATGCACAGGCTGCCGCCAAGGATCTCGAACTCCGCAGCAAGATGATCTACGAAGAAGTTACCCAAAAGAAGGTCCGGGTCGTGGCGGCCGTATATTCACTCAAGACCGGTCAGGTAGAATGGCTTGGCAAGGACTCAAAGGAGTTGAGCGCGCCTTCAAAAGTGGGCCAGCCGCTACCGGCGCCGAGCCTGGCCGAGCGGCCCGCGCTGTTCCCGCGCTTGCGTGCTCTCTTCCAGCGTTGGCGGTGATCGGCAAAGTCTGTTGGGTCAACTCACCAGCGTCAGCGACCGGAGTTCCTTCGGCAAATTGAAGCTCACGTCTTCCTCACGAATCGTGTGTGTCTCCACCGTCGCGTGATAGGTTCGCTTGAGATGCTCGACGCACTCTTGCACGACATCTTCCGGAGCGCTTGCGCCGGCGGTGACCAACACGCAGTCCGTCGGCTTGAACCAGCTCGGCTGCATCTCATGAACGCCGTCGATCAGGTACGCCGGTTTACCGTGGCTCGACGCCAGCTCCGCCAGACGCAGGCTGTTCGAGCTGTTCTGGCTGCCAAGCACGAGCACGACATCAGCTTCGGGGACCAACTCCTTGACCGCTTCCTGGCGATTCTGCGTCGCGTAACAGATGTCATCCTTCTTCGGGCCAACGATGTGCGGAAAGCGTTTCCGCAGTGCGGCGATGATCACCTCGGCGTCGTCGATGCTCAGCGTCGTCTGCGTCAAAAAGGCGACGCGGGCGTCATTGGGTAGATCGAGCGCCGCGACCTCGGCAACATCTTGAACGAGCCGAATGTTCGCCGGCGCCTCGCCGATCGTGCCGAGCACTTCGTCATGCCCTTCATGGCCGATGAGGAGGATCGTATAGCCTTCCTTGGCGAAGCGGATGGCTTCGAGGTGAACTTTCGTCACGAGCGGGCAGGTGGCGTCGATGGCGTTGAGGTTGCGCTTCTCGGACGCCTCACGGATTTCCGGCGACACCCCGTGGGCACTGTAGAGGACGACCGAGTTGGCCGGTATCTCGTCGATCGTGTCGACGAAGACGACGCCTCGCTTTTTGAAGCGTTCGACAACGTGATGGTTGTGGACGATCTCATGATAGACGAAGAGAGGTGTGCCAAAGAGTTCGAGAGCGCGTTCGAGGCTGTCGATAGCCATGTTGACGCCGGCGCAAAACCCGCGCGGGTTGGCGAGAATAATCTTCATGCAAATCCTCCCTGGTTAGGGATTATTCTACCCGAACCAGGGGAGATTTCAAATTGCAGTGCTTGCGTTTGCCCGTCACGTTGAGCGTTCGCGCGGCGCGATGCGAACGGCGGCGGGAATAACGCATGGGTGCGAGCTCGCCTTTGGAGTGCGACGGCTCGGCGCTGCAATTCAAAGTGTTTTTCGGCGCGCGAGAAAATGAGCGAATTGCAGCACGAATGGCACGGATGAGAAGGGGACGAAGGCAGGCGGGTTACTCATAGCGCAGAGCGTCGATCGGGTCGAGGCGGGACGCTTTGAGCGCCGGGTAATAGCCGAAGAAGACGCCGACGCCGCCGGAGACGGCGAACGACAGGGCGACCATCGAATAGTCGATGAAGATCGGCCAGTTGGCGGCACGGGCGAGCGCTACGGCGGCGAGAATGCCGAGCGTGATGCCGATGACGCCGCCCAAGAGCGACAGGAGGATCGCTTCGATAAGGAACTGCGTGAGGATGTCGGCGGGGGTGGCGCCAATGGCCATGCGAATGCCGATCTCGCGCGTGCGCTCGGTGACGGAGACGAGCATGATGTTCATGATGCCGATGCCGCCGACGACCAGCGAGATGGACGCGATGATGCCGATGAGAAACTGCATGGTGCGCGTCATCACGACGGCGATCTCGGCCATCTCTTGAACGCTCGACACATCGAAGTCTTCCATGCCTGCCCGGCCGCGCCGCTTCTCGCGCAAGATGCGCGTGATGTCTTCCTTGCACTTGTCGAGTTTCTCCACGCTGTCGACCGACGTGAGGAGCATGCTCAACGCTTCGTCGCCGACGAGCTTGCGCTGCAGGGTATTGAGCGGCAAAAAGATCTGATCGTCTTGATCGCCGCCGATCGGCGATCGCCCCTTCGGCTCCGTGACGCCGACTACGCGTAGCTGCAACCGATCGATGCGGATGACTTGACCGACGGGATCGGGCGTGTCGGGGAAGAGTTTTTCGCGCACGGTTTGGCCTATGACGCAGATGGCGGCTTGTTTCTTCAAATCGTCTTCGGTGAGAAATCGGCCATGCTGCATGACCCAGTTGCGAACCGTTTTCATGTCGGGACTGGTGCCGACGACCATGGTGACGCAATTGCGTGTTCGCGTGGCAGCGACGCGGACGGTGGCCTGCACCTCGGCGATGCCCATCGTGCTAAGGCGTAGCTGCTTGCGCAGAACCGTGGCTTCTTCGTTGGTGAGGGGCTTGATGTCGGCGAGGGTGCCGTTCTGCGTGCGTGCGCCGGCACGGATGACGATAAGCGTCTTGCCGACGTTATCGAGCCGCTCGTCGAGCTTGGCGCGAGCGCCGCCGGCCGCGGACACCATTGAGATGACCGCGCCCGTGCCGATGATAATGCCCAGGCTGGTCAGCGCCGACCGGCCTTTGTGCATCACCAGGGCATTCAAAGCTATGCGAAACGCGGTGAGGAGGTTCATTGCAGTATGTCCATGCCGCTTGCGGCGTAGCACAATCCGCTACGCCGCAAGCGGTCATTCAGCGCTCGCACGCCGTCATGCGCACGCTCATCGAATTAATGTCGCTGGCGATCACGCCGTCGCGGACCGTGATCTGCCGCGGCGCACGCTCGGCCACCACGGGATCATGCGTCACCATGACGATCGTTTGGCCGAGTTCGCGATTCAAGCGTTCGAACTCTTGTAGTATTTCCGTTCCCGTCTTCGAGTCGAGGTTTCCCGTCGGCTCATCGGCGAACAGAATCTGCGGCTGATTGACCAAGGCTCGGGCGATGGCGACGCGTTGCTGCTGGCCCCCTGAAAGCTGATTGGGCTGGTGATATGCTCGATGCTTCAAGTCGACCAGTTCGAGCATGGCCAGGGCCCGTTCGCGGCGTTCATCGTCCGACATGCCCGCGTAGACCAGCGGCATCTCGACGTTCTCGAGGGCGTTCATGCGTTTGAGCAAGTTGAAGCCCTGGAAGACAAAGCCGAGCTTGCGATTGCGAAGGTACGCGAGGTCGGTCTTGGTCAACTGGCGCACGTTCTCGCCGTCGAGCAAGTAGTCGCCGCTCGTGGGGCGATCGAGACAGCCGAGGATGTTCATGAGGGTCGACTTCCCCGAGCCGCTGGAGCCACGGATCGTGACGAACTCGCCGGCATGGATCCTGAGCGAAACGCCGCGCAGGGCGTGCACGGGCTCGGCGTCTTGATCGTAGGTCTTCTCGACATCGGCAAGCTCAATGACGACACGCATGGCGTTTAGGTGGTCTGTTTAGCCGCTCGCCTTTGGCGAGCGCGAACCCCCGCGCTGGCCAAAGGCGAGCGGCTAAACGTTAAATTTTTACGTTGGCGGGTTGATCGAAAAATCCCGGCGGTCGGGCGGGCGGCGCATCGATGATGATGCGCAACGGCCCGGTCGGCGGCGTTCCTTCCCACTCGAGAATCTCATTGCCGTCGGCGTCCCGCAAACCGACTTCGCCCGCCTTGGCGCCGATGCGGACGAACATCGGCAGCGGTTGGCGGTTCGCCTCGTCCCAGGTCCAGAGGACGAACCAATCTTTGACATCGGGTCGTTTCTGGTGCTGGGCCAACTTCGCCTTGGTGGCCTCACTCAGATAGGCCTCATCCAACTTGAAGTTAAGGGCGGAGCTCGGGACCTGCCAGACCTTGGCGTGCTCGGCACGGATGACGTCGATCGACGCCGTCATGCCGGGCCGTAGCTGCCATTCCTTGGTGCCGGGGTTCAGGCGGTTTTTCACCTCGATGACCGCTTCGCCGTAGACCGCGCCTTTGATGTTGTTGGTGCCGGGGCGGATACGCGTGATCTTGCCTTCGAACTCGGCATCGTCGTCGTTGTAATCTTTGATTTTGAAAACGGCTCTGAGTCCGGTTTTGATACGGTTGAGGTCCCCCTCGACGATCTGAGCGCGGACTTCGACCGTTTCGAGCTCGCCGGCGAGCATGAAGAGAGGCCCCGATTGTGGGCCGACGATCTGACCGTCCTGCACTTTGCGTTCGAGGATAATGAATTTCTTCTTGGTATCTCCCGCCTTCGATGTGGCCGGCACCTTGATCGATGTGAGCGTAAGCGCGAGTTGCGCTTCCTTCAGTGCCGTCTCGGCCGACTGCTTCTTGGCCTTGGCGACCTCGATGCCCGCGCTGGCGGCTTTTACGCCCGCGACGGCGGCCTGATACATGGTCTCGGCTTGTTCGCGATCGGTGCTGAAGCCGCCCATCTTCTCAAGGCTTTTCTGCTTCTCGAAGTGCTTTTCCGCAGCGTCCTTGTTGGCAACCGCCTGGATGAGCGATGAATCTGCTTGCAAAATCGCAGCGTTGGCGATTCGGATGCCCGTGTTGGCTGCTTCGACCTTGTACTTGATCTCGCGATCGTCGAGCTGGACGAGCAGATCATCTTCGGTGACGGTGTCGCCGACTTCCTTGTAGACGCGCGTGACCAAACCGGAGGCTTTGCTGCTGATGAGGCTCACCTTGACCGAATCGATCACGCCGGTGCCGCTGATCGTGTCGCGAATGGTGACCTGGCGCACCTCGGCAAATTTCAGGGATTTCTCCTGGAGCGCCTGAACGCCGGTCAGACCCCACCAGAAATACGCCCCCGCTCCGACTCCGATGGCGGCGAGAAGAATCAACAGCCACGTTTTCACGGTGATGCAGCCTTGCGTGTGGGAAGCGATTGCCCTCTCTCCAATTCATCGCCCATTGCGAGCATCGGACTGAGATGGGCAGTGGACTTCCGGTTGCCTGAAAAAAGGTCGTCCGACGTAGGTTACATATCTTTGGCAAAATCGGCAGTCCCGGCCAGAAAAATCACGCAGTTTGGGCAACACGTGCCGACAGAGCCGCGCACGCAGTTAGCGGCAACATCCCGTGCCGCTTCCTGCGTGCGCGGCTCCTTGCGAATTCGCCATTGAATCGCATCCGTGAAACTTCGTACAATGCGGCGGCGCTGTAGATGAGCCAGGCGAGGATGCTTGGCTGCGCAAACGGAGCCAGGGAAGGAGCCAAGCTTGAGCGTACAGACGCCAGTGTTGGTCGCTGCGCCGGATCGGGAAACTCCGGCGCCCCTCAAGACGCGTGTCCCGCGGCTTTCCGTCGTCATCGTCAACTATCGGCAGTGGGACAAAACTGAAGACCTCGTCCGCACCCTCCAGGACTCGGCGTGCATTCGCGATGGGAGTGCCGAGATTGTCATCGTTGACAACCATTCCCCCAAGCATCCCATCATGAAGCGCCTGCGCCGTTTGCCGAGCGTCTCGCTGCGGCGCTGGTCGGCCAACCGTGGGTTCGCTCGAGCCGTCAACGAGGGATGCCGGCTCAGCCAGGGGGAGTTTTTCCTCATACTCAATCCCGACACCACGCCGACGGAGGGTTTTCTCGACGGCGTCGTCGCGATGCTCGATCGCCTTGAACCGAATGCCGGCATTGTCGGATTCCATCTGCGCAACAGTGACGGCTCGCAGCAACTTTCGGCCGGGCCGTTTCCGACGTTGCTCTCGACGCTCGCTCGCCTCGTTTTGCCGCGCAGCCAACGCAAGTATCATACGATGGCGACCGAGGAGCGCTGCAAAGTTGATTGGGTCACGGGGTGTTGTTTGCTTTTGCGCGGAGATTGTTTGCGCGACGTCGGCGGGCTCGACGAGGAGTACTTCCTGTATTATGAAGACGTTGACCTATGCCGACGCGCCCAGGAGCGTGGCTGGTCGGTCTGGTATGAACCGAATCTGACCGTCGTGCATCATCATCCGCTCCATCAACGGGCCGTGCCTGCCGTGTTGCGGATGGTCACCCGGCATTCGTTGATGATCTATGCGGCCAAGCATTGGCCCGCCTGGCAGTTTCGTTTGCTCACGCGGATTGTGCAAGCCGAGACCATGCTGAGACGATTGGGCGCCTGGTGGTCGGGTGACTCGCAGGAAAGCAAGGTCTTCGCAACCCTGGACGAGATTTGCGAGGATCTGCGCCAGGGCAACCATGACTCCGCCCAGAAACGCATCGAGAACGCAATCACCCGCATCGATGTCCGCATCGGTGTTTGACGGGCTTGACACGAAGCCCCTCTTTCGGCGAAACTGACAATCGATGATTCGTTTAGCGTTCGCGTGGCGCCATGCGAACGGTAAGCGAAGATGGATTGGGAAGGAATCTCTATGAACCGGTTGCACTTTGTCTTCGCCTTTGTCATCGCCCTGGTCACACCCCATGTCGCATTGGCGCAGGCCAAGGTTTCGCGCGACGTCAGCAACGAGACCGTCGAGAAAGTGCTTCAAGGCATCGGCCTGAAGTTCACCAAGGCGCCACCCAAGGACAAGGACGCGGCGCTCCTCTACTTCGAGTTCACGCGCAGTGACCTGCCGGTTCGGCTCAAGAATTATGGCAAAGACTTGTGGATCGAAACTACCGTTGACAAGAAGCTGCGGCTCGATGACGTGAATCGCTGGAACGCCGACGCCAAGTTCAGCCGGCTCGTCCTCATCGAAAACAAAGACTCGACGACGCTCTCGCTCGAAGCCCAGCTCGATTGCACCGGCGGCGTCACCGAAGCCGCCATCCGCCAGTTCGTCAATCGCTTCGACGAAGAAACCAAGAAGTTCGCCAAGTTTGTGAAATAACCGCTCGAAGCCCAGGGATGAGCACAGCGAATCCCTGGGATTTCGTCATGAACGCCGAGGATTCCCATGCTTCGTAATTTCATTGCTTTCGTCGTTTTCGTCGCCGTCATCCCCGCCGCGTCTGCCCAGGACGAGAAGGTCGTCCGCAATCTTGCCCCCGACGCGGTCGAAGCTCTGCTCAAGGACCAGAAGATCGAGTTCGTGAAATCGTCCTCTAAAAAGGGCGACGAGCACTACTACGACTTCAAACGCGATGCCTACAAAATCCGGCTCACTTGCTTCTCGCCGTCGGAATTCATGCTCGACTGCGTCTTCCGCGGCGTGCCGATCGAAAAAGTCAACGTCTGGAACGCCTCCACGCGATTTAGCCGAGCCAGCTACCACAAAGACATGTCGGGAGAGTTCACCATCCTCGAATACGGCCTCGACCTCTCCGGCGGCGTCACGACGGGCGCGATCAAGCAGTTCCTCGTTCGATTCGACGAAGAACTAAAGAAATATGACCGCTATCTCGGCAACTCCGCCAGCGATGACGTCGTTCTCGCTCAGGTTTCTGACGAAAAGCTCGAGAACATCTTCAAGACGCAAGGAATCAACTACTCCAAGAAGGCCAACAAAGACGGCTTCAACATGTTCGACTTCGAACTCAGCGGCCAAAGCATTCGGCTCTACAACTTCGGCGGCAAAGACCTCATGATGGACACGCACTTTAAGAAGATCTCCCTGGAGCACGTGAACATCTATAACTTGAGCCGAAAGTTCGTCCGCGTCGTCAACTACAAGGGCAAGGACGTGGAATACACGTCGCTTGAAGCCAATCTCGATTGCGAAGCCGGTGTCACCGAGGGGATGGTCCGCCACTGGATCCTGTCGTTCGGCGACGACGCCCGTCACTTCGCCGATTACTCGAAGAAGCTGCAGATGGCGCAAAAATGAGGCATGCATTTTTCACGTTTAGCGCTCGGAATGCGCCATGCGAACGCTAGACGATGATCAAGTACAGGCCGATCACTAACACCGAAACGTGCACGATTCGGCCGAACCACACATCGGACACGTAACGATTGAGCAGCACGCCGAGCCCGACGCCGAGAATGACAAGCGGCGCGTAGGGCGCCACGTCGAGAAGCGTATGCTCGTCGATCATATCGACGTACCAGTAAACAGGCATCTTCAGCAGGTTGATCCAGAAGTAAAAGAGCGTCGTCGTGGCGACGAAACGTCGGCTTTCCATCTTCTGCATGAGCAGATACATGCTGGTGAGCAATCCGCCGACGTGTGACAGCGTCGACACAAAGCCGGTGGCGAGGCCGAGCAGGAACCCCGGCCAGAAGCGTGGCTCGATTGCCTCATCGTATTCGTACCAGGCACGAGCGAATTGGAGGAGGCTAAAGACCACCGCGAGGACGCCGATGAGCTTGGTGAGGGCGGTCTCGCTGATGAGTTGCAGTGCGAAAGCGCCCAAGGCGATGCCAAGAACGCCGCCGGGGACGAGATGACGAATGTTGGTGAGGTCCCATTGTTGCCAATAGGGGTAAAGCGCGATGGTGTCGCAGAGAAGGAGCAACGGGAGCATGTTGCCGATCGCGGTGCGTGGGCCGAAGAGGAGCGTGAGCAGCGGCCCGGTGAGAATGCCGATGCCGCCGCCGAACCCAGCTTTAGAGATGCCGATGAGCAGCGCGGCACAGCCGAAGGCGAACTGGTCAAGGGAGATCAAGCCTGGCCCTCGGCGCGTCAATGACAGTTCATTTGGAGCGTCTAAAGAAATGAAGTAGGACGGCTCTCTTGAGCCGTCCGGACGGGTCTGGAGACCCGTGCCACGTCATTCTTTTAGAGCCTCTTAGCGCCCACCAGGCGTGCTGCGGACGCTAGGCGAAGAGTCGGAGGTCCGTGGATTCGGACATTACAGGCCGGCTTTCTTCTTGCCGTCGGGCAGCTTCGCGGGCGGCGTCAGTACGGTTTCCGCTGGTGCGCCTTGCAACCACGGCGCTCGCGACGCGCAGTAGTTGTCGTCCTCGCAATCGCAGATGCCATGCGCGTTTATGGCCCGGCCGCCCGGCGTCCATCCCCCTCGGCAACTCGACCCACATTGACATCCGACCAGTGAAGCAAGCATCCCAACCGCGACAAGAACAAACATCCAGTTACGCATGGCTTATCCCCATTGCCCATCCCACGGGTTCGCTGAGCTCACGGGTGGGCTTCCGTGTTAGAATCGCAATCTCCATCGTCTGCGTCGTTATGCGTACTTGAGGATTTTTTCCCCGAAAACACAAGCCCGTCAATCTTCGCATTCTCGCTGAAATCGATAAACTCGAAGGGACCAGAGAATGACAAGCCGAGCTGGCAACAGAAGTTGCTCGTTTGCGGATTTGCGCGACGGTCGCGTGGAGGATTTGCGGAGAGGCTCATGGATGCCGTCATTTTGGCCGCCGGCCTGGGAACACGTCTGCGTCCGCACACGCTGACGACGCCGAAACCGCTTCTGAAGGTGCAAGGTCGGCCGATCCTTGACTGGACGCTTGGCGCGTTGCCCAGGGACGTGATTCGCGTCATCGTGGTCACGCATTACCTGGCCGAACAGGTTGACGCTTATCTACGCACGCAAACGCACTTCAAGGATTGGGTGACGGTCCCGCAAGGCACGCCGCAGGGGACCGGCGATGCGTTTCGCAAATGCCGCTCGCAAATTCGCTCGTCGAAGATCATGGTGCTCAACGGCGACGACTTGTTCGGCGCCGCGGACCTCGCAACGTTGGCGGCATGCCCGGCCGGTGTCATCGTCACGCAAGTGCAGGAGCCGAAGAAGTTCGGCATCGCCTTTTTGAAGCCGGACGGCACGTTGGAGAAGCTGGTCGAGAAGCCCGAGTTGCCGGCGCCGCAATTGGCCAACACAGGAGCGTATCTGTTTCCCGCCGATGTGTTTCGCTTCGAGATCGGTCTGTCGAAGCGCGGCGAATACGAGATCACCGACTACGTTTCGCAACTCGCCGCCGCCCGGCCGTTCCACGTGGTCCGCTCGACGTTCTGGTTCCCCATCGGCGATGAGGCGGCCTGGAACGCGGCACAGTCGATGGACCTGGCGAGCGTGCTGACGGCAGAACGTTGACCTGATTTCGTTTAGCGTTCGCGCGGCGCCGTGCGAACTCGAATCGTAAACTCGAGGGCAAGTGACCATGCATGCACTCCTTTTTTCAATCACCATTGCATTCGCCGGTCAACCCGCCATTTCCACCGTTGCCGGCACGGGCACGCGTGGCTTCATGGGCGACGGAGGCCTGGCGACCAAGGCGACCTTGAGTGAACCGTTTCACTGCGACGTCGACAACCGAGGCCATCTTTACATTGCTGAGGCGACGAACCACTGCATCCGCAAGGTCGATCTCAAAACGGGCATCATCACCACCATCGCGGGCAACGGCAAGAAAGGCTACACCGGTGATGGAGGTAGAGCAACCGATGCCACATTCAACGAACCCTATGCCGTGGTTGTCGACAAAAGCGACAACCTCTTCATCGTCGATCGGCTCAATGCTGTCGTTCGCAAAGTCGACGGCAAGACCGGCATCGTGACCACGATCGCAGGCAATGGCAAGAAAGGCTACGCCGGCGATGGAGGGAAAGCGACCGACGCGAACATGGTCGAACCGAACGACTGCATCCTCGACGGCAGGGGCGGGCTCTTGATCGCGGACGTCGGTGATTGGCGCATTCGCCGCCTTGACCTTGCAACCGGCGTCATAACCACATTCGCGGGCACCGGACGCGCCAAGATCAAGACCAAGTTCAGACAAGATCGCAACGACGATGGCGGCCCAGCTTCGAAAGCCCTCCTCATCGGGGCGCGAGCGGTCACGGTTGACGGGAAAGGAAACACCTATGTCTGCGAACGCGAGGGCAGCGCCATCCGCAAGATTGACGCCAAGGGGATCATCACTACGATCGCGGGCAACGGCGAATGGAGCTACTCGGGCGACAAAGGCGACGCCAAGGCCGCCGTTTTCGCCGGCCCCAAGGGCATTCGCTGCGACGCGGCAGGCAACATCTACGTCGTCGATTGCGAAAACCACTGTATTCGCAAGATCGATGTGAAGACCAACGTCGTCACCACCATCGCGGGCGGACGCAAAGGCAAAGGCGGCGATGGCGGCCCCGCGACCGACGCCGGCATGGACCGCCCCCACGGCTGTGTCCTTGACGCCGACGGAAATCTCTACATCGCCGACAGCAACAACCATCGTGTGCGCCTGGTGCGCTAAACCGCGCCGCTAGCGAATTCGCGCTCCAGCGCTGTGTTCGCGACGGAATCCAAACTGCGAACGCGAAGCCGCAAGCGGCAGAAAGAAAGAATCATGAATCGACTCGCAACGACCATCACGATTGTGCTCGTCGTCGCCGCCATGGCGCACGCCAAAGACGACTACGAGCTCGGCCCCGATTCCAAGGAACGGGCCGGCGTCCCCAAAGGCGACGTCACCATGTTCAAATGGGAAAGCAAGATCTTCGCGGGTACCACGCGCGATTGCTGGGTCTATGTGCCCAAGCAATACGATGGCAAGACCCCCGCCTGCGTCATGGTCTTCCAGGACGGCGGCGGCTATCAGAGCCCGAAAGGCAGCTACCGCGCCACGATCGTCATGGATAACCTCATTCACAAGAATGAAATCCCCGTGATGATCGGCATCTTCATAAACCCCGGCGTCTTTGCCGACAAACTCGACGCCAAGAAAAAGCCGGCCAGCAATCGCAGCTTCGAGTACGACACGCTATCGCCGCAGTATGCCGAGTTTCTCGAGAAGGAAATCCTGCCCGAAGTCGGCAAGAAGTACAAGCTGCGCCAGGACGCCGCGGGACGCGGGATCTGCGGCGCTTCGTCGGGGGGGATCTGCGCCTTCACCGTGGCCTGGGAACGTCCTGACCTATTCAGCAAGGTTCTCAGTCACATCGGCAGCTTCACCAATATCCGTGGCGGCGATCGCTATCCCGGCATCATTCGCAAAACACCCAAAAAGGACATCCGCGTCTTCCTGCAAGATGGATCCAACGACCTCGACAATGCCGCCGGCAACTGGTACCTGGGAAACCTCCAAATGGAAGCCGCATTCAAATTCAAGGGCTACGATCTGAAGACCGTCTGGGGCGACGGCAAGCACACCGGGAAGCACGGCGGCGCTATCCTTCCGGATTCGATGCGCTGGCTGTGGCGAGGCACGCCGGCGTCAGCGACCACGCCGCCCGTGGGACCGGACAAAGACGGCAAATCCAAGAAGATCGATGTGCCCAAGGAGAAGACGCCCGCGCCGGCCACAGATGCGCCCGCGCCGACTCTGCCGCAAGCCGCCGAAGCCGGTTCGCCTCGCCCGCGATTTCTTCGCGGTCGACTGTTCCAGGGGCGGCTGTTGCGGCTCTTCCGATGATGTCGTTAGGACTCACACGGCGAGCGGCGAGTCAGCCGGCCCCTGGCGGTGCTCGGCTCGCCTCCCCGACATGACGACGAACCTGGAATGGTTGATATACTATTGCTGGAAACGATTGCCCCGCTTTCGCGAAGGAGCGCCAAATGATGACCGATCCCTACGCCGTGCTCGGCCTTCCCGCTGACAGCGACGACGAGACGATTCGCCGGCGCTATCTAGAGCTTGTCAAGCAATTCTCGCCGGAACGCCACCCCGAGCAATTCGCATTGATCCGTGCGGCGTACGAAAAGCTGCGCGACCTCGACACGCGTCTGCGTTTTCGGCTTTTCGAAGCAGGAAGGCAGGAGACCATTGACGGCATTCTGGACACGCTGTCGAGGCGATCATCGCGCCGTCGAATATCCTTGCAGATTCTGGTTCAATCGGTGCAGAAAACGTGAACGTCGAAGAGGTGGACAAGATTCTGGCCGACTTTCGCGCCTGGTTGCTGGCGACCGACGAGCTTCCCCTCGCGGAGCCCGCGGCGACGCTCGACGTGGCGACTGTCGTGCAGCAGTTCACGGCCCTTCGCCAGGAGGTCAACCTGCAGACCAGGGCCAGCCGGGCACAGCTTGAGCAAAATGCCGAGGCGTTGACGGCATTGCAACAAGCGGTGGAAGGCTTCCAGCAGCCGCAAGAAGACGACGTTGGCAACGAGGCCGACGAAAGCGACGCATTGCGGCCGTTGCTGAAGACGCTGATTGACGCGCACGACGCCTTGTCCCTGGCCTTCAGTGAAGTGCGGCGCTTGATGGACAATGCGCCGCCGATGGAGACGCCACCCCCGTCCGCCGCGCCGGGGACGCCGCCGAGCGTTGAGATATGCTTGCCGTACTGGGCGCGTTGGCTCGGCCTGGACGCGGTCGTCGAGGCGCAAGTCGCGCCGCTTCGTGCCTGGCGTCCAACGCCTCCACCGCCGCGAACGGACGAATCGGCCCAGCGTTTTCGCCAGGCGCTCGATGCGATGCTTGTCGGTTATCGCATGAGCATGCAGCGCATCGAGCGGGCACTCGAGCAGTACGGCCTGGAAGCGATCGATTGCGTCGGCCAACCCTTCGATCCGGAAATCATGGAGGTCGCCGAGGTCGTGCGCGACGAAGGCCGCACCAGCACCGAGGTCCTCCAGGTCATCCGCCGCGGCTACCG
Organism: Planctomycetota bacterium; assembly: GCA_016872605.1. Lineage (GTDB taxonomy): Bacteria > Planctomycetota > Planctomycetia > Gemmatales > Gemmataceae > SIAQ01. The sequence goes on from VGZI01000085.1 coordinate 24,129, forward strand.
CCGTCGCGGCAAACTTTTTCGCTACGCTCAAGTGAGAGTGGCGAAACCGTAAAAAAGTGGTGAGTGCTGAGTCCTGAGTCATGTACATGCATTCATGCAGGTGAAGAACGATGCAAGGACCAACGCGTTCCGCAGTACTCAGTACTCGGTACTTGGTGTGAGGAAGGATCCATCGTATGCACGAACCGATCATCGGCATTGATCTGGGCACGACCAATAGCGAAGTTGCCATCATTCGCGATGGCAAGCCGCATGTGTTTGAGGACGACGGCGATCCCATCCTGCCTTCGTTCGTCGGACTGGCCGAGGACGGCAAACTGCTCGTCGGCAAGGCGGCGCGTAATCAATGGATCGTCGCCCCCGAGCGCACCGTCAAATCGATCAAGCGCAAAATGGGCCAGGATGTCAAAGTCAAGCTCGGTGATCACGAATACAGGCCGCAGGAAATCTCGGCCATGATACTGCGCACGCTTAAGGATCGCGCCAGTTCGCAACTGGAAATGCCGGTGAAGAAAGCCGTCGTCACCGTGCCTGCGTACTTCAACGATGACCAGCGCAACGCCACGCGCGAGGCCGGCGAGTTGGCGGGGCTGGAGGTCGTGCGCATACTCAACGAGCCGACGGCTGCGTCGCTAACGTACGACCCCAAGAACTCCGATCTGCAGCGAATTCTGGTCTACGATCTGGGCGGCGGCACGTTCGATGTTTCTATCGTTCAGGCACAGAGCGGCGTTATCGAGGTGCTTTCCAGTCACGGAGACACCTCGCTGGGCGGCGACGATTTCGACGATCTCCTTTTCAAGCACGTCGTTCTCAAGTTTCAATCCGAGCACGGCGTTGATCTATCCACCAACGTCATCGCCCGCGCCCGCTTGCTGCGAGCCGTCGAAACGGCCAAACGGCAGCTGTCGTTCCATCCGTTCGTCCGCCTGGAGGAAGAGTTCATTGCGGAAAAGGATGGCCAGGCCCTGCACTTGCAGATGGAGCTGAGCCGGGGCGACTACGAGGAGATGATCCGCCCGCTGCTGCACCGAACGATGGACTGCGTGCAGCGGGCCTTGGAGGACGCGAACCTCGCTCCCGCGGCGATAAACAAAGTCGTCCTCGTCGGCGGAAGCACGCGCACACCCCTCGTGTCAGCCTTGCTTGAAGAACGGCTCGGGCAACCGGCGCATCAAGAAGTGAATCCCGATCTTTGCGTTGCTATGGGCGCCGCCATTCAGGCCGCCCTGATCGCCGGCGAAGACGTCGGCGCCGTGCTCGTCGATATCACGCCGCATTCGCTCGGCATTCGCTGCCTCGACTACCTGCACGGTATCGACTTCCCGTTC
>VGZI01000086.1 GCA_016872605.1 Planctomycetota bacterium
TCATCAAGTTAATAGTAAACGGCTCCATGCCCATCATGGGCATGGCGTAGCGCAAGACGAAGAATGTGCCGACGAGCGATGTCGGAATCGACAAACAGATATTGATGGTCGTGCCGAGCGAGCCAAGAAAAAGGAAGCACACGCCCGCGGTGAGGACGATGCCGAGGAACAAGGTGAGTTTCAATTCGTCCACATTCTCTCGCACGAAGATCGAGTAATCGACCGGCACGTTCATCTCGACGCCGGGCGGGAGAATCTTCTGCAAGCGTGGCAACTCGACCTTGACGTTCTCGCACACGGCGACGAGATTTCCGCCGAGCGCTTTGCGCACGCCGACGGCGACCGCCGGCATGCGGCTATAGCGTGCAAAGCTGCGCTTGTCCTCCGTGCCGTCCTCGATGACGGCGACATCCTTGAGATAGATCTGTTGGTTCGTCTTGCCGGCGATGGGCATGCGGTCCCATTCCTTCATCGAGTAATTCTCACCCATCGTCCGCAGATTCGCCTCGACCTTTCTGCTCTGGACATAGCCCGCTGGCGTCTCGACGTGTTGATCGTCGACGGATCGCTTCAGATCGGTCACGGTCTGATTGAAAGCGCCAAGCTTGAAATGATCGTGATGAATGCGGATGTTGCGTGCTTGCAGGCCGCCGAAGACAACGCCGCCCACGTCGCGGATGCTGGATATCTCCTGCTTGAATTGCTTCTCGGCAAAGTCGCTAATCGTCTTGATCGACACCGGAGGCGAGCCGGGCTTTGTCGATGCCGACAGTGTAATCCACATCACCGGCAGATTATTCGGATTGATCTTGGAGATGATCGGCGGGTCGATGTCGATCGGCAGCTTGCGGCGGGCGGCGGCTACCGCGTTCTGCACGTCCTGCATCGCCGCGTCGATGTTGCGATTGAGATGAAAGTAGATCGTGACGATGCTCGTTCCTTCGAGGCTGCGCGACATGATGTAATTGACGCCTTCGACGCCGGCGACTGCGTCCTCGACGACATCGGTCACGTCGCCGTCCATGATGTCCGGCGGCGCCGCTTCGCGGATGATCGTGACGTTGACGACGGGGAAATCGATTTCCGGAAACTGGCTGACGCCCATGTCGCGATAGCCGAGGTATCCGAAAAAGATCATGGCCGCCGACAGCATGACCGCGAAGACGGGGTTCTTGATCGAGAGATCGGACAGGCTGTAGTTGGAGGTGGTCATGATTGCTGGGAAGCCCGGGGCGAGGTACTCCGAGCCTGGGGATCGGAGTATCTCTCCCCAGGACTTCTAACGCGTCTCCGCATTGTCCTCGCGCTCAGTTAACGTCGTCATCCAGGCGCCGAACTGGTCGAAGACAACATAAAAGATCGGCACGATGATCAGAGTCACCAGCGTCGATAGCACGCAGCCGCCGATGATGCTGCGCGCCAGCGGGGCGCGCGTCTCGGCGCCAGGGCCGACACCGAACGCCAGAGGAATGGCGCCCGCGATAGTGGCGAGCGTCGTCATTATGATCGGCCGCAATCGCGTCGGGCAGGCGACCATGACCGCGTCGAGAAGCGTCTTCCCTTCGGCGCGCAACTGATTCGTGTAATCGACCAGGATGATCGAGTTCTTCTTCACAAGCCCCGCGAGCAAGACCATGCCGATCATGCTCATGAAATTCAACCGATCGCCGAACATCCACAACGTCGCCAGGGCGCCGGTGACGCCGAACGGGACGGCCATCAGCACCGTGAACGGATGGACGAACGAGTTGAACTGCACGCCAAGGATCATTGACGCTACGATGAAACCAAGCGCCAGCGCGATCCAGAGGCTATCGAGCGTCTCCTGCATGGCCTGGGCGTTGCCGAGCGGCACAATGCGATAGCTCGTCGGCAGGTTCATTTCGCTGCGCACCTCGTCGACGATCTCCAGGCACTTGGCGAACGCTTCGCCTTGCGACACATCGGGCGCTGCGTTGGCTGTGACCTGAATCTTGCGCATGTGATTGTATCGGTTGATGATCGGCAGCGTCGGCTTGACGTCGTGGGTCATCACGTCGCGCGCGGGGATCAACTTGTTCCTGTCACTGCGGAAAAACAGATCATCGAGCTGATTCATGGAGAATCGCTCTTGTTCGAGCAAACGCACACGGACATCGTAGCGGCGCTCATTGTCGGTAAATCGCCCGCTGCGCACGCCGCCCATGAACGTTGTGATGTTCGAAGCAATGCGTTGCACGGGCAGGTTCACCTCGGTCGACTTGATCACGTCCGGCTTGACGTGAATTTCCGGCATCCCAGGGCGATAGTCCGAGTTGACGTCGGCCACATAGGGGCTGTCGTTCATCCGTTCGCGAATCGTCTCTGCAAACTCCGTCACCTTCATCCAGTCAGGTCCCTGCACGGCGAAATCGACGGGGTAACCTCGCACCGCCGTGAAACCTTGCGTCGATAGGTCGAGGACGACCGTTCGGCATCCGGGGATCTTCACCATTTCCTTGCGAATCATGACGATGATGTCCGACTGCGACACCGTCCGCTCCCCGGCCGGAATGAGCCGCACGAACAAGAGGCCTTCACTTATGAGCGCCCCGGGACGAATCGACACAGCACAGAAGAACGTCGCCACAACTTCCCGATCATTAACGGGATCCTTGAGATCGCGCAGAACCGCCTCCCCTTTCTTGAGCATCTCGTCGACGTAGTCGATGCTGCTGCCGACGGGGCAGATCACGTTGACCAACAAGCGATTCTGATCTTCGCTTGGCACAAGCTCGCGGCCGATCGCCTTGATCTTGATCGGTTCGCCCCAAGGCGTAGGAACGCTGATGCCGAAGACGAAAAGCAACGCCGACGCGGCGAGCAAGAGGCTCAATGGCAACACCCACCACTTGTGCCTCAGCCCATGGCCCAGGACGAGTGCGTACCAAAGAGTGAATCGTTCCATGAGCCAATCGGTTGGCCGTATGAAGATCGGTTCGAGGATAAAGCGATCGAGCAGCCAGTGAGCACAGGTGAACAGGGTCATGACCGGTCCGAAAAACCCGCCGTAAGCCGCGGGCCCCCATCCCTGCCCTCCCCCACCGTGGGGGGAGGGTTGGGTAGGGGCGTCGCGGACGTTCAGAAAAAAGGCACAAAGCATGGGCGTGATCGTCAGCGAGATTACGAGCGAGAGTGATACCGCGACGGTGGTCGTGATGGCAAACTGAAAGAAGAACCGCCCGATCGAGCCTTTGAGGAACGCGACTGGAATGAAGATGGCCACGATGGACAGTGTTGCCGCGATGGCCGCGAAGCTAATCTCGTTCGCCCCCTTCACGGCCGCGTCCATCTTTCCTTCGCCGTGCTCGCGGCGGCGATAGATGTTCTCGAGTACCAAGATCGCGTCATCGACAACAACGCCGACCGAGAGCGACAACGCCAGCAGCGTCATGAAGTTAATGGTAAAGCCGAACCACTTGACGGCGACAAATGTGCCTATCAGCGAGGTCGGTATCGACACCAGCACGTTCAAGGTCGTGCCGATCGAGCCGAGAAAGACGAATGTGACCAATGCCGTGAGGATGACGCCCATGAACAGGGCATTTTGAACCTCTTTGATGTCCTCAATGATGAACAGCGAGTAGTCCGTGGAGACGCTGATTTCCATGCCGGGCGGAAGCATCTTCGAGAGCTCGGGCACTTTGTCCTTGACGGCCTGGCAGACTTCGACGACATTGGCGCCCATGGCCCGCATGACGCCGACGCCGACCGTCGGCTGGCCGTTGAAACGCGAGAAGCCGCGGCGATCTTCGAGTCCGTCCTCGACAACGCCGATGTCGCGCAGGCGAACGACCTGGATGCCTCGGGTCATAACCGGGATCTGCTCAAACTCCTTGGCCGTCTTGGCTTCGCCCATCGTGCGAACGTTGAGCTCGATCTTGTCGCCTTGAATGAACCCTGCGGGACGTTCGAGATGCTCCGTGCGCAACGCTCGAACAACATCGTTGGCGTCGAGTCCATACGCAGCAAGCTTCTTGTTCTCCAGCCAGACGCGCATGTTTCGGCCACGAAGCCCGCCGTACATCACACCGCCGACACCGGGCAAGCTCTGCACGTGCCGTTTCAGGTGATCGTCGACGAATCGGCTAATCTCCGGCAGCGGGCGATTGCCATGCACCGCGAGCCAAAGGACCGGAAATTTGTTGAAGTTGACCTTGCTGACGACCGGCGGATCGATGTCGGTGGGCAGCCGCTGCATCGAAGCCGACACGGCGTTCTGTACATCCTGCATCGCCGCGTTGATGTCGCGATGGATCTGGAAGAACACAGTGACGACGCTGATGCCCTGTGAACTCTGCGACGAAACGTAGTCGATGCCTTCAACGCCCGACACCGCGTCCTCGATGATGTCGGTGACGTCGGAGTCCATGATCTCCGGATCGGCCGCCTCACGATAGGTCGTAATGTTGACGACAGGGAAGTCGATTTCAGGAAATTGGCTGATCCCCATGTCGCGGTAGCCCATATAGCCAAACACGATCATGGCCGACGACAGCATGACGGCAAAAACCGGATTCTTGATGCTGATGTCGGAAAGGGTCATGGCGAGTTAACCACGGATGAACACGGATAGGAGATCAGCGGGCGACGCGCCCTTTCGGGATGATCGATGGTACGAGCCATTCGGTTTTCTCGACCTTAACGTCAGACGCCCATCTCGCCATAGTGCACCCGGTTGCCTTCCTTCCTTCCTGCAGATCACGATTATCGGTCATACCACATCGCCGTCCGGCACCATTGGCTTCTCCCTATCTGTGTTCATCCGTGTCCATCTGTGGTTCATTTGAATCGGATGGGGGTGCCGTCTTCGAGGGCTTCGGCTCCGCGGTGGACGAGGCGTTCGCCGGCGGAGAGGCCACGGCGGACTTCGACCCAGCCGTCGCCGCGGAAGCCGAGGTCGAGAACGCGGACACGGGCGATCCACTCGGTTTTTCCGTCGCTTTTTCGCACTTCCTCGGGCACGAAGGCGATGACGCCTTTTTCCGTGTAGCGGACGGCCTCTTCGGGAACGACCACGGCATGGGGGCTGCTCTTCATCGGGAAGCGAATCTTAGCGGTGAAGCCGGGCCAAAGTTTCGGCGTGCTGAAGACGTCGAGCGAGCGCTTCGGGCCGAGCGAAGCCAGTGAACGTGGCGGAGCGATGAGTTCCGGCTGCTTGGGATCCTTGGAATCCGCCGATCCGCCCGTTGTGAGGATGGTCCCGTTCGACTTCTTGTCCGGCGGCTTTCGTTCGGACGGATTCGGCGGGACTGGTTCGACGCGCCAGCCGAGCACCTCAGCCTTGCATTCGAACATGTGCGTATCGACGTTGCCCACCGTGCTCATGTAAAAGATGCGCGCCAAATGCAGCTGCCCGGGCATCGCAAAAACTTCGAACTCCGGATCAAAGCCAGAAGCGACCATGTCGGCTTGAAGCAGCGACAAGGGCGCCGCGAGTTGCCATGGGGTCTGCCCAGTAACGCCGGCGAGCATTAGGCCGACGCGGGCAGCCATCAAGCGGTCGTCCTGAACGGCAAGCAAATCGCGCATCACGGGCGCCGCCGACTCGGCCACATAACCGACGAGCCGCATGCGCGACAGGTCAGCGATGGTGGCGATCACCGTCTTTTCTTCGAGATAGCTACCGACGGTTACGAGCCGCTTGTTGATGCGGCCATCATAAGGGGCCTTGACGCGCGAGCGGGCAAGGTTGTGCTTGGCCCGAGCGTGGGCGGCGACCATCGAGCGATGCTCGGCCTCGGCGACGCGATAATTGCCGATTGCTTTCGCTCGTTCTTCATTGGAGATGCCCAGCCCCGACTTCTCGGCCCGGACGGCGATGTCGCGCAAGACGCCCACGTTCTCCTTGGCTCGCTCCATGTTCGCGCGGGCCAAGTCTTCGTCTGCCTGGTAGCGTTCCTTGTCGATGATCACCAGAACATCGCCGGCCCTCACCTCATCGCCTTCACGGAAGAGAACTTCGTCGACCACTCCGTTAACACCGGCGGCGATATCAGTCTGCCCCTCGGCCTCCAAGACACCGATGGTTTCAGCCCGATACACGAGGGCCTTCTGAACAGCGGTGGTGAGATCGACGTTGCGCTGCAGCACTATCTTGGACGGCGCCGTTGTCTTGATCCCTGGATCGCCCGCTCCGTGGCGACAGCCCGCGAGGCCAAACACGCACCCGATGAGCATAGCCGTTGCGATCGATGGATTTTTCATGATGGAACCTCTCGCTCACGAGCCCGCAGCGCAAAAAGGAGGGAGAGTAGCCCTTGCTTGCGCTGCAGGCTAATGATTGCGCGCGGGCATCGCATGAAATCAAAACAGGACTGGCGAGTTCTGTTATTCCAGCCTAACGTGGATCATTCCCTGCGTCAACTCTTTTCGCGGTTTTCCGCGCTTTCGTTTTCTTGCCGACGAGGTTGACACAGTCGGCATTTTGCAGCAAGATGACGCCGTACGACCCCACCCCGGAGATCCAACTCATGGCCCCCCACTTCCCAAGAATTCTTGTTTGCGTGCTTGCGTTCGCAGCCGGCTGCATACCTTCAATCGCATCGGCACAGCACCCGGACAAAGACCTGATTCGTTCCGCCAAGAGCGGGGCGTGGTCGTCGCGCGCAACATGGGAAGGCGGCAAAGTTCCCGGCGGCGGCGCTCGCGTGCAGGTGGCCCCGGGGCACGTGGTCATCTACGATGTCAAATCCGACGCGGTCATTCGCTTCATTCATGTCGCCGGCACGCTTTCCTTTGCACCGAACCAAGACACCGTGCTGAACGTAGGCCTGATCAGGATCCACCCTGGCCCCGATGCTAGCGAGAACGGATTCGACTGCGACAGCCATACGGCGGTCGACGACAAAAAGTGGATGCAGCCAGTCTTTCAGGTGGGCTCGCCGACCGCCCCAATCCACGCCAAGCACACCGCGCTCATCCGCCTCCATCACATCGAAGGGACCGACAAAAACTCCTGGCCTGCCATCGTGTGCTGCGGCGGTCGCATGGACCTGCACGGCGCACCGATGAATCGCACCTGGGTTCGCATCGGCAGCACGGCAAAAGCGGGCGATGCCAGTGTCACGCTCGACAGCCCAGTCCCAGGCTGGAAGGTCGGCGACCGCATCATCGTCACCGCCACGAGCCACGGCTACAACAAAGGGCCGTTCACCGAGGAACGCGTCATCAAAAACATCGAAACCTTGGCGCCCGGCGATCCCAAGGTTCCCGATGGCATCCGGCTCATTCTCGACCAGCCGCTCACGTACGACCATCTCGGCACGGGCGACTACCGGGCCGAAGTCGCCAACCTGAGCCGGAATGTGACGATTGAATCCGCCGATCCCACGGGCATTCGCGGGCACACGATGTATCACGTCAATTCGGCCGGCTCAATCAGCTATGCCGAGTTTCGCCATCTGGGTAGGGCCGGCGTGCTGGGCCGCTACAGTCTGCACTTCCACCTGTGCGGCGACACGATGCGCGGCAGCTCGGTCGTCGGCGCGTCGATCTGGGATAGCCACAATCGCTGGCTGACCATTCACGGGACCAACTATCTCGTCGTTCGCGATTGCGTCGGTTACAAGAGCCTCGGCCACGGATTCTTCCTCGAAGACGGCACTGAGGTCTTCAACGTCCTCGATCGCAACCTCGCCGTCGGCGCCGTTCGCACCAAGCGATTGCCCAAGCAGGTGCTCCCCTTTGACGCAAACGACGGCGCCGGCTTCTGGTGGGCCAACAGCATGAACACCTTCACGCGCAACGTTGCCGCCGAGAACGACAACTACGGCTTCCGTTTCGAAGCGACGCCGAGCAGCGCCCTCAAGCTGACGATGAAGGTCGCCCAGCCCGACGGCACGAAGAAGACCGTCGATATCCGTACCCTGCCCTTCGTCTGCTTCGACGATAACGAGGTGCACTCGAGTCGAGGGCTGTACGGTTTTAATTTGGGCGAGGGAGTCAGCAAGGTCGGCCCGGACGCCAAGCATCCTTTCATCGTCCGCAACATGAAGATCTGGGACACGCACTACGGTTTCCGCCCGCAGGTGCCGAACTTGCGCGTCGAGAGCATGGTCATCCACAAGGTCACCTATGGCGTCTACCATCCGAACTATGACAATCACGAGTACAAGAACCTGACGATCAGTCAAACGCATACCGAGCCGTTCAACCGCGGCCATGACGATATCAGTATCCAGTATGGCGTCCTCGCCGTGGACGGGTTGACTTTTGACGGATGCCGATCGGGCGGGATGCCGCTCATTCAGATTTCGGACGACAATCCCTATGGCAAAGCCGAGTCGCATTTCCGCAATGTCAAAACGGTGAACTGGAACGACAACAGCAAATCGAAATCGCTCGTCAACCTGGGCGGCGGTCCACGTGAGACGCCGAAGACCGAAAAGGGCGTTCCAATTTATCTGCACGATTGGTATGGCCCGGGCAAACACGCCCAGGTCTCAAGCACGCGCTCCGGCGAGTTCAAAGCCGATCCGAGCAAGTTCAAGGCAGACTTCCCGTTGACCGGCGACGAATCGCGCGTCACCGAAGTCAAAGGCGTCGCGTTCCCCAAGCTGCTCGATCCCGTCGACGATCTGGCGCCGACCACCGTCATCACACACGTCGCCATCAAGGACGGCAAGACCCATGTTCGTGGCGTAACAAGCGACAACGGGACGGTCGCCAAGGTTGTCGTCAACAGCGTTGAAGCAACGGCGACCCGAGCGAATTTCGCGGAGTGGGAAGCGTGGCTGCCGTTGCCTCGCGGCGAAGCTGTTCCGATCCGCGCTCATGCCATCGACGCCGCGGGCAATGTTGAAAAACACGCACACGTGGTGATGGGTCCGTGATTAGGCCGTCTGGTGATGATCGACCATGACCCGGCGGCTGACGCCGCTTGGCTCGCCCTGAAACTTCGAGCGGAAGGCACCGGTACTCTCAGCATCGACATTTCTTTTGCTTCGAGGAAGATCATGCAGCGACTCCTTCTCGTCGGCATCGTGATATTGCTTGCGGCGTCTTCTGCGACGGCGCAGACGCCGCTTGACATTCTTCCAGAGGATGCAGCCGTCGGGATTGCCATTCGCGACCTCGACGAGCTCATCAAAAAGGGCAACGTCTTCCTCAGGGACGCGGACATTCGCACGCCGCTTCGGCCTTCCGAGCTGTTCGACCAGGGGACGCAGATCCTCGGGATTAACAAGGGCTACGATCGCAAGGCGCCGGCGGCCATCGTGCTCTTGAGCCCGGAAAAGAAGGAGGATTTCAACGGACTGCGCTTCCTCGATTACCTTGTGCCAATCCTTCCGTGCAACGACGTTGACGCGATGGCCGACAACTTCGGCATCGGCAAAGGTAAGCTGATGGACAAGAAAGTTCAGCGAACCGATCGCAACGCCGATAAGATGCTCACCTCGCGCATAGGGCGGCGGGGCAAGTACGTCTTTCTGAACGACTCCGAGAAGGCGATTCGCCGAGCCATCGACGGGGCCACCGTGACGTCCGCCCTCACGCCCGAACACCGCAAGGTCTTTGATCGGAGCGATATTCTTCTTCACTTCGGCAGCTACTTCTTCCGCGAAGAGCTCAACGCGAGCCCGGATTTCATGGGGCGAGTTCAGAGCAGCGACGATCCGAAGGAAAAGGAGTTCGCCGAGCAATTCACGGCCAGCCTGAACGAGGTGCGCAACATCGTCACCGGCTTTCGCCTCAGCGAGGGAATCGACGGTCATTTCGTCGCCACCGTCGGCAAGAACGGCAAGGCCGAGAAACTACTACAAGGGCTTATTAATAAGGGCAAACCGAGCACGCTGGCGGGACTCCCCGAGGGCAACGTTCTTTTCGCCCAAGCGTCGGCCGGAAATACCGAGAAGCAAGCCATGCTGACCAAGGCGATTTTCTCCGTGCTGCTCGAAGAACTGCTGATTCGCGATCGCTTTATTCACCATGTCGATCGCCTGGCGTATCTCGGCGTTTTTCAAGAGGTATTGCGGCACGTTCAAGGCAATCGCCTCGCCGTTTATCAAAACGCCGCCGAGAAGAAGCACGGCCTGTTCTCCACCATTGCAATCCTTGATGTCGAAGACGCCAAACTTTTCGTTGCAGGCATGCGCATTCTCGCCAAGATGGCATCGGCCGACACGCTCGATCTAACCAAAAAGAAAGTCAAGGAAGAGCTCGACCTGGAGCGCCTGGTGCGCGATCTGGGCAGCACCTTTTATCCGGTGCGCCAGTCGGCAACGACGAAGTTGACACTGGTCGGTGAGACGGCATTGCCCTACCTGGCCAAGGCGATCGAATCGAAAGACTTCGACCTCGAGGGCAAGAGGCGGGCGCGCGACCTGCGCGATCGCATCAACGCCGTCGCCGCCCAACGCCGAAAAGAACTGCTCGATGAGAAATCGCGACCCGTCTTCGACCGGCCCAAGCTCACTTTCGTCGCCAATGTCGAGAAACGCCAAGGCGTGAGCGTGGACATCATCGACATCAAGCTGGCCGGCATGGACCCGGTGCGTACGCAGCGCTTCACGCAGATGTTCGGGCCCGACTGGGACAAAGTACGCCTCGCCATCGTCGGCAATCAAATCCTGTTCATGCTCGGCTCCGACACGGCGCTGTTCGATTCCACCCTCGCCAACCTCAACAAAGGCGACGCTGGTCTAGCGGCATCCAAACGACTCGCCGACTTTCACGCCATCGCCGCCAAGGAACGCCAATTCGAGTTCCACGTCAGCGTCGAAGGCGTGCTTCGGCTCGTCAATCCGAATGCCTCGCACGATCGCCCCACGCAGATCACTTCAATGTCGCTCACCATCGGCGAGCGCATGCTGCGCGTCGATGCTCGCGTTCCAATGGCCGAGGTTCGCACCATCGCCCAGAAAGCGCAGGAAGAACTGAAGTAGCCTTCTATAACAACAATGGGGCAGTTTTCTCAGAGCCTGAAGCGTGAGCGAAGCAACTTTGGTTTTCCTTCGCTCGCGATTCAGGCTCTGACGGCAAAACAAACTACATTCCATGGACACACGAACGCAACTACTGAACACCTTCAAGACACGTGCCTTTTCCTTCGGCGACTTCACTCTCGCCTCAGGCAAGAAAAGCAGTTATTACGTCAACAGCAAGAAGGCGATCTTTAACGGTGAGGTCGTCAATCTCCTGAGCGAAGTGCTCTGGGAGATGACCAAAGACCTGAACATCGACGCGGCCGGCGGACTCGAAGTCGGCGCGATTCCCATGGCCGCGGTGCTCGCTCAGCGCTACGCCATGCACGGTAAACCGCTCGAGGGCTTCTTCGTGCGCAAACAAGCCAAGGAGCACGGCGCCAAGGAACGCGTCGAAGGAGTTCTGAAGCCCGGCATGCGCGTCGCCGTGCTTGACGATGTCTTGACGACCGGCGGATCGGTGCTGCAAGCGATCAGCGAAATCGAGAAGGTCGGCGCTGTAGTCGTCGCAGTCGTCTGCATCGTGGACCGTTTGGAAGGCGCTCGCGAGGCTCTGGCGAAGTATCCCTTTCGGCCCATCTTCACGATACGCGACTTCGGCGTCGCGCCGCCGGGAGCCTGATCGATGACGCTTGCCAAGAAGACAATCGCGCTGGCGGAAGGCCGACAGCTCGAAGAACTGGCGGCGATGCTTGAAAAAGAAGGCGCGACTCCGCTGCGATGCCCGATGTTAAGCATTCTCGACGCGCCGGACGACACGCCGATCCTTGCCTGGCTCGATCTGCTACAACGCGGCGAGTTCAATTGGGTCATCCTGCTCACCGGCGAAGGCCTTCGCCGGCTTGTTGCATGCGCGGATCGACATGACCGGCGCGACAGCGTGATCGGCGCCCTATCGAAAACGCAAATGCTGATCCGCGGACCGAAGCCAGGACGGGCGCTGCGTGAAATCAGCTTGACGCCGACGCTAACCGCCCAAGCGCCAACGACCGACGGCGTCATCGCTTCGCTTCGGACACTGAATTTGAGCGGCCTGACGATCGGCGTGCAGCTTTACAACGACAGCAATCCGCCGCTCGAAGAGTATCTAAGGAACGCCGGCGCCAAGGTGGCGACCGTGCAGCCGTACGTTTATGCGCCGGCCGCCGATACCGAACGCGTCGTCGAGTTGATTCGCATGATGGCGAACGGCACGGTGGCAGCGATCATATTCACGAGTTCGCCGCAGATCGATCGGCTCTTCGACGTCGCCGAGGACCGCGGCGAGTCGGCAGCGCTTCTCGAAGGATTGGCCCGAACGAAAGTCGCCGCGGTTGGACCGATAGTGCAGGAGAATCTGCGAAAGCGCGGCGTCCGCGTCGATGTCTGCCCGGAGCAAGGGTTCGTGATGAAGAACCTGGTGCAGCATCTCAAACGCGCTGTTTAGCCGCTCGCCTTGATCGAGCGCGATCAGCCCCAGTGTTATGACCGGAGGTTGCCAATGTTCCAGCGCGTCGAACCGCAGCACGCCGGCCCGAACGCATTGGGAATCCTGGTTCCGGCGGGGGCGCGGACACCTGTGGTCGTTCGCCCGCGCGGATTGGAATGGGACCTCCTGCCCGCGCGATGGGATGGCGACACCGGCAAAGCACCGCAGTTCTGCGCCTTTGGGCGAGACGATGCCGTCAACGTGGCGCGCCGGTTCCTTGCGGCGCTCGAAGCCGCGGTTGCGACCGGTGTCTGTCCTGTGCAAACCTTCGGCGATCCGGGCGGCAAACGCGTACAGGTTTGGCTCCGTACCGATACGCTGGTCTGGATCGTGTGCTCGCGCACTCCGGGCATGGCCTATCGCCCCAAGCTGTTTGCGACGCTGGATGAGGCGACTTGCGAAGCGGAGCGAATTGCCGCCGTCGTTTGGCCCGCCGTTGACGCCGTGCAGGAGTATTACTTCAACACGCAGGGTTTTTCGTAACGCACCCTTACTCGAAGCGTGAGCAAAGTAATGTCGCCCTTCGCTCACGCTTCAGGCTTTGAGAAACGCATCTACACGCCATGGCCAAGAATCGCACGAAATCGCTTCGATGGGAAGTTCAGCCCCTGACCTCATCGCGTTGGGATGACTTCGAAACTCTATTCGGCGATCGCGGCGCCTGCGGCGGATGCTGGTGCATGGTCTGGCGTCTTTCGCGCAAAGACTTTGAGCGCGGCAAGGGCGCGGGCAACCGGCGCCCGGACTTCTGGGCTACCTGAACGGCGAGCCGGTAGCTTGGTGCGCCGTGGCGCCGCGCTTGGACTATCCGGCGCTGGAACGATCGCGCGTACTCAAGCCGATCGACGGCGCCGCCGTCTGGTCCGTGTCGTGTCTCTTTATCCGCAAGGATTGCCGACACATGGGCCTGAGCGTGAAGATGCTCCGTGCAGCCATCGATTTCGTGCGCGAACAGCGCGGCACGATCGTCGAGGGCTATCCCGTCGAGCCGATCAAGGAGGATATGCCCGCCGTGTTTGCCTGGACGGGAGTAGCGTCGGCGTTTCTCAAGGCCGGGTTTCGCGAATGCGCTCGCCGATCGGCGACTCGGCCCATCATGCGCTGTCTGATCCCAAAAAAAAGGACGCGCCATCGAAGTGAGGCATGACTCCTTCGATGACGCGTCAATCGCAATTGCGTCGGGCTCTGACGGGAATCAGAACGGCAACAAGAGGGAGCCTCGCGTTTCCGTGCGAATGCGCTTGCCGTCGTCAATTCCGACCGTGACGTTCGGGAATAAATGGCGGGTGGCCTCTTGGGGATGTGGGATCAGGTTCAGGTCAAATGGGCGATATCCGCCGTCGCGCAGAGCAAGCGGGCCGAACTGGTTGGCCATGCTCAATGCGAACGGCGCGATCGACAGGGCCGTCTGGACGACTGGCCGCGGGTCGGACACCTGAATCGACGTGAACTGATTCGGGAACTGGGCGAGCACCTTGTTCAGCGATTCGTCGGGCTTCCACGCAGGCAAGTCGCCTTCCTGACGCATGATGAACCCTTTGATGGCCGTCGGATACTGCGTGTAGATGAACCAGTTTTTGTAGATGCCGAGTGTTGCAATGTGTGCATTGGTCTGAGGGCTCTCGATGCCGATCTGAATGATCTCGCCGCCTCGGTACTTTGAGTTTTTCACCGAAACGGCGCCGCCGGGGAATGGCGGAATAGCCTTCTTGAGCTTGTCAAAGGTGTCGATGATCTTCTTGCCATCCTTGACCTGGATCGCGACGACGGCCCCGGTTCCCAGAAAGCCGTCCGACGGAGAACTGTAGGTGACCATCACGTCGCCGAAGTTCTCGAACAGATCCTTGCCGAAATCGACGCCAATAGCATTCTGAAAACCCTTGATGCCCTCTTTGATATTTTCGACTTCATCGGGGCTAACGATGCGCGCGACGCCGACGATGAGATTCGTCACCACATCGTACGTCTTGCTCAGATTGACGCTACTCGCCGAAAATTTGCTCATGTCGCTGGGCATGACGGGCATATCCTTGAGGCTGATCTTTTTTTGACTCGTGAGGCTCAGCAAGCCCTTGCGCGGCGCCGACGCATCGACGTCGGCGATGGATCGCTCCGAGGCGCCGTCGAATCCGGAAACGAAGGTGATGTTGCGCAGTCCATTGAGCCCGGTTTCGTCGATGATCTTGGTGACGCGCTCGTCGATGTCCCATGCAACGGCGAACAGGCCGTGCAAATCGACATAGCCGCGCGCGGCCGTCTTGAATTCCTTGAAGTTGGCGACCTTCTGATAGAGCAAGTGTTTGGCGATTCCGGTCTTCTTGGCGTCGATGTCCTGGGCATAGGCGACCGGATCCGTCGTTCCCAAGAAAACGACGGCGTCACTGCCTTCGGCCCACCAGCCAAGGCGGAGCAACTCGATCCGTACATGGTGAACGACGCGTTTGCCGACTTTGGCCTTCTGTACATCGACTTTGGTCTCGGCGCCAATCTTGTGAATTAACTGTAAAATCGTTCCCGATTCGCCCGCGGCCTTCGGAAACACGATCAGGGCTCGCACCATCGGCGGCTTGATCTTGTCGACTTCCACTCCCAACAGCATGCCGTCCCGGTGCAGCGAAACGACCACCTTCGTCAAGTCGGTCAGCATCGGTTCGATCTTAGGCTCCGCTTGCGCGGCGGCCTTGGCGTTGTCGAGAACGTACTTCCATAGCTCGTCCAAGAAGACACCCGTCTCCCCTTGGAGCATCTTGCCCACGGCCGATTTCTTGAAGTCAGCCTGATGTTTCTCCATGCCGTCCCAGCGGAAGTACAGCTGTGTCTTCGCCGGCAGATAATTCTCTTGGACCTGTGCGACGGCCACGGACGGTACGGCGACAATCAATAGGCCCAGGCAAATACGCTTCAACATGGACGGCCCCTCCTGTAGGTGGAATGCGATGTCAATGATGGGTGTTCTGGCAGTATGCCGAGAGGTAGGTCGTTTGGCAAGAGGGGCGTCGGTAACCGGACGCGTAATCGACGGTCTACATTTCATTCGTCGCTTGCGTGTCCGGCTAACAACGTCAATCGTCGATGCCCGGAATTGCAGGCAAGCCCGGGAAGTTTTGCAGGTTTGGAATGGTCGGGAGCATCAGCTGCCCGCCGACCGGCGGTTGCATAAGTTGTCTAATCAGTAGTTGATACTGGGAGGGCACGTCCTTTAGGTTTGCGAACTTCTGGGTGTCCTTTCCTTGCGTGATGGTGATCTCTTTCGCCGTACGGACGCCATTCTCGATTTTTCCGGCGACATTGATGGTCAACTCCTCCTTGACGTAGTCTGCGGAGAACTGGTCGCCATTCTGTCGCTGCACGACTTTGGCGCCGTTGACGGTGCGTTCGATGTGGAGCTTGTTGATAGCGCCGGGCTGGAGCGGATTGCCACGTTGAATGATCTGAATGCGTTGGCCGAAGATGCCGCCGATGGCGATGCGATTGACTCCGCCCCTGCCGCCGATCGGGTTCATCTGCGCGACCGCCGGCATCTTCGCCCCCTTGAGAGTCTCTTCTTTGCCGTCACGAATCACGACGATATCGGCGGAGTCGGCGACTTTCTGCTCCTTTACAAGCTTGTTGAATCCTTCGATGTCGTTGGGAACCGATTGAGCGTTGATCTTGAGGAGGACATCATTCGTCTTCAGACCGGCACGATCCTCGGCGGAGTTCGGATCGACCGCGGCAACGACGAGGCCTTCGTCCTTGGCCAAGCCAAGCTGGGCCTGCATCTCGCCGGTCGCTCGCTGCAGCCGCACGCCGCCCCACAGGATCGAGCCATCGGCTTTGCCCCCTTTGGGCTGAAGCTGGGCGGCTTGCTGCAAAATCTGTTGCAGGTCAAAAGGCATGGCCTCTATGTTCGGAAAAGGTGGCAACTTCACCTTGGGCGTTAGCGGCAAACCCGGAACAATGACCTGCGCCGATGCCTGGCCAACGACTACGAGCGATACCATCAAGCCGAGCAGGAGCATTCGCCGCAACATGTTCATGCCCCTCACATACGTGCCATTTGCATACGAACGAGTGTCTGCCTAATATCTAACCAGAAACGGTACGAAAATCAAAGAGAAAAAGCCGTAGGTCAGGCTTTCTTGCCTGACACGACTCGAGAAGAAGTAAGGCTAGAAAGCCCGCCCTATCTAAAGGAGCCATCATGTCCACATTCAACCGCCGTAATCTGCTTCTAGGTACTCTTGCCGCCGCGGGCGCAACCGGCATCGATCGGGTATCGGGCATCGACCCGATTCGTCGTCAGGGCCGTTCGCTCCTCAAGCTTAGCCTGGCCGCGTACAGCTTTCGGCAGGCGCTCGACCTGCGCCGCAAGCCGCCGACGATGACCTTCGACGGCTTCATCGATCTGGCGGCGTCGATGCCCTTTGAAGCGGTCGAACTCACCGAGTATTACTTCCCCGAGACGTCGCCGCGCTATTTGGCCGGGCTACGCGGACGCTGTACCCGGCTCGGCCTCGACGTCAGCGGCACGGCGATTCGCACCGACTTCTGCGTCAACGACGGCACACGCCTCAAGGAACAGATCGATCACTGCAAACGCTGGATCGAGCATACCAGCCGGCTCGGCGGAAAGACCGTACGCATCTTCGGCGGCACCGTCGCTCGCGGCGACACCGAGGAACGCGCCCGCCGTCAATGCATCGAAGCCATTCAGGAATGCTGCGCTCATGCAGGCCAGTTCGGCATCTATCTGGCTCTCGAAAACCACGGCGGTATCACCGGCACGTCCGAACAGATGCTGCAACTGGTCCGCACCATCAAGAGTGACTGGTTCGGCGTCAATCTCGACACGGGAAACTTCCGCTCGCAGAACCCTTACGCCGATCTCGAACGCCTGGCTCCCTATGCCGTCGTCGTTCAGATCAAAACCGAGATACACCGCGCGGGTAAGCAGGCAGAAGAAGCCGATCTCAAGCGAAAAGTGCAGATGCTGCGAACCGTCAATTTCCGCGGCTATGTCGCCTTGGAATATGAAGCCGCCGAGGATCCGAGAACCGCCGTCCCGCGCTATGCGCGCCAGTTGCACACGCTGTTCGCGCAGTAACGTCTGAGCACGCAGCGCAAGCAAGTACGGCACTTGCTTGCGCCGCGTGCTCGGGCGCTTATTTCCGCGCTGATTGTTCCGCCAGAACGGCCAACTCTGTCAACTTCGCCGCCGTGACGCCGATGCGCTCGAAGCATTCGGCGACGATGCTATTGGTCGTGGTCAACAGCGTAATGAGCAGGTCCATGGGCATGACGACGGAGCGGTGATGATCGCGTGCCCGGGCATATGCCTCACGCAACAGGCGAATCACATTGTCGGAGAGGAACTCGCGATTTAGCATCAAGAGCGCTTCGCAATCGCCTTCTTCTTGATGAAAGAGCTCCTGGAATTGGCCGAGCAAGCGAGTCAGATCGGCGCCAAGGCGGTCGCCCCAGGAGCGAACGCACGGGTCGGGGACGGCCAACAGGCCCATAAAGATATGTGGGCTGCGCACGCTGTCCCAGCGCGTTTCTTTCGCCAGTTTGAGCGCTTCGCACAAAACCTGCTGGGTGGATTCGGAAATGCAGTCGGTGCAGATGTGTCCGGCCGGAGAAAAGATGTCGTCCCGTGCCGGTTCCGCGCTACCCATGGTGAAATCCTTCTATCGCGTTGCCGTCCTTGGTCAGCCTGCTGGTGACAACCACTCCATTGTACGTCGCCATTTCGCCGCCGGCAACCGCAACGGACATGGTGCATGAAACGGGCACGCGGTACAATCACCGTTTAGCCCTGCCTCGTAAAGGCGGGCGGACATCGCGCCACCGGCCTCTAAAAGGCCGGGCTAAACAACGGGGGCCGTCGATGACGCAGTATATCCGCCTGTTGCGGCGGCCCAAAGCGGACGGCGTCGGCATCTTCGCGATTACCAAGAAAAACCGAACGAACTTTTACGTATTCAAGGAGGTACCCTGCGACATCGGCGGCCGCGGCTTCGCGGTCCACCGCCTGGGCCTCGCTGATCTTTATCATGTCCGGATCGGCACGTCGAGTGAATCAACCTGCGAATGCATGGGTTTTCTGTCGCGCGGCCGCTGCAAGCACATCCAGGGTCTGGCCGCGCTGATCGGTCATGGCATGATTTGACAGCCCGTCTTCGTTTAGCGCCCGCGCCGCGCCGGCAAGTTCTTCAACATGCGCCGCATCATTTCTGCGGCTCTGCGTCGATCACCGCGTTCTTCGTCTCCTGCACCGCCTCGATTTGGCGAATGGCCTGATTGACCCAGAAGCGATTGTCCAGCAGTTCGAAGTCCATGCGCATCGTGTGACGGCCACCGCCGGCGAGCTTCGGCACACGACCGGCCTTGCGTTCGACCTGGCGTGAATTGGGAAAGCTAACGCCAGGCTCGATGCCGATCACGTAGCCGTCCTCGTCCGCGCCGGTGTTCTTCCAGAGCGTGAGGTACGGCAATTCCTTCTTGGCATACTTCAGGGTCATGCCGCGGCTACCGGCTTCGTTGTGTAGTAGCACGCGCACGTCGCCTTCTTCGTCAGCCAACGGGTGCATCAGATAGACTTGCTCGACATAGCCCGGCTTGGGGCCGGCAAACGTGTTCCATGTCGCCACGTCCTTGGCGGCGTTGGCGTTGTACGGCGTGACGCGTTCGACCGGCACGTGCAGCTTCGCCCCAGCGCCGAGCAATGGCTTGCCAAAGTTGTAATGGTACAGCACCTGAAACTCCTGCGGCTGCGAGCCGGCGTTGAGCACGGTGTCCTCGATACGAAACCTCGACGAACCGGGCGTGGTGGACACCTCGGTAACGAGTTCGAGCTTCGGGCCGAAGAGCATTTTTTCATGGACGATGCCGCGTACCGTGATGCGGAACGGCTTCTGCGTCTGCACGATGACTTCGACCTCAGAGGCGGGAATGTTTGCGATCTTGCCGTGCAGCGTGAGATCGACGGTGGCCTTATCGCCGACGTTGTTGATGATCTCGTCCTTGCCGCCTTGGCCGGTGTTTTCGAGTCCGCAGCGAGCGAGCCATTCGTTGAAGCCATCGAGCCAGCCCAGGCCGCCGCGCATCTGCAGATTGATGTGCTTGGGATGCACGACCTCGGTGACGGGGGATTTCCAGCCGAGCTTGAGATCGCCCATGGCGACGTCGAGGATGCCCATGCCACGGGTTGGGATGAGCACGATCTTCATTTTGCCGTTGTCGATGGTGAGGAGCCGCACTCCTTCCTGCTTGCCGCCACGGAGCGTCTTTAGTTCGATCGACCACGGCGTATCGCAATCGGGCGTGATGGTTTTGCCTTCGAGCAACGCTTTGCCGCGCTGGAGGTTTTTCTCGACGCTGATGAGCTTCTCGCGGTACGGCTGGGCGCCCACCGGCGCAACGGCGAACACTGCGACAAGCGGAACAAGTATGGAGCGCATCATGGCATCCCTCGCGAAACGGAGTAGAGATGTTACTCACTAGCCCGTAGCGCAAGCAAGGGCGGGGCCGCCCTTGCTTGCGCTGCGGGCTAGTATTCATTTTTTGTCGGCATTCGGCAACACCTGCACGAGCATCGGCGTCGTCGGATCGGCGACGCGGACATTCGGGCGAGCCGGCGCCATCGGGTCGCGGTTGTACGGGACCTGCGCGTCGGTGCGCAGGACAATCGAATAGTCGCCCGGCGGCACGTTGGCAGCGACGGTGAGCTTGATCTTCGTTTCGGTCTGATCGGCGGCGATGTCAGTCGCAGCAAACGAGAAGCCGGGCGGCAGATTCAGGCCGAGCAGTTGCACTTTGCCCTTGAAGTCGGGCCACTGCCGAATCACCTTCGCGGTCGTTTCGAGGCTGGAACCGGCGGTGACGGCGGGTTTAACGCTCGGCAACGTCACGCCGTAGGGCGCCTTGCCTCGGACCGCCAGACACGTTTGCCTCAGCATGACCGACGAGTTGATGTTGGCAATGGCCCAGCGCCGCTGCACGGGCCGAACCTCGCGCTCGATCTTTTTGCCATCGACGATCGCCCAGGCCTTCAAACGAATCGCGCCGGACCATTCCGGCGCGTCCGCCGACGCGGTGAAGACGACATTGGCGAATTGCGACTGCGGGCTGACATGCACCGGCTTACACGTCACGCCGGCGGGCAGCCCCTCGGCCTCGATGACCACTGGACCCGTGTGATTGCGGCGATTCAAACACACCTCGTAGAACGCGCTGCCCCCTTGATACACGCACGGGCACGATGGCTCGTTCGGCGTCTCATGCACGACCACCGGATAGAAATCAGGCACAACCGGCGTGATCTTCAAGACATACTGATAACGCGCTCCGCCGTTGCGATAGCGTTCTTGAACAAATAGCTTGTACTCGCCGTCGGCCGGGATGCGCAACACGCCGAGCGGATCGCGATTGGCTTGGGCCAGTGCGTTGAAGTTGATGCCATGATCGTCGAACGTCGCGATCTCGTTGCCCTTGCTGTCGAACACCAGCACGAACGGATCGCCGGGCAACTCGAGTCGCTCGCACAAAAGATCGACCGAAAACGCTTCCCCCTTCTTGGCGCTGAAACGATACCAGTCGGCGTCGCCCGGCTTGTCGAATCGGCCGCAAATGACGGTCGGCAGCGTGATCGGCTGGGCGGCCTCGGTGGTATCGTTCGGCTCCTTGTCGAGCGTGACCGGCGCGTCGGCGTACGCCAGCGTGATCGGATTGAGCGCGTTGGGGAAAGGCCAAACCTGAATGCCACGCGTGTTCAGGCTCGGCGACGGCATGTGCCGCGCGAACGCAAATGCATCACTAGCCCTCAGCGCAACCAAGGGATTGTACACCGATTGCTCCAGCCCGTCGTCGTGCGTCTTCCACGCCGTCGGCTTCCCGCCCGGCAGGTTGCGACCTAAAAGCGTCAACGCCGACTTCGCTCCCGGCACAATCGCCATCGGAAACGCGCTCTCGATATGCGGCAACGTCGAGATCGCCAGGCGATAGGGCCGGCCGCCGCGATACGTCATGTCATGCACGCCGACCACGAAGTCGCCATCGGCGGGCGCGACAAAGTCGAGAAACGGATCGGCGCGATGATAGTACGGCTTCGATTGCATTAGCACCTTCTCCCCTCGTCCTCCGCCAGAGGAGCCGGGAGTGAGGGCCGACAAGCTCATCATCGGCGTCATCTGCGAATCGAGACGGTAGGCGAAGCAGTCGATGGTAACGCGCTGCCCTTTCTTGGCGGCGAAGCGAAAGTAGTCGTCGCCGTTGTTGTCGCTCATCGCGTTGATGACGCAGTTCATCGGCACAACCTGAGCGGTGGCCGGCTCGTCGTTCGGCTCCTTTTCGTCGACCTCGACCAGACCGCGCTGTACGGAAAAGAGCCGAGCCCCGCTGATGCCGAAGCGGCCGACGGCACGCACTTCATAGGTTCCGCTGGGCACGTCGGCGGCGATCGCGAGTTTGAAGAAGCGGTCCTTGATCCAAGTTGCCTTGAGCCCCGGATGATCGCAGTGCAACGTCTTGGCGTCTTCCAGATCGCGCCCGGCGATTTCGAGCGTGACGTCGGAGCCCGCAAGCCCGCCCAGCGGCGTGATGCGATCGAGACGAATGAGCGGAAGTTCGGCGTGCAAATCGTGTGGAGTTAAAAGGAAGAACAGGATAAGAATGCCGTGGATGAACCACTTCCACGTCGTGCGAGGATCGACCATGAATCCGATCATGACGTACTACCTGCCGTATTTTTCTTCGAACCGATCGCAAACATCGCGGAGAGGCGCGTCCAACCTTTGCCGAATCTCATCGCGGATGAACGCGGGAATCTGGCCATAGAACGCGTGCGCCACTGCGCCTGCGATGCACGCCATCGTGTCCGCGTCTCCACCCAATGAGATGGCGTTGCGAATGGCATCCTCAAAGTCATCTGCCTCAAGAAATGCTCTCAGCGCTTGCGGAACAGATCCCTGGCATGAGACATCGAAAAAGTACGTCTCGCGAATCTCGTCCAGCGGCGTGCTCAGGTCGTAGTTAAACTGTTGTTCCAGGTAATCCTGAATCTCGATTTTTGAATGTTCGTGCCGAGCCAAGAAAATCGCAGCAGCCGTTGCCTGGGCGCCTTTGGTTCCTTCTGGATGGCTGTGCGTAACGGCTGCGGACCGCTCGGCTTCTGAGAGCACCGTCTCCAGGTCGTTGTATGCGAAGCCGACTGGACTGACGCGCATCGCGGAGCCATTACCCCAACTGTTGTACGGCTCGCGCCGCCTCGTTTCCGCCCAGAACCGGAAGCTCCCGCCGTATCCCGCATAGGGATATGCTGCGTAATATTTGTGGAAAACATCGACGTAATGGCGATCATCCAAAACGCATTCAGCCACGGCCACAGTCAATACCGTGTCGTCCGTAAAGCTGCTTTCCGGCGTAAACAACTGAAAATGCTTGTACTTGGTGGCAGCCGACTCATGAACAGAACCGATAATATCGCCGGCGATTGCACCAAGCATTAAACGTACCCTTGCTCATCTGGCAATGCGGCGAAATTGAGGAACCACCCCGTCATGGTGCTTCCGCCGCCACGATAATGACGCGCGAATGCTCCGGCAACTTCACAGCAGGTTCGAGGGGACGCACGACACCGTTTTCGACAATTCCGGCCACGGCCATTGCCCGCGGGCGAAGCTTGGATTCCATCGTCGATGGCGCGGCGTCGGCGGGCAGCGTCGGCGGCGCAAGCGGTGGCTCGGCGGCAATTTGCTCGTCCAACGCCCTTCGTGCAGCACTTCGATTGTCTTTTTCGGGAGATGCCATCATTTGCCTCAGTAAGCGGTAATCACGAGTATCGGTGTATCGCCGAGATCGCCGAACACATCGGGAATCTCGTCATCTTCACGGTCATAACGCGAGATCACCCAGATACATCGGCCAGACGGAGTTTCTGCCTACATTTGGAATGTGCCATCCTTGCGTTCGTCCAGCGTGAATACCGTGTCAAACACTGCTTCAACTTCTTCGGCTGACAGGGCGTGGGCGTCGATCTTCCGCAAATTCCATTCTATCCACTTGAAGCGTCGCATTGGGCGACCTCGGCAGTCATTCTCGTGGATTAAAGCAACTCCTGGATCGGCCGGCCTTCGTTGAGGATCGGGATCGGCCGTTGCGCTGCGTCGTGGAACTCGTGGCGATAGTCGATGCCGAGGAAGTGATACATCGTCGCCAGCACATCTTGCGGGCTGGCGGGACGCGAGGTCGGATATTCGGCGCGGGCGTCGGTCGTGCCGATCATTTGGCCCATGCGCAACCCGCCGCCCGCGAAGACGACCGAGTTGGCGCCCGGCCAATGGTCGCGCCCCGCCGTCGGGTTGATCCGCGGCGTGCGGCCGAACTCGCCGTAGGTCATCACCAGCACCTTGCGGTCCATGCCGCGCTCGCAGAGGTCTTCGACGAGAGCAGCCAAGGCGCGATCATAGCGAGGCAGGAGGCGGTTCTTTAGCTCGTTGAAGTTGTTGTTGTGCGTGTCCCAGCCACCCACATTGACAGTGACGAACGTCACGCCTGCTTCCACCAAGCGGCGCGCGAGCAGGGCGCTTTGCCCCCACGAATCGCGGCCGTAGCGATCACGCACCCGAGAATCCTCCCGGCGGATGTCGAACGCATTGCGGCAATCGGGGCTGGTCACGATCTCGAAGGCGTCGCGATAAAAGCGATCGTAGCCTTCCATCGTCCCTTCGCGATCGACATCGCGGCGCAGCGTGTCGATGCCTCGCAAGAGTTCCTGGCGATTGCGGAATCGCGTCAGATCGATGTTCGGGGCCAGGCGCAGATCTCGTACATTGAAGTCGGGGCTGCTCGGATCGCTGGCCGGCGAAAACGGATTGTACGCTGCTCCTAGATACGCCGCCGCCGAATGGCCCGGCACGCTGGGAACACAGACATACGACGGCACGCGCGGACGATTCGACCCACGCATCCTCGCCACCACGGAGCCGGCGCACGGGTTGAGATTGTCGTTGATTTCGATGGTCGGCACGTAGCCGGTGAGCATCCAGTGCGAGCCCATGCCGTGGCCAGGATTCGTGTGCGTCACCGAGCGAACGACGCTGATCTTGTCCATGATGCGGGCTTCGTGCGGAAGGTGCTCGCTGATGCGCGTGCCTGCCACATTCGTCGCCGTGTCGCGAAACTCGCCGCGAAACTCGGCCGGCGCGTTCGGTTTGAGATCGTACATGTCGATGTGGCTCGCCCCGCCGCCGAGCCAAAAGAGGATGACGGCCGTATCGCGCGTCGCTTCGCCCTGCTCGCTGGCATGCGCTTTGGCGCGAAGCAGATCGGCCAACGTCAGCCCGCCCAGCGCGAGAAAGCCCGCTTTCAGAAAGCTGCGCCGCGAAAGCCCATCGCACGTGAGATAACTCGGTCCATTAATATTGAGCATGGCAGAAACGCCCCCCAGGTAGGTTGCTATCAGTGTACATCGGCATAGGCGAAACTGCAAGTTGATGTCATGTCTAGCGTTTAGCCGCTCGCCTTCGGCGAGCGCGGCCGAAAACACTTGTCTATTCGTCAAATACGCCTAGGATATTCGCGTGCTCATCGTGTGGCTTTCACCTCCTGCGAAAAAGGAGATCACGCATGAACGCTCGCAAACCCGCGCGTGCCGGCTTCGGCATCATCGAGATTCTCGTCATCATTGCCGTCATCGCGTTTCTCATCGCCGTCCTGTTGCCGTTGGTTCAGATTGTACGGCAAGCGGCGATGCGGACACAGTCGGCGAACAACCTGAAGCAAATTGCTCTCGCGTTTCACAATCATCATGACTCTGGGCGCAAGAGATTCCCGTGCAATGGATCGGACAACAAATGGAAAAACGATCAGTTCAGGGCCGCAGCAGAAGGGAATAACAGCCAAAGCGGAAGTTGGGCATTTCAGATTCTGCCATTCATCGAACAAGAGTTCATGTTCAAGCAGCTCGATCGCAATGCGACGGTGCCGACTTATCGGTGTCCGGGACGAAGCCGGCCTGGCTTCGAAACCAGCAACGGCGGCGGGCCGGTCACCGAT
>VGZI01000087.1 GCA_016872605.1 Planctomycetota bacterium
CCCGAGCGCGGCCAAACGTGCTCTTGTGAACGCCAGCAAGAATCAAGCGTCACGCAGGCGCTGCACCTGGCGAACGGACAAACGCTCAACGACAAGCTGCGTTCGAAAAAATCGCGCGTCGAGGAATGGCTGAGCGAGAAGATCAGCGACGATGAAGCGATTCACCGCATCTTCCTGCTGGCATTATGCCGGACGCCGAGCGAACTGGAGTTGGGCCGATTCCGCAAAATCATGGGCGAGGCGTCGCGTGATACGCAAGCGACGCGCCGCGAGGTGCTGGAGGACCTGTTCTGGTCGGTGTTGACGGGGCGGGAGTTTTTGTTCAGTCGTTGACGTCTCTTCGTTTAGCGCTCGCAGCATCCCACGCGATGCCGCCGCGTGGGATGCTGCGAGCGCTAAACGAAGAGGGCGAAAGGTCGTTTCATGAATCGGTTCATCATTCTATCGTTGGCCGCCGCGTTCAGCGTGAACGCGGTGTCCGCCCAGTCGTCGCCGAGCTACGCCAAGCAGGTTCGTCCATTCCTGACGAAGTATTGCCTGGAGTGCCACAATGCCAAGACGCAGAAGGGGACGCTGAGCCTAGAGACGTTCAAGGCGATGATGGAAGGCTCGGACTCGGGGCCGGTGGTGGTGCCGGGGCAGCCAGACAAGAGCAAGCTCGTTCTGCTGACAGAGCGCAAGGACAAGCCGTCGATGCCGCCGGCGAAGGCGAAGTTCCAGCCGACGAAAGAGGAGGTTGCCCTGTTGCGTGCGTGGGTCAAGGCGGGCGCGGCCGACGACGGAGCGAACGTCAAAATTGAACTGCCGGCGATCAAGTCGAGGGCGAACGCGCTGCCGCCGGTGACGGGCGTGACATGCTCGACGAAGGGCGAACTGCGCTTTACCCGAGGCGATCGCATGTTTCGCGTCGATCTTGGACGAATGCCTTTTGAGGCAAAAGAGGTCGAGTTTGCACCGTACACCATCACGGCTCTGACGCCTTTGAGTTCCGTCGCCAGTCTCGTTGCGGTTTCTTCGCAATCCAAACAGCACTATCTCGTGGCGTGGCATCCGCATAGCCAACGCGTCATTGTCGACACGAAACACACCGACACGATCGTCGACATCGCCTTTCGCGCTCAAGACAAACTGGTCGCGACGGCGAGCTATGATACTCAGATTCATGTCATCAAGAGCGGCCAGATTCTGCATGCGATCAAAGAACACAGCGACGCCGTCTATGGCCTCGCGTTCAGTCCGGACGGCACGATGCTCGCCTCCGTCTCCGCCGATCGGGCCATGAAGATATTCGATGTCGACAACGGCAAGCTCCTCTACACGCTCGGCGAGGCGACCGATTGGCTCTACGCCGTCGCCTGGAGCCCCGACGGCAAGTACCTCGTCACCGGCGGCGTTGACAAGAGTGTCCGCGTTTATGAGGTCGGCAACCGGTCCCTTACGGGGCTCGGCTCGCCAAAAATACGGCAATCGGTGTTCGCACACGAAGGGGCGGTGCAGAGGCTCGTTTTCACCAGCGACTCGAAAACGCTCTACTCCGTCGGCGAGGACCGCGTCGTCAAGGCGTGGGATATCGCGACGATGACCGAACGCAAGGTCTACGCCAAGCAGGTCGAGACTGTCCTGTGTCTGGCGCTGCGCGAGGACGCCGGGCAGTTCGTCGTGGGCAGGTACGACGGCGTGGTGCAGGTGGTTGACATGAAGACAGGGGCGGTGGCACATGAGTTCGGTGCGCCGAAAGAAGGGGAGAAGGGGAGAAAGGGAGAGGGGGAGAAAGAAAGCGCTACTAGCCCGCAGGGCAAGCAAGGGCCGCCCCCTGAGTCGCCCTTGCTTGCGCCGCGGGCTAGTGAACTGACAAAGTCGGGCGACATACCTGTGCCCATGGTCGTCGACAAACCTGGCGCCTCGCCCGCCGCCGGACAGAGACTCAAGCTCAACGCCTATCTTTGGGGCAAACTCGATCGCGCCGGCGCCGTCCATTTCTTCCGCTTCGATGTCGTGAAAGACCAGGAAGTCGGCGTGCGGGTACAGACGATCGAACTCAAATCCAAGATCGATCCGGTGCTCGTCTTCACCGACCTGTCCGGAAAGATTCTCGCCGAGAGCAATCAGGGGCACCTCGGCCACACGTTTGCCAAGGCGGGGACCTATGCCGTGGCCGTACGCGATCGCGAGTTTCGCGGCGGGGCCGATTTCACCTATCGCCTATGGGTCGGCACGTATCCCGTCATCACGTCCGTGTTCCCGATGGGCCTGCAGCGCGGCACAAAGGGGCTCGTTCAGGTCGAAGGGGTCTATCTGCCGAACCGCGTCTTTCCTTATTTCATTCCCGCGAACGCCAAGCCCGGTCAGGTCTACTCAATCGAGGTTCGTGCCGAGGAGCGGGTGATGGGCAAGGCCGAGATCGTCGCCGGCGAGTTTCCGGACGTCGCGTACGGCGCCAAGATTCCTATTCCAGGCACGGCGAATGGCAGACTGCTCAAGGAGAACCAAAGCGATGTCTGGTCGTTCACCGCCAAGAAGGGACAACGCTTGATCGTCGAGGTCAACGCCCGCCGCATCGGATCGCGGCTCGATTCAATCATCGAGATCCTCGACAAGAACGATCAGCCGGTGCCACGGGCGGTGTTGCGGTCGCAGGCCAAGACCAATGTCACCTTCCGCGATCACGACTCAGCCCAGGGCAACATCCGCATCGAGGCATGGAGCGAACTGGGCGTCAACGACTATCTCTATGTCGGCAACGAGTTGATGAAGATCCAGGCCCTGCCGACGCATCCCGACGCGGACTGTACCTTCTTTGCCACCGCAGGGCAGCGCATCGGTTATCTCGACACCACGCCGACGCATCACGCCAATGGTACGCCGATGTACAAGGTCAGCACTCATCCGCCCGGCACGACCTTCCCGCCCAACGGCTTTCCCGTCTTCACACTCTATTACAAGAACGATGATGGCGGCCCGGGCTTCGGGCGCGACTCTCGCATCCTCTTCGACCCGCCCGCTGACGGCGAATACAAGGTGCGCATCGCCGACGCCCGCGGCATGGGCGGCGCCAACTTCGGCTATCGGCTCTCGGTTCGCCATCCGGTGGAGCAATTCAAGCTCAAGATGTCCCCGCAGAAGCCAGCCGTCTCGAAAGGAAGCGCGGTGTCGCTGACCTTCACAGCCGAGCGCATCGACGGCTTCAACGGTCCGATCAAGATCAGCATGAGCAATCTGCCGGAGGGGTTTCATATGCCGGTGACGGTGATCGAAGCGGGGACGTACTCGACGACCGTCGGCCTGTACGCTGCCGCGGACGCCAAGCCGCCGATGGCCGGCGCCAAGGCGATTCTCAATGGTGAAGGGCTTGCGAACGGCTTACCATTCGGAACCGTCGAGGCCATCGACCTGCCGACGCTGGCCGAGCCGGGCGACATCGTAACGACGACGGCCGAATCGGAAGTGTCGCTCAGTCCGGGCGGGCAGACGAAGATGCTCGTGACGATCGAGCGCCGCAACGGCTTCAAGGGCCGAGTCCCGCTTGAAGTGCGCGGCTTGCCCCACGGCGTGCGCGTGCTCGACATCGGCCTGAATGGCATTCTGGTCAACGAAAATGAGACTTCGCGCATCGTCGCGATCTATGCGGAGCCCTGGGTGCGGCCGCAGGATCATCCATTTGTCGTGCTGGCACGGCGCGAGGGCAAGAACACGGAGCACGCCGCCAAGTCGGTGACGTTGAAGGTGAAGTAGCAGGGTTCGCCCGCAGTTGCCGGCGCCAAGATCTCACGCAACGCCGCAAAGGCCCAACGAGGACGGGAGAACGGCGATATCGATCTAGCAAACCGACCCCTTTGCTCATGATTCGTCAATAGGCATGCAACGAAATCTCCAGCCGTAACGCCGTTTACGAACATGGCTTCGGCGCATTCGTTGCACGCACACACTCACACCCCCCCCTCGTGAAATGCAACGAAACCAGGCACAGAGCAGGCGTCGACCATTCGCCGCGGCAACGCGAGGCCGGGCTTGAGGATTCCCGTAGAACGCATTCAGCTTTTGCCTGCCCAAATCCCGTCATCTCGGCGCCGTTGCGCCGTTGCGTGAGGCTTTTTCGTGAGGGTGCCGGAATAAGCGGGCACACCCAAGTAGCGTCCCGCGTCCAAATAATCTGTGCAAGATGTCCGGGAAATGCCGATAGTAGCGGAGGAAACGCATAATCCAATCTTGCCGGGCGTGGAAAATGGGCAAAACAGCGAGTATGAGGGAACTCCTGGCCCGGCGAGAGAGCAAGGAGGGCATGATGCGCGGCAGAACACTCTGGGCGATGGGCATTGTATTGGCGGTGGTGCACTGCGCATTCGGACAAGTGGGCGACTCGCCGGAGAAGATTGGGCCGCCCAAGATCACCGCGCCCACGGACGGTCCGGTCCTTCCCATGGATGTCGCCCGTTCGCCGGCGCGGTTCTATGTCGGCGCCGACTACTTGCTCTGGTGGGTCAACCATGGCCCCTCCCCGGTTTTGCTGACGACGGCGCCGAACAACGGCAACGGCAACGGCGCTCTCACCGGCGGAAAGCTCGACGACCCGACCACCATCGTACTCTTCACGGGCCGCGACATCGACTACCGCGGTTTCAGCGGGTTGCGCGCCTGGATCGGCTTCGAGGCCAGCCCCGACGGCTTCTGGTCGCTCGAAGCCGGCGGATTTTATCTGTCGCCGAGGTCGGTCAACTATAGCGCAGCCGGCAACGCGGACGGCTCGCCGCTTTTGACGACTCCCTTTCTCGACGCCGCCACCGGCCGGCAGAGCTCGCTCGACATCAATTCTCAAGACAACCTGGGCAATCCGTACATCATCGGCAGCATCGCCATTCACTCGGATATCAAAGTCTGGGGCTATGAGGCGAATGCCATCGCTCACTCTATTCGCACTTCCGAGCGTTCGGTCGACCTGTTGTTTGGCTATCGGCACCTGCGCATGATAGAGAATCTCACCATTAATCAGGTGGTTACCGCGGCGCAAGATGGTAACTTCACGATTCAGTCTCCCACGGTCGGCCAGGGGCAGAACTCTTACTTTGACGCAATTGCTGGCAGCCCGGTGTTCATTTCGGACTACTTCGGCACGCGAAATTATTTCCACGGCGGCCAGGCCGGCGCTCGCTTCTCCTGGGATTTCGGCCAGCTGACGGCCGAACTGGCTGGCAAGGTCGCGTTCGGCGTGACGCATCAGCAAGTGACCATCAACGGATCGACCACCACGCCGGCCGCCACCGATCTTAAGATCCCAAAGATCGTGGGCCCGTTGAATACTTCGGGCGGCGTCTTTACGACGGTGAGCAATATCGGCAGCTACTCGCAGAATCAGTTCACGGTCGTTCCCGAGATCAACTTCTCGCTCAAGTACGCCGTAGCTCGATGGATGAATGTGCAACTCGGGTACACCGGGCTTTACTGGTCGAATGTCGTTCGCCCAGGCGCTCAAATCGACTCGACTATCAACACCAAACTGGTTCCCACGGGCGCTTTTCTGCCGACGCTGCAAGTTCCCGACGGGTCGTTCCGCTCCGACCGCGAACAAGCCCGTCCTGTCTTCAACTTCCGTGACACCGCCTTCTGGGCCCACGGCATCAACATTGGCGTCGAGTTCCGGTACTAGCCGAGTGCGCAATCGAATAGCCACTCATGGATCGACGTAGCGTGCGTGAAACGCACCGCTCCGCTCACCGGTGCGTTTCACGCACCCTACGTCGATCCACGGGAAACGACGCACTAGCCTGATCTTGCGCTGTCGAGCTAATTCACGACATAGAGCAACAGCAAGAGCGCCACGGCGAGCGCCTGAAGGACAATTGCGCCCCATACGGACACGGGCTTGAGATACGATTCGTTGGCGCCGTCGGTGGCGATGAGGAAGACGACCTCGTCGAGCACCATGGCGCTGCCGCTGCCCAGGATCGCCAGGGCGCCGAGCCGAAGCCAGGGCGCCTCCGGCTGAAACGCCAAAACGAACGCCGCCGGAATCGCCATCAAGGCGCCGACGAAGAGATGGTGGACGTTGTGTCCGAGCACATACAAGTCGGTGTTGACATTAATGAAGTGCAAATAAAGGCGTTGGCAGACGAAGGTAAGAACCAACGGAACGAGGACGCAGAGCAGAGTGATCGATCGATCGCTGAGGTCAAGCATGCCAGGTCCCGGCCGTCATGGCTCGTGCCGGTGGTAGGAGCATTAGCCGCGAACGGATCGCACGGCATCGGCTTTCGTCGGGCAGATGCTCCACAGGTGATTCAGCTTCGTGACTTTGAGAATATCGGCTTCGGTTTCGGAGAGGTTGCAGAAGGCCATGCGGCCGCCGCGAGCGCTGACGGTTCGCCAGAGACGCACGAAGAAGCCGAGAGCGGTGCTGCCGAAATACTCTGTCTTGTTAAAATCGAAGACCAGGCGACTCAGGTTGGAATGAGTCAGGCGGTCAAAGACGATTTTGGCCCCAGTGCTGATATGCTCGGAGTCGAATTCGCCCATGTTGCCCGTCGGGGTGACGATAAGCACGTCATCCTGCACTTCGATTTCGAAGAAGCCACTGGTTGATTCCATGGTGGGCTCTTTTCACTCGTGGGTGGGCGTGCCGGAACAGGCCCATAGCTTGACAACTGGCTCGGTGCGGCAACGGCGCCGCTAGTACCAGAGGCCAGACGTCAGATGTCAGAGATCAGCGTCAGAAGTCGCACGTTTTCGGTCACTGGCAGGATTCACTTATCTGAATTCTGATCTCTGACTTCTGACCTCTGGTACTCGGGTCGCCGGCCGTCACGGCGCTGCGTCGAGTACCTGCGACGCATCCGTATTGCGGCGCGCCAGGCGTCGCGCCAGCAGACGAGCCAGGAACCGGGCGTACTGCGGCTTCACCTTGACGACCTCGACGAAGTCCTTCTTTGAGATGCGCAACAAGGCGCCCTCGCTGACGGCTCGCACGGTGGCGCTGCGGCGGTTATTGAGCAGGAACGACATCTCGCCCATGAAAATATCATCGGGCGACAACTCGTCCACGACCTGCCCTTTCACAGACACCTCGTAGCGCCCTTTCGCGATGTAGTACAAGAAATCGCCGCCTTCGCCTTCGCGAAAGATCACGTCGCCCGCCTTGACCGGCGTCGGCGCGACGCCTTGGAACAAAGCCGGCGCGGTGTTGGCGCAATCGCGCAGGTGGTCGATCTCGAACGACGCTTCGTTTCCCTTTTCATTATAGGTAAGGTTCTTCGTGTATTTCCGGGTAAGCTTGATGCCTCGCCCGTGCAGTTCCTGCACATGCTCTTTCTTGGCAGGGTCTTGCACGGAGCGCCAGTTGAACCCTTCGCCTTCGTCGGCGATGAAAAACCGCGACTTCTCCGGGGTGATGGTGTACTCGAACACCACGCGGCGATCTCGGATGGCGGGATCCTGGCATTTCTTCTCGATCAGGCTGCTCATCAGATTGCCGTCGTCCAGCCAGGCGCCCTTTTCCTGATAGCTGATCCCGCAGTTCCCGTGCTCGATGGCGTTGATGAGCATCTCGGTCAGGGCGAGGTTGGTATGCATCTTGCCAGCCGCGTCGATCTTGTTGGCATTGTAAAGGTAGTTGCACAACAAGTTGGCGTAGCAATGGGCCTCCAGGAGGTTGTTGCCGAGCACGTACGACCCCGAGACGGTCTGCACCAGATCCGCGCCGATCGTTCGCTGAAAAAGAATGCGCTGGTTGTTCACGATATTTTCGAGGATGCGAGGCAAGAACTTTTCCAACTCCTCATCGACAAGTGGCACGACGATATTGGCCCCGCGAATCGCTTTGAGCCGCTCGCACGCGTCATGATCGGCACACCAGGCAATAATATTGCTGTGCAAAAGCCAGGAATCCCCGAGCATGGCGTTGAGCAAGGCGAAGTGGTCGTTGCCCCGATCGGAGAAATCGATAATGGCGAGATCGGGCAGGTCGCTGGCAAGGTAATCGAGCGCGTCCTGGGCGCTGGCGATCCAGACGACGCTGGCGTTTCCGGCTTGGCAGGCGCCGACGAGCGGAGCGACGCGGCCCAGAAGCGTGGAGTCGCTGGAGATGAGCGGAATCGTGTTCACGTTCGGTTCCTCGCGGTTTTCGCTTGGGCTTCACTTCTGGATGCGGCGGACCGAAAGAGTGAAAGCCCCCAATTCGTTGCCGCGAGCGGACGTCGTTTCAATCCTGAATGACCCTGCGCGAGTCGGCGCGTACACAATTCGCGCATCGCGTTTGTCGCCTCCATTGTCGTCCTTGGCGACAACGAGCCCTTTGTCGTCAACCAAGTAAAGGTAGGAATCGAGATCGTTGCTGGTCATGTCGATTTGGTAGATCATTCCCGCCTCGAGCACGACACGGTAGCCTCGGTAGTGTTTGAGGTCGCGATTGAAAGGATCCGTTGCCACCAGGCCACTCTGCGTCCGAAACGAACCGTCCGGCTGGAAAATGACAATCGTCTCCATGGCCTTCGGGAACGGCGGAGGAGGCGGAGGCATCGCAATCCCCTTTCCCTTTTCTCCAGGAATCGCCTTGGGCTTCTCGGCCGCGGCGCCGCCCGCCTTGTCCTCGTCCTTTTTCTGTGCTGCAACCGGGTTGACGTCGCTCCCCTGCAGCGACAGATACCACCAACCGACGCCCAAGAAACAGACGAGGCACGAAAGGAGCGTAAGCCCCATTACGAGGAACACGGCGATGATCATCGTCGGCTTTACGTCGGCCGGCGGTGCGGGTTTGGCGATGTTCGGTACGGCAGCTCGCTTGGGCGGGGGCGTACTACTCGTATCGGCGATCGGTTCTTCGACGATCTCCGCGGGGACAAACTCCTCGGGCGCCGCCTTTTTTCTTGGCTTGGGAACCTCAAAGATCCCTTGGCAGTCCTGACAACGCACGGTTTCGCCCGCCAAATCGTCGTCGAGTTGGAATTGCGCCTTACACGTCGGACATCGCGTTTGGATCGACATGGCCCGTGATTCCCTCATGACGATGGGTTCTCGACAGTCTAGCCGAATCTGCCGATCGTTGGCCAGACTAAACCCAAATTTTCGACAAGAGCGCGATCGGTATAATCACCATATGCAAAATGGCTTTTTGCACGAATTGGCGCGATGGGGACCGCAGGCCCACTACGGCGGCGTGTCGCGCGAACGAGCCCAGGCCTATTGCTCGCGGCTGGCGCGGACGCACTACGAAAACTTTTCGGTTGCGTCGCTCCTATTGCCGCGACGATTGCTGCCGCACTTTCATGCCATTTATGCGTATTGCCGCTGGGCCGACGACCTCGGTGACGAAACGGGCGGCGGCCAGCTCGCCCTCGACTTGCTTCAATGGTGGCGCGAGGAACTTCTGAGCTGTTACGCCGGAAAGCCACATCACCCGGTCATGGTAGCGCTGGCTGGGACGATCGAGCGGTTTGCGATCCCGTCGACGCCGTTTCTGGACCTGCTGCTGGCGTTCGAACAAGATCAAACCGTCAAGCGATACGAAACGCACGAGCAGCTGTTGGGCTATTGCCGATATTCCGCCAATCCGGTCGGCCACCTGGTGCTCTACCTCTGCGAGTGCTTCGATGAGCGAACCGCCAACCTATCGGACGCCATCTGCACGGCTCTGCAGTTGACGAACTTTTGGCAGGATGTTTCGCGCGATCTGGACATCGGCCGGGTGTACCTGCCAACGGAGGATCGGCGACGCTTCGACTACTCCGACGCCGACCTGGAAGCACGGCGATTCAACTCGGCATTCGCCGGCTTGATGCGATTCGAAGTCGATCGGACGCGTGTCCTTTTCGAGGCGGGATTGCCCTTAGTTGATCTGGTTCCCGAGGATGTGCAGACGGATATCGAGCTGTTCGCGCAAGGCGGAATGAGCATCCTGCGAAAGATTGAAGCGATCGGCTACGACGTGTGGCAATCACGCCCTGTGCTACCACATTGGCAGAAGCTCACGTTGATGGGCCGCGTGTTCGCAAAGCACTGGTGGCGTCGCCTTTGGTCTAGTACCAGAGGTCAGAAGTCAGAGATCAGAAGTCAGAAGAATTAACAATGCAAGTGATCGAAAACTTGCGAATTCCGACGCTGACGTCTGACCTCAAACTTCTGACTTCTGGTACAAGTTCCTTTCCCGTCTCCGCGACGGGGGAGCGGGGCCGGAGGTGAGGCGGCGACCATTTCCCCGGGCGTTCGCTGAGCTCACCGTTGGGCGTGGGGTGGGGACTGTAATGCCAACCGCGATGACACAACCTGAACCGGTGAGCTACTTCGTCGCCGTGCTGTGGGCTGACGCCGAGGCGCGAATCGATGCCGTCGCCCGGTTGTCGGAACGCTTCGGCGTCGTCGCGTTCGTTGGTGGCGATCACGCGTTCGATCGGACCGATTATTATGCCGCGGAAATGGGCGCATCGCTTTGGCGGCGCCTGATCGCATTCGAAACGCTGCGCAGTCCGCAGGAGTTGGCCGACGCCAAGCATGCCTGCATCGCCATCGAGAGCGCCTTGGCCGGGCCGATGGGGCGACGCGTGAACCTCGACGTCGGCTACCTCGACCACAACAAGATCGTGCTTGCCAGCATCAAGGCAGCAGGACAGAAGATTTACCTCGGCGCCGGCATCTACGCTGATCTGGTGGCGCGGTACGCAGGTGGGCGCTATCAGCCGTTCGAATGGACTTTTCCCGACTTCAAGGATGGCCGCTACGATTCAGAGCTGGGAGAAATGCGA
The DNA here is from genome assembly GCA_016872605.1 of Planctomycetota bacterium. Taxonomy (GTDB): domain Bacteria; phylum Planctomycetota; class Planctomycetia; order Gemmatales; family Gemmataceae; genus SIAQ01. The sequence continues at coordinate 10,725 of VGZI01000087.1, forward strand.
GCCAGCTACCTTGAACAGATGCGCCGCCGGCGTGCGTAGGGTGCGTGAAACGCACCGGTCCCCCGCGGTGCGTTTCACCCACCCTACAACAGCGCCGCAATCGGCGCTCAATCCAGCCGCGGGCCATCCGCACGGTACATCGCCTGCATCGGCGAAATCGGCACGCGGACACTTCGGCGCGGCACGTCGTCGCGAAGATGCACGCGGAAGAGTGTCCAGCGGTCGGCCTCCGATTGCTCGCGTCGGCTCTGCTTGCAACGCAGGATCGGCTCGGCGTGTCCGTATTTGTCCAGCTCCGCTTTTCGATTGAAGCGCGTGACGACGTAAACATCGGACGTGCGGACGCGATCATCAAGCACGAAGCTCAGGTTGTGCAGAAAGTACACCGTGTCGCCGATGTAGAATTGCATTCGAAGGCCTTCCAGCGCTTCGTCGGCTGAGTTGATCATCAAGGGCTGATCGAGCGGCACCATGCGGCGGGCTTCGTGCAAGAAAGCCGTGTCCTCGCGCGACCGGTGCAGGTAGGTTCCCTTGAAATAGAAGCCGCTTACGTAGACGGCGAAAAGCAGCCCGAAACCGGCAACGGTGGCCGCGATCGGCCCGACGACCGACTGCCGTTCGGCGATCTTCCGCCACATCCATGCCATCCCGTGCGCCGCCAGGATGGCCCACGGCGCCAAGTAGTGCAGCATGTAATGATGGTGCTTGCCGTCCGAGAGGCTGAACACCAGGAGCGGCATGAACGCCCAACACCAGATGAACCGTTCCGCCTTGCCGCCTTCCTGCCAGGCCGACCGCCACGTGGTCGCCAAGCCCACGATTGCCGCGATCGACCACGGTTGCGGCACCCAGGCCAGGCACTGGAAGTAATACCAGATTGGCTCGCCCAGGTAGTTTCCGCTCAGTCGCCCAACGAGATCGAACGTCCAGACTTCGATCGCATCGGGATATTGAAGATACGCAAGGATCGGCCAGGGCAGCGCGACGGCGAAGAACGCCAGCCAGCCCCAGAGCCAGATGTAGCGTGCAAACAGCCCGATGTTCCAGAGCATGAACAACACGATCGGTCCCAGACCGATGGCGGATCGCAACCCCGTGAGCTTGGCCACCACTGCCCAGGCGAAGAGACCAAAAAACATGGCGACCTTGGACACGCGGTCGTTCCAGAGCTGATACACGGCGATCGGGGCCAGCACGATCACGGTTCCGAAGACGAGCCCTTTGACCAGGTTCGTCATGCCCAACAGCACGAAAAAGCCAAGCACCAGCCAGGGCCGGCCGACAAAAAATCGTTTGGCGATGGACCAGAGCGATGCGTCTGCGTCCGGGTCGGTCTGTGCAGAATCCGAAACCTCAATGAGCGCAAAACAGGCGAGCGTGCCGGCCACGATTGGCGCCAAAAAGATGTCCGCCTCGGCCAGCGTCGAATAGCGAACGAAGTTGTACATGGTTGCCAGGGCCAGTCCGCTCAAGACGCCGATGCCGCGGCCGAACAGCCGGCCTGCCAGCCAGGTCGTCAATAGCACCGTCACGAGTCCCGCCAGCGCCGGCCCGATGCGCACGTTCCATTCGGCGTCGCAATGTCCGAGAACCGCACAGATGGCGCACGCGATCCACTGAGGCAACGGCGGACGTTCCAGCCACGGTGCGTCGCCATAGCGAGGCACCACCCAGTCGTGGTTCGCAAGCATTGCCTTCGTCGTCTGCGACAGCACCCCCTCATGCAGCGTCAACGGCCCGCCGACCGCCAACACGATCGCGTAGAGCGCGAGCGTGTACAGTCCGACGCCATAGAAGTCCCAGCGCTCGAGCGGTTCCTTTTCTGGCACGAAACTCCCTCCGTGGATCTCAAACGCGAATCACGCCGCGGCGTTTTGAGTCGCTGCGTGACGAACCGCGTCCGATCGCCATGACTCTGCCATCAGATACGCGCAATAACACAGGCTCGCCCACACGTGGACGCCCGCGGAATGTAATCGCCAACTCGGCACGACGCCGCCAATTACGACTGCCACAAAAAATATTGCCGCGCTGCTCCAAAGCAAGCCATGCCGAGCGGATCGTTCGGTGCTCGCCGCTGCTTCAAGCATCGACCAGGCGAAACTCGGCGCAAATAGCGCGAAACTGCTCGATTCGGTGGCAGGCCCGAACAGCATCATCCACGTTGTTGACAAGGCCAGTGCGTGCGTCAATAGCTTGCCCGTTGGCCAGCCATCTCGCTGCCCTCGCCAGCACAGCCAGGCGACAACTCCGCCGCCGGCCACGCACATCGCTCCGTACACCGGTCGGCTGATCGGCACATCGTAGAGATGAATCAGTAGCCAAACGTCGCGGTACATATGATCGAGCGTGATGGCCGAGCGATCTTCCGCTGCCAGCGCGGTGATCCACTTGACGTATTGATCGACCGCGTAACTCGGTGCTTGACAGACGAACGGCAATCCGAAGGCCATGGCGAGCGCCACGACCAGACGCCAGGCCAACGCGCGCCGATACAGAACGATCAGTACCATCGCCAACGCCAGGGGATACAGCTTGAAGACGATGGCGATGCTGAGCAGGCTTGACGCGAGTATCCAGCGTTCTTCCTTGACCGCGGCCACGGCGCCGAGCATCGCCCCCGCAACGAGGAGGTTTACCTGCCCGTTGCCGACGCTTTGAAGCGTCATCGGCAACATCAAGAGCCACAGCAGACCACGCTGACCGCCCGAGAGCGGCATCGGCAGAGCGCTTCGCGCGGACCACTCGACGCCGATCGCAAAGCAAAGGACGTTGAAGAGCCGCCACAGCACGCCGCCCAGGGCATCCGAGCACAACGCGAACGGACTGAACAGAATCGCGCTCGTCGGACTGTAGCGATATCCATCCGCGGCCCATGCCGGGCGCGCCGGCTCATACAACTCGCCCCCCGCCCACCACAGGTCGGCCGACGCACGGTAGATCGGATACACAGTGCGGGTCTGAGGCGCGATGAACGCGCGCACGCAAACCGCCAGCAGGACAGCCCCCCAAATCACCAGGGCAGCCCTCTCCCACGGCGAGAGTGAGCTTAGCCAATCTCGCAACTTGCCCGTATACAACCCATCCTCCCTTACGCCACATGATTTCGGTGCGCGATCTTGGAGCATCCATCCGTACCGAAGTCGCCGATTTTTCACAAGCCGTCCCAGAGCACCACAAAAACAGGCAAACGACATTGACGGGTCCCATGGGGCGCGTCATGGTGGCGTCCGGAGGAACGAACCGCATGAATGGAAGCACTTGGCTCATAGCATTTGCCGGTGCGATCCTCGTCCTTTTGTGTGGCGGCCATCGGCTTGTGCCGCAATCCGTCGAGGGCGGTCGAGCGAAAGATGTCTCGCCGACGCGCGTTGCCATCGTCAATGTCGGCGCTTTCCTGAAAGAATACTCGCGTGCGCGGCAAATCAGGGCAGAGTTGGAAGCTCACCTGATGCCCTACAAGAACAAGGCGAAGCCGTTGCAAGGTGACGTCGAAACGCTTCAACGCGAATTGCGGACGACAACGGACCCCGATCGGCAACGCGCGCTCGAGAATGCGATCAAGGCGAAAAAGCAAGGCTTGGAAGAACTGAGCAAGGAAGTCGTTCAACTGCTTGAAAAGCGACAAGAGGAGAACACCAAGACGCTCTGGGGGGAAATGCAGGCAGGAATCGCCGCAATCGCGAAAGCCCACGGGTACCAAATCGTCCTCGGATTCTCGAAGCCGGGCGAGAACAACTTGCCCGCCGCCAGCCGACACCGTGAACTCCAAGCGATGGACCTCGGGGCGTTGACGCCGCTTCACCTGCAAGCCGCCATCGACATCACGGACCTGGTCCTTCGAGCTGCCGAATCAGCGCGTCGTGGAGCTGTGCCGGCGCCGTGAGCGATTCAGTTCTCGGGAATCGGACCGTTCCATCTGCCTGTCGAAGTAGCGAAGCCCCGTTGCCTTGGCCGATTCGGCGCACTTCAGAGATGCAGGCACGGCAGGCATTTCTCCTTTGTCGAATTGCGGATGTTCCGGGGCGGCGCTTACTTGGCTTGAATCCAAGCGTCGATAGCGTGGCCGGCTCGTGGATTGCGGCGGGCGGCGCCGATGCCTTGGGCGGCGTGGTCGCCGTTGTGGTACTGGTGGCATTGCGTGCAGGCGAAGCGGGCGCCGGGCGTGCCGGCCGAGGTCGTCGGGCCGTGGCATTGCACGCAGTTGTCTCGGCCTGGGATCAGCACATCGGTATGCGTCTTCGAACGCGATGCCGCTTCGTGACACGCCGCGCATTCCATGGCTCGATGGGCGGTGTGGTTGAACTTCGCATGCTGTAGCCAAACTGGCGGCACTTTCGTCGGCGCAGTCTGAAGCTCCGGGCGTTTGCCGGCCTGCACCGCTTGCGGAACGGGCTTGCCGTCGAAGTAATGGCATTCCGCGCAGAGCCGATTGCTCAGGTAAAGATCCTTCTCCGCATGTTCGACGTTCTTGTCGATCACTTCCCGCAATGTCGTGTCGAGCGCGTTGGTTAGCTTTCCCGGCAATACCCGATCGACTTTGCGATCGAGCAGGCCCGGTTGGCCGCGCACCGCTTGCGCCGTGAAGTGATTGAACATCAGATCGTGAATGAGATTCGGCTCGAGTCGATGCGGGATGGTCAAGAGTCCGTCGGGCCCCTTGCGTTCGATCGTGAGCGGATGACACGCCTGGCAGTGATTCTCGTACGCGATCGGCAACATGTACGCGCCGGCACTGCGTGTACCGGGCAAGCCGAGATCGCCGGCGTCGAGTTGATGGCACGAGGCGCATTGCAGTTGCACCGGCGCGTCGTCGTGCTTAGTGGACTGCTGATCGCGATAACGCTTTCGCAGCGGTTCGGGGATTTTGCCGAGTGTCATCAGCGCGCCGCCGCCGGTGCCGGGGGCCATGCCGGCGCGGAGGTGGAGTTCGTGATTGAACTTGAGCTTGCCCGGATCATTCTTGATCGAGCGGAACTCCGGATGCCCCTGAGCGGAGAAACGTGACACCGTCAGCTCAAAGGCCGGCTTTTTGGCATGATGACCGGCGAGATCATTGTGGCATTGCGTACAGTCGCGATCCGTGAGGCGAACCAGCGATGCATCCCGCCCTCGATGCTCGCGATGGCACGATGCGCACGACAACTCCGGATGTTGGCCGGCATGATGCGTCGTTCCTTCGTGGCAGGTCTGACATTTTTGCGAGCTGGCCTGAACGTCGCCCAGAAACAGCGCCTGCCAGGAATGACTGCGTATCGGCGCGAAGGGCGTATGGCAGGCGTTGCATTGCGTCTCCCACATCTGATGCACGCCGGCGACCGGTCCGCGCGAAGCGTGAAAATCGCGTTGTTCGCTGAACGCAAAATTCGCGGCAACCCACACGATACAAACCACAAGCGCGGCGGCGCCGATACGCTCTTTCCAGGCGTGAATCTCATCGACCTGCTTATGGCAATCCAGTGCGAGCCGCGGCATTTGGTTCTCCCCACTCACCAATACTTCAGTGCCGTCACAACATGCACGATCATTAGCACCACCAGCGCCACCGACAGCGGATAGTGAACCCAGAGCCAATTGTGCAGCCAAAACTGCAAGCGAGCCTCACGATCCCACTGGCGGCGCAGATCGCACAGGTCGGCAAGGGCGTCGACGACATCGTGAGCAGCCGCAGGCAGACGTGCCTTGAGGTTCTGAAAAACCACGCCCGCAGTGCCTGGATTCGCCAGAGGTGAATCGAGCGCCGTTCCTTCGCGCAAGAACGGCACAACCTGCTCGCGATAGAACTCGGCCAACGGCTCCGTCTCGGCAATTACGCCGGCAGGCCGCATCGTCGCCGAGCGTCTTCCGACGCCGACGATCACCGGAACGCCGGCATCCCCTTGTTCTTCACCTGCGGCATCCGGCTTTGCTCCGCAGACGGATGCGATCAGCTCGTCCCCTTCGGTCAACAATTGACCAACTACCTGCTCCATGGCGACGTAGGTGGTCTCGCCGGGCGTTTCGTCGACTTTCATGCGCGGCAGGAGGTTTTGCAGGGTCAGTCCCCAGATGCCGCTGGCGATTACCAGAATGAACAAAATCATGAGCGTGGTGGTGAGGGTACCGCCAAAGCGCAGGCCGCTGTGGAGGATCAGAAGTGGCAAGGACAACAGGCCGAGCCAGATGTGGGCGCGCAACCAACTCTGCGCGGAGCCGACACGCCATGTTCGCACCTTGCGGCGAAGCCACAGCACCATCTCGAACAAAATGATGACGCCGCCGACGATGCCGAAGGTGAAGCCCGGAAGGCTCGAGCCGCCGGGCCAATCGACGGCGTCGAAGCATGCGACGATGTACCAGACGAGCGAGCCGACCGTGCCGAGGACGAAGAGGATCGCCCAGTTGCGATGCAGCGGCCAACTCTCGCGATCAATAAGCAACGACGACCTCCCAACGGCGCGCTAGGCTCCCGTGGTTCCGTTCGCACTGGGGCTGAGCAAGAAGCATCGGACATTCCAGCGTGATCGAGCGGGTTCCTTGGCCCTTGCTCGTCACCGGGCGGCAAGCAAGGGTTGCGTCACGCCAACTCGCGAATCGGCTGCGCGTTGTTGTCGACCAGGAAATGCGGCCGGCCGGAATGGTCGGTCACCGTGGCGGTGTTGACGTCGATGCCGAGGTTGCGATAAAGCGTCGCGTAGATTTCCTGGATATGGACCGGACGCTCGCGCGCCTGCCCGCCGGAGAGGAAAATCATGATAACCGACTTGTGCGACGCACGGGCCGGCGACGTGGATTCGGCTCGCAATAGCGTCGGTAGCGTCAACCCGCCCAGCGCCAGCCCGCCGATCATCAGAAAGTCACGCCGCGACGTCTTGTCGCACAACGGTTGTTGCTGTCCCAAGATGGTCAACATGCCCGGCCCCCTTGGTTCTTCAATTGGTTGAGGTAGAATCTACCCGACACTTGCAGTGTCGTCCAATGCAAAGTGTTGGATCGTTGGATTTACGAGCCGGAAGCGAAAGCGACGGTTTCCGCGGCGCCCGTCGCTTACGCTTCCGGCTCGTGAAGCGACTCGCTACAATACGACCATGGCCACAAGCGCCAGGAGGAGCGGTTTGCCGGAAGCGCTTGCGGAACTCCCTCGTTGGCTCGAAGGGACGGAGGGGTTCTCTGCGCTCGCTCGCGCGCTGGCGTCCGGACAGGCGGTCACCGTCGATGGCGCGTGGAACTCGTCGTCGGCTCTTGTCGCGGCCACGCTCGGATTGCGAGCGCCGGCGACCCTGCTCATCGTCTTGGCCCATCCGCGCGATCTCGATGCCTGGGACGAAGATCTCGTCAGCTTCACTGGCATTCACCCCGTCACTTTCCCGGCCTGGAATGCGTTGCCGACGGCCGACACCGTACTTGACGAAGTCGGCGGGCAACGGTTACGCATTCTGCGGCAGCTCGAGAGCGATACACCGCCCAAGCTGTTACTGACGACCATCCAGGCGATGCTTCAACCGGTGCCCGATCGCGAACAACTGGCTCGCCATCGCAAGAAGCTGCGCGTCGGCCAGCAGATCGGCATCGACGCCATAGTCGCCTGGCTGCTCGAGCGCGGCTTCCGGCGCTGCGAGGCCATCGAAATCCCCGGCGAGTTCAGCGTGCGCGGCGGCATCCTCGACGCGTTCTCGCCCGATGCCGAGGCGCCGTATCGACTCGAGTTCTTCGGCGACGAGATCGAATCGATCCGCCAGTTCTCGCCCGATACGCAGCGCAGCCTCAGCGACGTGCAAGCGATCGAGATTACTGCCTCAAGCCCCGGGGTGAGGTACTCCGGACCCCTGGGATCGGAGGGCGACACGCTGCACGGCAACCTGTGCGACTACCTGCCGCCCAAATCGTGGACGCTGCTCGTCGAGATGGGCGATCTCGAAGAGCAGGGCAAGGCATATCTCGAACGCGTCGTCGACACCACCGGTCTATTTTCGGTCGCCGGGGTGTTCAAGCAGCTTGTGCAGTTCCCGAGCATTCGTCTATCCGCGATGCCGACGCCGAGCGTGGAGACGACGTGTCACCTGCGCGTCGAATCGATCGAGCGTTTCAGCGGCGACGTGGCGAAAGTGCGCGACGAGCTCGACAGCGCTGCCGCCGACGATTTCGTGCTGATCGCGTGCCACAACGACGCCGAGAAGAATCGCCTGAGCGAAGTGTTGGCGCAGAGCAAGCTGGCGGCGGCGGATCGGCTGCGGCTCGTCGTCGGCAACGTGCACGCGGGGTTTCGATTGGTGCTCGATTCCGCCGCTTGCGGCTTCGCGCTCGCAGAGCCACGCGATGTGCCTCGTGATTTTGCAGCGAGCGCGAAGCCGCATGCGGCGAGCGGGATCGTCGTCATCGGCGATCACGAGTTGTTCCATCGCGAGCGCGCCCCGGTTGTTTTACCGCGGCGGCGTCTCGAATCGCGAGCCATCGACAGCTTCCTCGATTTGCAGGAGTCCGATCTCGTCGTGCACCTGAGCCACGGCATCGCGCGCTATCGCGGCATGCAGGTGCTGGAAAAGAACGGGCAGACCGAGGAGCATCTCGTCCTCGAGTTCGCCGGCGGCACGCGCGTCTATGTGCCGGCTTCCAAGATCGATCTGGTGCAGAAGTATGTGGGAGGGTCGAAGACCGATCCGGAACTGTCCAAGCTCGGCGGCACGAGCTGGCAGAACAAGAAAGATCGCGTCCAGGCGGCCGTCCTCGATTTGGCCAGCGAAATGCTTGAACTGCAAGCGACGCGCGAATCAAAGCCCGGGTTTCAGTTCCCGCCCGACAGCGATTGGCAGCGCGAGTTCGACGCCGCCTTCCCCTATGAGGAAACCCCCGATCAGCTCACGACCATGTCCGAGATCAAACGCGACATGGAGAAATCGCGCCCTATGGACCGCCTCGTCTGCGGCGACGTCGGCTATGGCAAAACCGAGCTCGCGATGCGTGCCGCCTTCAAGACGATCGACAACGGCAAACAGGTCGCCGTCCTCGTGCCGACCACCGTGCTTGCCGAGCAACACTTCCGTACCTTCTCGCAACGCATGGCCGAGTACCCGTTCGCCATCGACGTCATCAGCCGATTCCGCTCCGGGGCGGAGCAGAAGCAGATTCTCAAACGCCTCGCCGATGGCTCGATCGACATCATCATCGGCACCCATCGCATCGTCAGCAAGGACGTGCAGTTCAAAGACCTTGGACTGGTCATCATCGACGAGGAGCAGCGTTTCGGCGTCGAGCACAAGGACAAGCTTAAGAAACTTCGTCAGACCGTGGACGTGCTGACGTTGACCGCGACGCCGATTCCGCGCACGCTGCACTTGTCGCTCTTGGGTATTCGCGACATCAGCAACCTGGAGACGGCGCCGGCGGGGCGATTGCCGATCGAGACGCGCATCGTCCGCTTCGACCCGCAGCTTATTCGCCACGCCATCATGCGCGAGCTCAACCGCGAAGGGCAGATTTACTTCGTGCACAATCGCGTGCACAATATTCACGACATCGCGGCCAAGGTCAAGGAAATCGTCCCGGAGGCGAGCATCGTCGTCGGGCATGGGCAAATGAGCGAGGACGAGCTGGAAGACGCGATGGTCAAGTTCGTGCAGAAGCAGGCGGACATCCTGGTGGCGACGACGATCATCGAAAGCGGTCTCGATATCCCCAATGCGAACACGATGTTCATCAATCAGGCCGACATTTATGGCCTGGCCGACCTGCATCAGTTGCGAGGCCGAGTGGGGCGCTACAAGCATCGCGCCTATGCATATTTGCTGTTGGACAGCGACAAGCCGATTACGCCGAACGCGTCGCGACGGCTCAAGGCGATCGAAGAATTCACCGAGCTCGGCGCCGGGTTCAAGATCGCCATGCGCGACCTGGAGATTCGCGGCGCGGGCAACATCCTCGGCACGCAGCAGAGTGGCCACATCGCCGCCGTCGGCTACGAGCTCTACTGTCAGCTCTTGGAGAATGCCGTGCGCAGCTTGAAGAACCTGCCGGCAAAGGCGCATCTGGAGGTGACGATCGACCTGCCCTGGGTCGCCATGTTGCCGCGCGAATACGTTCCCGGACAGAAGCTGCGCATCGAGGTCTATCGCCGGTTGTCTCGGATTCGCAAGCTGGAGCGATTGATCGACTTTCGCGGCGAACTGCGCGATCGCTATGGACCGATTCCCGAGCCGGTCCAGTGGCTGTTGCGTCTGGCCGAGTTGCGCATCCTGGCGAGCCATTGGCAGATCGCCACAGTGCATCTCGAGGGGAACTGGGTGGTCACGGCTGAGGAGAAGGGAACAAACGGATCGGCCGCCGAGACGTTGACGGAGGGCTTAGGCGCAGAATCCATGGGCGAGAATGCGCGCTCCTCGTCTCCCCCTCTCCGCGTCTCCCCTTCTCCCCTTCTCCCCCTCTCCCTCTCTCCCTCTCTCTCCTCCACCGGCGGTCCGATCGACCTGGTGCTCGGCTACCGCCATCCGCGCAAAATGGAGCGACTGGCGCAGCGGGAAGGAAAACGCCTGCGCATTGTGGATGGGCAGAGCGCGTACTTTCGGCTGCGGCCGGACGAATACGATTTCCAGGCGCTTTACGAGCATGTCAAACATCTCTTGCGTTTGCCCGACCGTCCGTTATAACGCCCGTCGAGTCCGTTTAGCCGCGGTTCAAAGAACCGCGCGAGCGATGCGCACGGAGGCGGTATGGGCTGGAATACGCGATGGATCGGCGTGGGCATGTCTGCCTGGCTCTTGACCGGCTGTGCGTCGGACATGCCGGAGTGGGCGCGATCGGATCGATCGCTGTCGGCTGACCTGATTTCGCCTGGAAAGGCGGTAGTGAGATCACAGGTCGGGGACAGTCCGCCGGTGACGCTCAAACAGCCATTCATTCCGCCGCCTCCCGCCGGCTTCGGCGTCAAGGAAACGCCCACTCAGCCCAAGGACAGCGGCATCCTGCCCACGAGCATGGCGAATCGCGGCACCGTGCGTGTCCGTGTTCGCGCCTGGGTCAACGGCGCGCCAATCTTCGACGACGAAGTCATGCAGATCGCCGCGCCCGAGCTTCGCCGCGTATCCGGCTTTTCTGAATCGCAGCGAGCCGAGAAGATCACCGAACTTTTTAACGCTGCGCTGGATCAGATCATTGATCAGGAAGTGATGTATCAGGATGCGATGAAGAAATTGAAGAAGGTCAGCCCGCACTCGATCGACAAGATGCGCGACTACGTCGATCAAGAATACGACAAACGCGTGCAGCGGCTGCGAGAGGCCAAGGTTCCGGAGGACGCGATTCGCGAAATGGAACCGACGGACCGCCGCATGCTGGAGCGTTCGCTGATCGCCACCGAGTACGCCCGCAGCCGCATCAAGCCGGTGCTCGAGTCGATCGTCAGTTTGTCGATGATTTCCGATTATTACGACACGCACAAGAATGAATTTCAGACCGTCGACAAAGTCGTGTGGCAAGACATCTTCATCCCGATCAGCCCGAATCTGCCGACTATCGAGGCCGCCAAACGCTTCGGCGAGGAGTTGATCAACGGCCTGCGCAGCCGCGACGACTTCACGAAGCTCATGGTGTACGATCAAGGCGACAGCAAATTGCGCGGCGGCGAAGGTTTAGGCCAGCGCCGCGGCGAGATTCGGCCACAGGAGCTCGAGGCGATTCTCTTCGACCTCAAGGAAGGCGAGATCGGCCCGGTCGTGGCGTTTTCCACCGGCGTGCATCTCATTCGCGTCACCAAGCGCGAATACGCCAAGCAACTCCTTCTCGACGATCAAGTGTCCAAGACCATCCGCAAGAAACTCGAAGAGCAACTCGCCAACCGCGAGTATCGCCGCATTGTTCGCGAACTGCGCACCCGCACCATGATCGTCCTGGAACGCGATGGGCAATAGGAAACCGCCCACGAGCCGGAAGTGTAAGCGACTGTGTAGAAACCGTCGCTTACGCTTCCGGCTCGTGCCGTAGCTCAATCCTCCTCAGCGAACCTCCAACCGTTCTCGTGTATCATAAGGGCGACTGTTCGGCGTTATTCGCCTCGTGAGAGGTTGCGCTGACAGACCGCCATTGGCCTTATTTTCATGTCACAATCGACGGACGCAGCCGCCCTGCCTGCCGAACCATCCGAAGTCGATGCCGCGCAGCCAACGCCCGGCGGTAGCTGGGAACTGCTGCGCCTGGCCGCGCCATTGATCGTCAGCCAGAGCTTCATGACGGTGCAGGTATTTGTGGACACGATCCTACTCGCGCATCACGACTCGCTCGAGATGACCGCGTCGTTTCCCGCGGTGATGTGGTTTTGGCTGCCGTTCGGTTTGTTGCAGGTGACGGCAGGTTACACGTCAACGTTCGTCGCGCAATACACCGGCGCGGGGCGCTCGTATCGGGTGGGACCGGCGGTTTGGCAGGGCATTCACTTCGCGATGATCGCCGGGTTGGCGTTTATGCTCATGGCGCCGGCCGCTTCGTTCCTGATCTCGCTGGGCGACCACACGCCGGCGCTGCAGGCGTTGGAGGCGGCGTACCTGCGCTGTTTGGCGTTCGCCGCGCTGCCGATGTTGATCATGGCGGCGATCAACGGCTTCTTCGCAGGCCGCGGCCAGACCTGGACCGTGCTCGGCATCGAAGCGGTCGGCACCGCGGTCAACGTCGCTCTGGCGCTGCTCTGGATCTTCGGCCACGGTGGGTTTCCGGAGATGGGCATTGAAGGCGCCGGCTGGGCGACCGTCGCCGGCTCGTGGGCGTCGGCGTTGACGGCGCTCGTGCTGTTCCTGGGGCCGAGCTATCGCGAGGAGTTCAACACCGCCGGCGGCTGGATGCCCGAGAGCGACCTCTTCTGGCGGCTCATGCGCTACGGCGGGCCGGCCGGGTCGCAAATGTTCCTCGACGTGCTCGTCTTCCACCTCTTCACCCAGATGGTCGGCCAACTCGGTGAGGCGGAGCTCGGCGCGACCACGCTTACCGTACGCCTCAACATGGTCGCCTTTCTGCCCATGATGGGGCTCGGACAGGCCATCTGCATCCTGGTCGGCCAACGCCTCGGCGCCGATCAGCCCGATCTCGCCGAGAAAAGCGCCTACACCGGGCTTTACTGGGTCTTCGGCTACATGTGCGCGATCGCGGCGATGTACGTGACGATTCCGAACTTGCTCGTTGCCATGTTCGAAAGCGACCGCAATCCGGCGCAATTCCAGGCCGTCGCTGAGATCGTGCCGACGCTGCTGATCTGCGTGGCGATTTTCTCGCTCGCCGACGCGGTGAACGTGGCCTTCGCCTTCGCCTTGCGCGGCGCCGGAGACACCTGGTTCGTGTCGCTGTTGACGTTCACGCTGGCCTGGCCGATCATGGTCGTGCCGACGTACCTGGTCGTGCATTACGGCGGCAGCGTCTACTGGGCCTGGGTCTTCGCCACCGCGCACATCATCGCCATGGCCGTCTGCTTCTACCTACGGTTCCGCACCGGCCGCTGGAAGGAAATGCGCGTCATCGAGCCCGCGGTGGTGGAGTGAGGAATTGGACGACGGAGTGCGGATTCGTCTAAGTCGCCTACCCCCCCGAGATGAGACGATTCGTTGGACAACGCCACTTTTCAACTTGGCAAAGGGCCTGCAACACATTTTTGGTACCTAACTCCCTTAGTAAGCAGCACGTGCGCGCATTCGTTGCACGCACACACTCACACCCCCCCTCGCGAAATGCAACGAAACCGGGAACCAGTGTGAGCAACGCTCGTTCGCCGTAAGCAGGGGTCGAAGGGCTTCAAAAGCGGCGTCGTCCAATGAATCTCTTTTCTCTTTATCCGTGCCATCAGAGTGATCCGCGGTCTCAGATAATCCGTCGTGCGGCAGCGTGCGTCTGACGCGTGGCGAGTTGTTGCCTCGGCGGGAGTCGAGCCCTTTTGCGTGCGGCGTCCCCGGCAAGCCCA
>VGZI01000088.1 GCA_016872605.1 Planctomycetota bacterium
TCAACACCGACCAGAACAGGTCCTCCAGCACCTCGCGGCGCGTCGCTTGCGTATCACGCGACGCCTCGCCCATGATTTTGCGGAATCGGCCCAACTCCAGTTCGCTCGGCGTCCGGCATAATGCCATCAGGAAGATGCGGTGAATCGCTTCATCGTCGCTGATCTTCTCGCTCAGCCATTCCTCGACGCGCGATTTTTTCGAACGCAGCTTGTCGTTGAGCGTTTGTCCGTTCGCCAGGTGCAGCGCCTGCGTGACGCTCGATTCTTGCTGGCGTTCACAAGAGCACGTTTGGCCGCGCTCGGGCCGGCCGAAAGCGTCGAGGAACTGCGAGATGAGCTGCGTGTCGGGAAGTTGTAACGCGCGCGTGCCGAGCGGATAGTCCGCGGTGTTCGCGTCGCCGCCAGACGGACCGAGCGAGAGCTTCGTGAACGCCGTCGGTACCTTGGTCACCTGGCTATACGCGTCCAGCACCACCTCGGCGGGCAAGCGGCGCACGATATAGCGAGAGTAATAGCGATCATCCGCCTTGTTGCTCGGGCTTGCACCCTCACCCCCAACCCCTTTCCCGGGTGGAGAGGGGCGAGATGATCGTTGATACGCTGCCGAGTTCATGATCGTGCGGATCAAACTCTTCACGTCGTGCTTGTTCTTGACGAAATCGCCGGCGAGCGCGTCGAACAACTCCGGGTTCGACGGCGGATTCGTTTGCCGCAGGTCGTCTTCGGCTTCGACGAGGCCGCGACCCATGAAGTTGCGCCAGACGCGGTTGACCAGGGCCCTCGCGAAGTACGGGTTTTCAGAAGCGGTGAGCCAATCGGCGAAGTATTGACGGCGATCTTTTCCTCCCCCCGTTAACGCGGGGGGCTCGCTCAGCGGCTTTCCATCCAGCGGCGCCGGCGGCATGGCGATGCCGCGGCGCGGGTGCAGCACGTCGCCTTCGGTCACCGACTGGATGCTGAACTCGCCGGCGCGATCGCCGTTCTTGATCGCGATCTGCGAGAACAGGTTCGCCATGCTCCAATACTGGTCCTGCGTCCATTTCTCCATCGGATGGTTGTGGCATCGGCAGCAAGTGATCGACATGCCCATGAACGTCAGCGCCGTCGTCTCGGTCAAGTCGCTGATGTCTTTGTGCAACATGAAGTAGTTGGCCTGCCCGTTCTGCAGCGTGTTGCCTCGCACCGTCAGGATTTCTCGGGCAAATCGATCCCACGGCTTGTTGTCGGCCACGCTCTGGCGAACGAATTGATAGAACGAGCGCATCGCCGGCTGAGGCAACCTGCGGCTCGAAATCAACAACAGGTCCGACCACTTGTACGACCAATAATCGATGTACTCCGGCCGTTCGAGAAGCGCATCGATCAACTTGGCGCGCTTCTTCGCTGACGCTTCAGGCTCTGAAACGAATTTTTTGACTTCCTCCGGAGTTGGGAGAATGCCCAGGGCGTCCAGATAGGCCCGACGAATGAACTCATGGTCCGAGCACTGCACCGATGGCGGGATGTTCAGCGCTTGCAGCTTCTTGACGACGTGATCGTCGATGAAATTCTGTCGAGGCGACGCGGCGAAGACCTTGGCATCGATCTCCCCCGCGAACGGCGACGCGATCTGCACCAGGCCGACGCGCCCGGAGAAAATCGCGACGATCGCCGCCTCACCATGCCCCGCGACCTTGACGAGCCCACTATCATCGACGCCGGCCACGTTGTCCTCGGTGCTCGAAAACTTCGTCCAGCGCGTCACATCCTCGGTATGGCCATCGGAATAGACGGCACGCACGAGCACTTGCAATTCGTCCTTCGGCTCCAGCTTGGCGCGCGGCGGAAAGACCTCGATGCGCTCGAGCGTCGGATCAGGAGCACGCAGCGCCAGCAAGTGCGCCCCATTCGCGATCCAGTCGCCAACCACCCGGAATTCGGGCGACTTGACATCGAGCTTGAGCCCGCCGCCATGGGGGAGTGCGAGGGTCGGCTTCATCAGCATCAGGCTCTTGTGCGGCTCCTGGCGATTGACGCGACGCGCTCCCGCCTGCCGCGTCAGCACGAAGTGATCGGCCGGCGGATCGTATCCGCGCAGCGACAGTTTTAGCCCACCCTTGCCGGCCAGCGCGCCGTGACACGCGCCGGAGTTGCAGCCCAGCTTGGTCAGCACGGGGATCACGTGATTCGTGAAACTGATGACCTCCGGCTCGCGGGTTTTCGCGACCTTGATCTTGATGCTGGCTCGCATATCGTCGCAAGCGGCAGAGATCGTCGTCTCGCCGTCGCCAACCGCTCTGAGAATGCCACCTTCCTCGACGATCGCGATCTTGGGATTGGACGAAAAAAACTCCGCTCGGCTCGTGACGTCGGCGACGATTTGGTTTTTCTCGACGCGCAAGACGGACATGCGCTGCGTCGCGTTCGGCCCGGTCAGCGTGACGTCGCCCGGTTGAATCTTCAAGCTCGGCGGATCCTGGCCGGTCGTTATCGTAATAACACAGGCGGCAAGGCAAACGGCAAACATGGTGGTCGTCCCCAAACGGGATGCGATGTTTCTGTCGTTATATACGACGCCGTTCGCCGAACGCAGCGAATCTCACTCTAAAACGCGCCCCACGAGTGCAACGCATTTTTCGGTCGCAATCTATGACGCGGACCGGTGATGCGCCAATGCGTTGCATGCACACACCCACACCCCCCCTCCCCGAAATGCAATGCAAATTCTGCGCGAGGCGCAGTGTCCCCATGTTCCGCGCGGAACATTGGCGCCGGTCGCGACGCAGAGAGAATTTCGACAACCGACATCGCATTCCCCGAAGCGGCATGTTCCGTTGGACAATTGCGTCGCGTTCAGGCACGCTGACGCTCGGTGCACAAACGCCATAGAACAACCTGGCGAGGCCGAGCCGCAACCACGACTCTGCGAGTTTACAAATGCAAATCACGAAACAACGAAAGGACGAAACCACGAAAGGAACCTACCTGGCAATGGTCTTTTCGTGATTTCGTATTTTCGCGTTTTCGTGATTGGCATTTGAACTTCTTCCAAGCCCGCAAAGTCTAGATTTACGCCACGGGCATCGATGTCGACGCGGTGGACGCGCGGGCCGATGGCGTTCGGCCGGCACAAGCTCTCATTTCAGCAAGACGCCGCCGAAGTGGCGAGTTGCCGCCAATGCGATCATTTCTTCTCGACGAAGAACGTGCAAGGAATGATGAACGTGATGTCTTGGCGTGGTCCGTACTCTGGCGAGCCGCGTAAATTGAGCCGAATTTCTACCTGTGTTTTTTCCCTGTCTTGGCTTGACGTTGCGCGCTTTACCAAATATCCTAATCGTTCTCGATTCATTGGGTTTTTTTGAGGAATTGACGTGGCAGGACAAGCAAGCGAACGAATCCGCATACGTATGGAAGCGTTCGATCATGAAGTGCTCGACCGAACAGCACGCGAAATTGCAGACACAGCGCAGCGAACCGGCGCCATCGTGGTCGGGCCGATCCCGTTGCCGACGCGCATTGAACGCTACACCGTATTGCGCTCGCCGCACATCGACCGCAAATCGCGCGAGCAGTTCGAGATCCGGACTCACAAGCGGCTTATCGATATTCTGCAGCCGACGGGCAAGACGATCGAAGCCCTCAACAAGGGATTGAGCTTACCCCCAGGAGTGGACATCAAGATTCGCGTCCTGGCCGGCAACGCATAAAAAGAAAGCAAACGTTCGTCGTTAGCCCCGCGGCCTAGGAGCGGGGGGCGGGTCCACCCGCGTCTAGGCCGCGGGGCTAAATGTTCTGAGGATTGCACCGTGGCGACCGAAACTCCAACCCCGATTACCCTCTCCGTGGTCAACGCCCAAGGCCAGCCTGTCGGCTCGGTCGAAATTGACCCGGCGGAGCTCGGCGGCAAGATCAACAAGCAGCTCCTGCATGATGTCGTGCTCATGTACCTGGCCAATCAACGCGCGGGCACGCATTCGACCTTGCGCCGCGGCGAGGTCGCCGGCAGCACCAAGAAGCTGTTTCGCCAAAAAGGGACCGGCAACGCCCGCGTCGGCACGCGCCGCAGCAATAAGCGTCGCGGCGGCGGCACCGCCAAAGGCCCCAAGCCTCGCGATTACGAATACCACTTGCCCAAGAAAGCCGTCCAGATCGCCACGCGAATGGCGGTCCTCAGCAAGCTCCAGGACAATGAGACGATCATCGTTGACGAATTGAAGTTGCCTGAGATCAAGACCAAGACAGTCGCCCAGGTCCTCAAGGCACTGCAGCTTGGCGACAAGACCTGCCTCATCGGACTGGGCAAGGCCGATATCGACGAAAAGCAGACGATCTACCATTCCGCTCGCAACATCCGCGGAATGGAGGTCCTGCCGGCAGCCCAATTCAATGTCTATCAGGTGCTTCGTCCCCATCGCTTGATACTGACCAAGGCAGCGCTGCAAGAGTTGTGCAAGAACGCCAAGTGGAAATGAACGGGTGAGTGTTGCTCACTTGCAAAGGTGAAGTTATGCCAGCCTCAACGAAAGAAAAGAAAACGACGTTCGGCCCGCGGCTGGAGCCGCATCAGGTTATCTTGTCGCCGATGGTGACCGAAAAGGGAACGCACCAATCGACCAGCGAGCATCAGAACGCCTACTCGTTTGTCGTGAACCTTTGGGCCAACAAGACGCAGATCAAGCATGCAGTGCAGGAGTTGTTTAACGTTCGCGTGCTCTCGGTGCGAACGGCATTGCGACTGGGCAAGCATCGGCGATATCGCTGGAAAAAGGGCAAGCTGTCCAACTGGAAGAAAGCGATTGTCAGGTTGCATCCGGACGACAAGATTGAGTTTTATTGAGAAGACGGCGTTTCGGGCTGGGCGGCGGTCGTTTTTGATGGCGCGATGCGGGCGCTAAACGAAGAAGGGATTAGTCATGGGTATTCGTTATTACAAGCCGGTGACCGCGGGTCGGCGAGGCGGATCCGTCAGCGACTTCGCGGAGATCACCGACCGCAAGAAAAAACCCGAAAAGTCCTTGGTGGTTCCGCGCAAGAAGAAGGGCGGACGCAACTTTCAGGGCATCGTTACGTCGCGCTTTCGCGCCGGCGGCCACAAGCAAATGTATCGCCAGATCGACTTCAAGCGGGCCAAGGACAACGTGTGGGCGACGGTCGTGGCTATTGAATATGACCCAAACCGGACCTGCCGAATTGCGCTTTTGGAGTACGAAGACAAGTCAAAATCGTATATCTTGGCGCCGGAAGGCCTGAAGGCAGGCGACCGGGTGATCAGTGGCGAGGAAATCGAACCTCGGGTCGGCCATTGCATGCCGCTGCGGAAGATTCCGCTGGGCCACACCGTGCACAACGTCGAAATGCAGCCGGGCAAAGGTGGTCAGATTTGCCGAAGCGCCGGGTGCAGCGCGACGTTGACGGCTCGCGAAGGCGACTGGGCGCAGATTACGTTGCCGTCCGGCGAGGTGCGCCGTGTCAGCTCCGAATGCCGGGCGACCATCGGCGCGATTGGCAACGCCGATCATATGAACATTAGCTTGGGCAAAGCGGGCCGCAAACGCTGGATGGGCCGCAAGCCGCATAATCGTGGTACGTCGCAAAACCCTGTGGATCACCCGATGGGCGGCGGCGAAGGGCGTACCGCGGGTGGTCGCCATCCGTGCGGCCCGACCGGTGTGTTGGCGAAGGGTGGCAAGACGCGCAAACGCCGCAAGCCGTCCAACCGAGCGATTATCCGCCGTCGTCGGCCCGGCCCGCATTATGCCGAGGCGTAATCGTGGAACTCACGCCCCACGTGAGGAACCGTTTTCCGCGGTGCGTGAAGTCTTCGAAAGGCGTCGTGTGGACGAGTTTGGTTGTTTTCGTATAGTAAACTGTCCCGAATTTTGAGGTCGCAAGCAATGGGACGTTCGGTCAAAAAAGGTCCGTATGTGAATGAGCGCCTGCTGGCGAAGGTCGAAAAACAGCAGCGTGGCGGCGGCCGTGAGCCCATCAAGACCTGGGCCCGCGATTGCACCATCGTGCCGGATTTCATCGGCCATTGGTTCATGATTCACAACGGCAAGACGTTTGTGAAGCTTTTGGTCACCGAAGACATGGTGGGCCACAAGCTTGGAGAGTTCGCACCCACCCGCATGTTCAAGGGACATTCGGGCGGCAAGGCGAAAGCCGCCGCGGCGGCAGCTGCCGCGGCCGGTGGTGCTGGCAAATGATGAAACATCCCGGGGTGGAGCAGTGGTAGCTCGCCAGGCTCATAACCTGGAGGTCGCAGGTTCAAATCCTGCCCCCGGAACTTGAGTTTGGCGCGGAAGAGGTCAGCGATGGATTACAAGGCATCCCATAAGTTCGCCGATATGAACGCCCGCAAGATTCGGCCGTTCGCGACAATGGTGCGCGGCATGGCGGCGGACGAGGCGCTCGAGACGTTGCGCTTCTACCCGAACAAGGCTGCTCGCCTTGTCGAACAGGTGATCAAAAGCGCGATGGGCAATGCCGAAGATCGCGGCGCCCGGGCCAAGGAAGAACTCGTGGTCGTGGAGTCGCGCGTGGATGGCGGGCCGATCATGAAGCGATTCATGCCTCGAGCTCGTGGCTCCGCGTACCCGATTAAGCGCCGGTACGCCCATATTGTCATTAAGCTGTCGGATATGGAAGAAGAGCAGCAGCCGGCTGAATCGCCGCAGAGCTAACAACGAGGTCCCGAAAGTGTCCGCTTGCGGCTTAGCGTTCGCAAGGTCTATCGCGAATGCTAAGCCGCATGCGATTTAGTGAGAGGGCTTCATGGGCCAAAAAGTCTCCCCGACCGGTTATCGCACGGGCATCATGCTCGATTGGCAGAGCACTTGGTACGCGGGCAAGCAGGAATTCTCCGACCTCCTGGTCGAGGACTTCAACATTCGCAAGTACATTATGGAGTACATCAACAAGCGGGTGAAGCAAGGCCGGCCTGGTATCGCCAGCATTCGCATCGAACGCACCCGCGAGAAGGTCGTGGTTTACATCTATTCGGCGCGCGTCGGCGTTATCATCGGGAAGAAGGGGCAGGAGATCGACAAGCTGACGAAGGAGCTCGAGGACATCACGCATCGTCATATTGAAATCAAGACGATGGAAGTTGCCCGCCCGGAGGTCGACGCTCAGCTTGTGGCTGAGGATGTGGCCGACCAGTTAGAAAAGCGTCAGAGTTTCCGTCGCTGCATGAAGCGAGCGATCGAGCAGACGATGGAGGCGGGGGCCAAGGGAATTCGCATTCAAATGTCGGGCCGGCTCGGTGGAGCGGAAATGGCCCGGTGCGAAACGGCGATGGAAGGCAGCATCCCGCTCTCCACGCTTCGCGCCAAGATCGACTACGGCTTCACCGAGGCCAAGTCGGCCCAGGGGCACATTGGAATCAAGGTCTGGATCAATAACGGCGATTACCTAGACGACGAAGGGGACAGCAATGCCGCAAATGCCCAAAAGAGTAAAGTTTCGAAAAAACCAGCGCGGAAAAGTCAAGGGTAACGCGACGCGCGGCAACTACGTCGCGTTTGGCGAGTACGGCTTGCAAGCGCTGGAAGGCGGTTGGTTGAGCGCCGAGGCCATCGAAGCCGGCCGCGTGACGGCAAGCCACTATATGCGCGGCGAAGGCCGCTTGTACATCCGCGTGTTCCCGCACAAATCGGTGACGGCGATTCCGTTGGAAACACGCATGGGCAAGGGCAAGGGCGAACCGGAGTATTGGGCCGCTGTCATCAAACCTGGTCTTATTTTGTTCGAAGTCGCCGGCATTCCCGAGGCGTCCGCTCGCAATTGCCTGGCCCGTGTTGCCTACAAGATGCCGTTCAAGTGCAAGCTGGTCGCGCGGCGGCCGAATATTTAGTTTCATCGTTTAGCGCCCGCGCGATGCCCCGGTGGCGCAATGGAAAATGACGCTGAGGTTGAGTCATGAAGCCCGAAGAACTGCGGGAAATGAGCGACGAGCAGCTCGAAATGACGCTTAGGGAAACGGTGAAGAACCTGTTCCATTTGCGTTTCCAGTCGGCCACGGATCGTCTGGAAACGCCGAGCGAAATACAGAAGGCGAAGCGCGACGTCGCGCGAATCAAGACGATTATGCTTGAACGCAAGCGTGGCGTTCGCGGTCAAAAGCCGACTCAGGCATCGTGAGGAAATGACGGATGAGCACCCATGTGCGAGGCAATCGCCGGACTGCCGTTGGCGTGGTCACGAGCGACAAGATGAAGAAAACCCGCCGCGTGGAAATTCCGCGGCTCGAAAAGCACCCGCGATACGGAAAGTACATCAAGCGCCGCACCATCTGCTACGCGCACGATGAGAAGAACGAGTCACGCGTCGGCGACACGGTCGAGATCATGGAAGCTCGCCCGATGTCGAAGCTGAAGCGGTGGCGGTTGGTCCGTGTGGTAAAGAAAGCGCCGACGCAGGCCGCCGCACCCAGCGAGTTGGCCCTGCCGGCGGTGTAATTACCGCGATCAACACAGGCCCGCCGCTTGCGCTGCGGGCTCGTAGTGAGAGCAAACAATGATCCAGATGTATACCTACCTCGACGTTGCCGATAACACCGGCGCCAAAGAATGCATGTGCATCAAGGTGCTCGGCGGCACGAAACGGCGCACTGCGACGCTTGGCGACATCATCGTGGCCAGCGTCAAGAAGGCGATCCCCGGCGGCGACGTCAAGCCGGGCGATGTCGTCAAGGGCGTCATTGTCCGCGTCAAGAAAACCATGCGGCGCGAGGACGGCAGTTACGTCCGCTTCGATCGCAATGCCATGGTGATTCTGAACAAGGAAGACGACAATCCGCGCGGCACGCGCATCTTCGGCGCCGTCGCCCGTGAGTTGCGCGATCGCGGCTTTCTGAAGATCGTCAGTCTCGCCCCCGAAGTCGTGTAGAAACTGAAATGATGCCCAGCGGTGAGCGCAGCGAACCCCTGGGATTATTGGGAACTTCGTCATGAACATTCGAAAAGACGACATCGTCGAAGTCATCACCGGAGATGATGCCGGCACGGCGGAGGTCCGAACTCGGGCTCGCGTGTTGCGCGTCATCGCGGAAGAAAACAAAGTTGTTGTTGAAGGCATCAACCGCGTATATCGGCATCTGAAGCCCAATCGCCGCAATGCCCAGGGCGGCCGGCTCTCCAAGGAGATGCCCATTTCGCTCTCCAACGTCAAGCTATTCTGCGGCAACTGCCAGCGCGGCGTGCGCGTTGGCCGCCGCTATCTGCCCGATGGCCGCAAGGAACGCTTCTGCAAGAAGTGCGGCGCCGGACTGGGGTTCTTGAGCAAAGAACGCCCAGCGTACGCACAGAAATAACGGCGAGATTTTCCCCCGATTGCGTCCTGTGATGAAGGTTTTGCCATGGCTCGTTTGCAAGACAAATACAAGAAAGAAATCCTCCCGCAGCTTCAGAAGAAGCTTGGACGCGCGAACGTCCTGAGCCTGCCCAAGCTGCAGAAGATCGTCGTCAACATGGGTGTCGGCAAAGCGCTGCAAGACAAGAACCGCATGGAGCAGTCAGCCGAGCAGTTGACGGCGATCACGGGACAGCGCTGCCAGATTACCAAGGCGCGCATCGCCGTCAGCGCCTTTCGCCTGCGCCAGGGCAACGAGATCGGCTGCCGCGTCACGCTGCGGGGCCGGCGCATGTACGAATTCCTCGATCGGCTTATCAGCGTCGCCCTCCCGCGTATTCGCGACTTCCGCGGCGTCAATCCCAAGAGTTTCGATGGGAACGGCAACTACACGATCGGCCTTACTGAGCAAATGGTTTTTCCTGAGATCGAGCCTGACAAGGTGAATTTTACGCAGGGCATGGACATTACCTTCGTCACGACGACCCGCAACGATGACGAGGCACGCGAACTCTTGCGGATGTTTGGCATGCCCTTCCGGGAATCCTAAGGCGTTTAGTCGCTCGTTTCCGGCGAGCGCGGAGAATCAAACCATGTCGACGTTGGCCAAGAAAGTCGAACACGAGCGCGATCTGAAGAAGCTCGAGTTGCACAAGACCGGCAAGAAGAAGCTGGCGCCGCGCGAGTTGATACGCATTCGCATGCGTTGCCGGCTTTGCGGCCGCGCCCGTGCGGTGTATCGCAAGTTCGGCATTTGCCGCATCTGCTTCCGCGGCATGGCCAACAGAGGGCTGATTCCAGGTGTGAAGAAAGCGAGCTGGTAGCATCTGTTTACGTTTAGCGCTCGCGAGGCGCTGCTCGATCGCTAAACGTAAACAATGAGGAGCACCGATCCGATGATGACCGATTCGATCGCCGACATGTTGACGCGTATTCGCAATGCGAATCGCATCGAGTCCCCCGCCGTGGACATGCCCTGCACCAAGGTCAAGATCAGTATCGCGCAGGTGCTCAAGGACGAAGGATTCGTCATCGATTTTCAGGTTGGCAAGTTGGCCGCCAGCGAGCAGGGCCGCCCCGTTTTTCAGACCGAGGTTGCCCCCAGTGATCCCCAAAAGATCTTGCGAATCTTCCTGAAGTACGGCCCGGACGGCGAACGGGTCATTCGCCGCATTCAACGCGCCAGCAAGCCGGGCCGTCGGCTCTATTGCAGCTATAAGCAGCTGAAGCCGGTGCTGCAGGGCATGGGCATCTCGATCGTAAGCACCAATCGCGGCGTCATGAGCGATCGCAAGGCCCGCGCCGAGCGCCTCGGCGGTGAACTGTTGTGTTACGTGTGGTGAGCGAAGTGGATTTCGGATTTCGACATTCGAGATTTCCAACTTGAGGTCGTTATGTCCCGTATCGGCAAACAACCGGTTGTGATTCCCGCCGGCGTCAAGGTCCAGGTGGATGGGTCCAAGATTCGCGTCGAAGGCCCCAAGGGCAAGCTCGAGATGACCGCGCATCCGGCCATGAAAATCGCCTCGGACGGCAAGGCGATCACTATCACCCGCCCCGACGATGAGCGATTGAGTCGTTCGCTGCACGGCCTAACGCGTGCGCTCATTAACAACATGGTGGTCGGGGTCACCAAAGGCTACGAGAAGCGGCTCAAGGTCGAAGGCATCGGCTACCAGGCCAAAATCGACAAGAAAGCTGTGGTCTTGATGGTCGGCTATTCCAATCCGATCGTCAAGATGCCGCCCGAAGGCGTGACGGCAGAATGCCCGGATGTCAACACGATCGTCATCAAGGGAGCCGACAAGCAGAAGGTGGGCCAGTTCGCTGCGGAAGTTCGCGCGGCGCGCAAACCCGAACCGTACAAGGGCAAAGGCGTGATGTACGAGGGCGAAAAGATTCGCCGCAAAGAAGGCAAGTCGTTCGCCAGCGGCGCCGCGTAACATTCCTCGCCGCTCGTGGCGTTGTATTGAAGGAAATAGGTCATGGATCAACAGAAAACCAAGCATCGCCGGCAACTTCGCCGCCGTCGGCACGTGCGCAGCCACATCAAGGGGACTGCGGAACGGCCGCGCTTGACGGTCTTCCGCAGCTCCAAGCACATCTATGCTCAACTGATCGACGACGAGACCGGCGTCACGCTCGCCAGCGCGTCGAGCCGCAGCAAAGATGTGCAGGGCTCGCTCAAGTACGGCGGCAACATCAAGGCGTCACAGGTCGTCGGCAAGAAACTGGCCGAAGCCGCGCTCGCCAAAGGCATTAAGCTGGCGGCGTTCGACCGCGGGCACTATCGTTATCACGGGCGAGTCAAGGCCCTTGCGGATGCTGCGCGCGAGGGTGGACTGAAGTTCTAGGTTCTGCCGCTCGCTTTCGGCGAGCGCGAGGAGTGCGACGAGATGGCCAAAGAATCACGCGACGGGCGCGAACGGGAACGGCTGGATAGCGGCCTGGAAGAACGCATCATCAAGATTCGCCGCTGCGCCGCGGTCGTGAAGGGCGGTCGGCGTTTCAGCTTCAACGCCATGGTGGTCGTCGGCGATCGCCAAGGCCGCGTCGCCTGGGGCTATGGCAAGGCCAACGAAGTTCCCCCCGCCGTCGAGAAGGCGGCCAAGGAAGCCGAAAAAACACTCAAGCAGATGCCCAAGATCTCGCTCAAGGGCGAAACGATTCCGCATCGCGTGGTCGGCAAGTACGGGGCGAGCAAGGTAATCCTGGTTCCAGCCGGCCCCGGCACAGGCGTGAAAGCCGGCCCCGGCGTGCGCGACGTGCTTGTCGCCGCAGGCATCCACAACATCCTGACCAAGGTTCACGGCAGCACCAATGCCATCAACCTGGTCAAGGCCACCATCGACGGACTCAATCAGCTGCGGACCCGCGAGGAAGTGGCGGCTCTGCGCGGCGTGACCTTGTAAGATCTCGCGAACCTCACGATTCGCGCGGAGGAGTTATGAATCTTTCGACCGTCCATCAGGGCGTCCACAAGCGCAGGCAGAAGAAACGCGTAGGCCGCGGGCCAGGTAGCGGCCATGGCAAGACCGCGTCGCGCGGCAGCAAAGGCCAATACACCAGCGCCGGCGCCAAGAAGCCGACCTTCACCTTCGAAGGCGGCCAGATGCCTCTGTTCCGCCGCATCCCGAAACGCGGATTCTCGCACGAAACGTGGGATAAGAAGTTCCACGTCGTCAACGTCGGCGACGTCGACAAGGCGTTCAAGGACGGCGATATCGTCGATGCCGACGCTCTCAAGAAAGTCGGCCTTGCCAAAGGACCCGCCGACGGCGTTCGCATCCTGGGCAATGGTGAAGTGACCAAGAAGCTGGTGATCAAGGCGCATCACTTCTCGAAATCGGCTGCGGAGAAAATTTCGGCAAAGGGCGGTTCCACGGAGGTTATCGCGCCGCCAAAGAAGCCCGTTCGGAATAAGATGAAACCGCGAAAAGAAAAGGCCTAGCCATTCGTGCCGGGTTAGCGCCGAACCGGAAAAACTACATTGATCGATCGCCCCTGCTCTTGGTAACCTAACGGCTTGGACGCTGGTAGCGCAGTGCGTTTCGAGGATTTCTCTTATGTCAACCGCGACTGCGATGGTAACAAGCCCATTCAGCTTCTTCGGAGAGAGTCGGCTCGCCTCCATCTTCAAGATCTCGGAACTTCGGCAAAAGATTATCATCACGCTGCTCTTCCTTGCCATCTACCGCGTCGGCTTCCATGTTCCCGTCCCGATGATCAACCAGGCCGACATGCTCAGCGCCATGCGCGGCTCCGAGGAAGGCCTGCTCGGCGTCATCTCGATGTTTTCCGGCGGCAGCCTGAGCCAAAGCACGATCTTCGGCCTCGGCATCATGCCGTATATTTCCGCGTCCATCATCTTCCAGCTTTTGGCCAGCGTGTATCCACCTCTGGAGAAGCTACAAAAGGAAGGAGAAGCCGGTCGCAAAAAGATCAACGAATACACGCGCTACGCCACGGTGCTCATATGCCTATTTCAGGCTTGGATGTGGGTTTCCATCATCGCTCGCGCAAAGCAACATGGAGGTTACGGGTTAGCCATTCCAGGCTACGATGGGTTCTTTTGGGTGTTCACCACGATCGTCACCATGACCGCCGGAACCATCTTCTTGATGTGGGTCGGCGAGCAGATTGACGAATACGGCATCGGCAACGGCATCAGCCTCCTCATCATGGCCGGCATCGTTGCCCGTATTCCCGATGCCACGCATAGCCTGCTTTTTGAAAAAGGCGCCCTGCGGCCTTCGGTCTTCATGCTCGGCGGAGCCGGAACCGGAGGCGATGTCAGCCTCGAAAAAATTGTCGTGCTCATCTTTCTCTTCATCAGTGTTGTCATCGGCGTCATTGCCATTACGAAGGCGCAGCGCCGCATCCCCACGCAGTCGGCGAAGCACGTGCGTGGCCGACGCGTGTACGGCGGCACGCGCAACTTCTTGCCGTTGCGACTCAACCAGGCGGGCGTCATGCCGGTGATTTTCGCCTCAAGCTTGTTGATTATTCCGTCCGGCGTCTTGAAGTGGATCCCGGCCGAATGGGCCAGCAACCTCGCTCATGCGTTTGAGCGTCAAGGGTTTGTTTACAACCTGTTCTACATCGTGCTGATCTACTTCTTCTGCTACTTCTGGACGGCCATTACCTTCAATCCCAAAGACATCGCCAACAACCTCAAGGATTATGGCAGCTTTATCCCAGGTTACCGGCCCGGCAAGCGCACGGCGGACTATCTCGAAAAGGTGATCATGCGCATCACCTACGTCGGCGCGGCCTTCCTTGCCGTGGTGGCGATCATCCCGAGCCTGATCTCCGGCGCTCTCGAAGTCAATTACACCGTTGCCAGCTTCTACGGCGGCACGGGGCTTTTGATCGTCATCAGCGTTGCGCTGGATCTCGTGCAAAAAATCAACAGTCACCTCGTAATGCGAAACTATCCGGGCTTGACCGAGGATTGACGCCCTCGAATTTTCGCTGGCCCGCCATGAGCCGGACACACCGGCGACGGATCCACATCCGTCGCCGGTGTGTCCGGCTAACTGTTTCATGGCGCCGGATTCTGTGTTTCCTTGCCAGGTTCGGGCTTGCGAGTAACGCCGGGTTTTCCGAAAATATGCGGGTGGATTGGCGACTCGATGGACCTCCCTCCTCAAAACTCGCGGACGCCATACTATGCGACTTATCCTCATCGGTCCGCCCGGAAGCGGCAAGGGAACTCAGGCCAAGCTCCTGAGCGAAAACCTGCGGCTGTTCCACTTCGCAACCGGGGACGTGCTGCGCGAGGCTATTGAGAAGGATACGTCGGAGGGGCGCAAGGCGAAGCCGTTCATGACGGCGGGGCAGTTGGTTCCCGATGCGATCGTCAATGAGATTGTCGCGGCCCAGTTTCGGGGTTCCGACAAGCCGCGCGACTTCGTTCTGGATGGCTATCCGCGCACCATTGCCCAGGCGATCGCGCTGGACCACGTGCTCGCGGAACAGTCCCTCGGCCTGGATGCCGTGGTTTTCTTGAACGGCGACGACGAGGAGATCGTGCGTCGGCTTGGGAATCGCTGGACTTGCCCGAATACGATGTGCAATGCGGTGTATCATGCCTTGTTCAAGCCGGCCAAGGTTGCCGGAAAATGCGACTTGTGCCAGACTCCGCTTTATCAGCGCGACGACGACAAGCCGGCAACGATTCGCAAGCGGCTCCAGGTCTTTCACGAGTGCCACGACGCCATCTTGCGCCATTATCGCGATCAGAACTTGTTGATCGAGGTTTGCGGCAGCGGCGACATCGAGGCCATCCATGCCAAGCTCGTCAACACGTTGAGAGTCTAGCCGCTCGCTGGTTTTCAGCGGGAACATGAGGTGAGTGGGAGTGTTCAAACAGTTTTTCTCGTCGGCGCCCGAACTCAAGTCGGCGCGCGAGATCGCTTTGATGCGTGAGGCCGGCAAGATCGTTGCGGAGGCGCTGCGCAAGTGCCGCGAGCTGGCGAAGCCCGGAGTACGCACCATTGAGATCGATCGCGCCGTCGAAGCCTTGTACTCCCACTACGGCGTTACACCCCTCTTCAAAGGGTATCCCGGCGCCAACCCCAAGGTTCCCTTTCCCGCGTGCACTTGCCTGTCCATTAACGAGCAGATCGTCCACGGCGTGCCGTCGAATCGTGAACTGCGCGACGGCGACCTGCTCAAAGTCGACACGGCGTGCAAGCTCAATGGCTGGTGCGCCGACGCCGCCGTCACGCTCATGATCGGCAACGTCCGCCCAGAGCGCAAACGCCTTGTGGAAGCCGGCGAACAGGTCCTCAAGATCGCCATCGAAGAGATGCCGAAACGTCGTTGGTGGTCTGAGATCGCTTCACGCATGCAACGTTACGCCGAGGATCTCGGCTATAGCGTCGTTGAGCAGTACGTCGGCCACGGCATCGGCCGCATCATGCACGAAAACCCGCAGGTGCCCAACTATGTCTCGCGCAGCGTGAAGGAGTTGCGCAAGACCGATTTTCGCCTCGAGCCCGGCTTGGTGCTGGCGGTCGAGCCGATGCTGAACATGGGCAAATCCGACACACGCACGCTGAACGATCACTGGACTGTCGTCACCAAGGACGGCCTGCCAAGTGTTCACGTCGAGCACACCTTGGCCCTGACCGCTGAAGGCGTCATCATCGTCACCGCGGATGGATAATTGCCTCCAAGCCCCACGATGAGCGCGGCGATTTGTGGGGAGCGCACCTTACGGAGATTCTCATGCTTTCTTTGCGCGTCGGCTTCCTGATCATCACGTGTTTTTTCATGATTCTCTGGATGCTTCCCACCCAGGCGGCGGCCGACCCGGCATCCACGAAGAAGGCCAGAGACTTCATCGACGCCTTCACCAGGAAAGTTCGTCCCCTCGACACCGCCGCCAACTACGCGTGGTGGGACGCCATGATGACAGGCAACAAGGATGCATTCAAGAAAAAGGAAGATGCCCAGAACCAACTCGACGCCCTCATGGCCGACAAAACCCAGTTCGCCGAACTCAAGGCGATCAAAGACGCCGGCAAGATCGACGATCCCGTCTCGAAACGCGCCATTGACGTTATCTATCTCTCGCTCCTGGAGAAACAACTCGACACCGACCTTATGAAGGAGATGAACAAGCTCGGCAACGAGATCGAAGAAATCTTCACCAATTTCCGTGCCGAGGTCTCCGACGGCAAGGGGGGTAAAAAAGTTCTCGATGACAATCAAGTGCGCGAGATACTCAAAACCTCCACGCTCTCGGAACGCCGCAAGGAGACCTGGGAAGCCGCCAAACTGCTTGGCGCCCGCGTCGAGCCCGGCCTCAAGAAGCTCGTCAAACTCCGCAACCAAGCCGCAAAAAAACTTGGCTTCAAGAATTATCACGCCATGCTCCTGGCGTTGCGCGAGCAGGATGGCGACGGCCTCATCACACTCTTCGACCGCCTCGACGAACTCACGCGCGAGCCCTTCCGCAAGGCCAAGGTCGAGATCGACGTCGAACTCGCCAAGGCGTGCGGCATCAAGGTGGCCGACCTGATGCCCTGGCATTATCACGATCAGTTCTTCCAGGAAGTCCCCTCCGTTTTCAAGGCCGACCTCGACAAGATCTATCAAAACCAGGACATCATCGCCCTGTCACGCGATTTCTACGCGGGCATTGGATTGCCGATCGACCTCGTCATCGAAAAGACCGGCAACGACTTCAAGCCTCGCAAAGGGAAGAACCAGCACGCCTTCAGCACCGATATCACGCGCGACGGCAGGGATGTGCGCGTTCTCGCCAACGTTGTCCCCAACGAGCAATGGATGGCGACGATGCTGCACGAGTTCGGCCATTCGGTCTACACCAGCATCAACATCCCCGAGAAGCTGCCGTACGTCTTGCGCACCGAATCCCATATTCTCACGACCGAAGGCGTGGCGATGCTGTTTGAAAAAATGTCGAAACGGCGGTTATGGTTGGAGAAGATGGGCGTAAAGGTCGATGATCCGAAGGCGTTTGACGAAGCGGGCTCGAAAATGCTCCGCTATCAGCTCTTGGTCTTCTCGCGCTGGTGTCAGGTGATGCTGCGCTTCGAAAAAGGGATGTACGAGAACCCCGACCAAGACTTGAACAAGCTCTGGTGGGACATGGTCGAGAAGTATCAGGCACTGCGCCGTCCCGAAGGCCGCAATGCGCCGGACTATGCGGCCAAGTATCACATCGTCGGCGCGCCGGTGTACTACCACAACTACATGATGGGCGAGTTGTTCGCGTCGCAAGTGCACCATACTATCGCTCGCAAGGTCTACAAAGGCGCCGACCCGAACGCGGTGGTTTACGTCGGCAATAAAGACGTTGGCGCCTACATGCGGCGGTTCGTGTTCGAACCGGGCGCGACGATGACTTGGAGCGAGTTGACGCGTTACGCCACGGACGCCGACCTGAGCCCGGACGCCTTTGCCAAAGACTTCGGCGGAAAATAGGCCAGCGTTTCATTAGAGGCGCCGTGAATCGCGGTGTACGGAGGCAGCGATTCCCGATAGAATTTCCGACAGGCAACGTTCGAATTGCGAATGTCCTGCAGCAAATGCTGCCGGAGAGGTGCCAGAGCGGCCGATCGGGCCGGTCTCGAAAACCGGTGTGCACGCAAGTGTACCGAGGGTTCGAATCCCTCCCTCTCCGCTTGAACGCCAGTTGCGAATTAACGCAACTGGCGTTTTTTCATGGCCTTGCGGCATATTGCACGAGAACTTCCGCACAAGAAATGCTCATATTGTCGGATTTCCTTATCGGATTTTTACGACGTTTTGTCGGATTTTCGCCTCAAAACCAATTTTCCGATAACGTCTCAATCCTGTATAATCAGTGATACGGTCGAATGATGTTGGATCTGGCTGGAGTCATTGAAAATGGCCAAGAACATCCTCGCTTGGAGCGATCCAGCCCAGCAGCATTACCGAGAAATCGGCAAGAAGCCGAACGGCAAGTCCGTGCGGTTCTACCTCGGTGAGGACGAGAAGCTGGCGGTGGCGAATGTCACCCGGCTGGAAGGTCTTTGGGAAGGCGTGAAGACTCGCTGGCGGGACTTGGACACTGAAAAGCTAAACGACTCTGAGTTCCCCTGCTGGGATGACGAGACGATGGCTATGGCGAAGGCGATCGCTAAGGGAGAGTGGTCCGTTACGTTGCAACCGCCTGACGACGGCGTGACCGAAGTTGCAACTTGGCACGCCTCATTTGGCATCTACTTTCCGATGATCCGAGTCGTGGTGGAAGATCGGACCCTGATCGAGGAGGGCAATCAGCGAATGGCCGAGGTTGGACGTCGCATGGTCGAGGAAGAGGAGGAGATACACCGCAACGAGATGCGGGAAATCAAAAAGATCGTGGCCCCGTTCGGCGGCAAGGTGGCGACGAACGAGACGCTCCACGACGCTTTCGACGCTTACAAAAAGTGGATCGAACGGACGTATGTGGATATTGGTGGGCGGACGACCCAGACTGGCAAAAAGCAAGGCGAACGAGCGGCTAGGATCAAGCGATATGCCAAGGATATGCCCCTGTCCGATTTTGGCGTGGACGAAATTGAGTCGATCATCGAGTTCTGGCGGACCCGGCCCCGAAAGCCCGCCACACACAAAAGGCCGAGCGAGCCGTATTCGTTCACACTCTGTAAGCACACGATCCGACTGTTCAAGCACTTTGTTCACTGGCTCCACAAAGAGAAGACATTCCCATGGAAGAGGCCCGTTGATCTGGAACTCGACCGCATCAAGATCGTTCCCGACACGGAAGTGAAATACAAAGTTGACACCTACAGCAAGGACGAACTTGGCATCCTCTGGCAGCACGCCAGTTACTTTGAGCGTCAAATGTTGCTATTGGCACTGAACTGCGGTTTTTCGATTTCAGAAATCGGAAGCCTCAATTGGAGTGAAATCGAAGGCGGATACATCAAAGGACTAAGGCCGAAAACGAAGGTGTACGGTGAGTTTAAGCTGTGGGACATGACCCGGCAGGCGCTCGGCACGCCGAAAAAGAAAGGCCCGGTGTTCGTGACGGAGGGCGGCAAGACTCTGATCGAACGAACTAAGGGCAACAACGTCAGTGCCAAGATTCCAGCAGCTTGGTATCGACTACTAAACCGGGTACAGAAGAACCATCCTGATTTCAAACGACTCGGTTTTCACCACCTTCGGAAGACGGCTGGTGATTTCATTCGGAAACTCTCCGAAGGCGAAACGATGGGCGTTTTTCTCCGTCACGGCAAGCCGGTAAAAACAGACGCTCTCGCCGGAATTTATAGTAACGCTGACTTCGACAAGGTATTTAAGGCACAGGATCGTTTCTGGGAGCTTCTGAGCGACATTGTCACTCCGCTGGGCGAAGTCGAATTGCCAACGAAGTTGTCGCCGGACAAGATCAAGCAGATTCGCCGCCTCAAGAAACAAGGAGTAAAAACGAAGGCACTCGCTGAAATGTTCGGTGTGTGTGCTGATACAATCCGTGTCCACTGCCGGAAGAAGTGAATGGGAAGCATAATTCCCCTTTGAGAATCCGGCCAGTCGCCGCCGCATTCTGAACTGCTCCAAGGCCGCTTCCTTGCTGCCGCTGTAATCCACTTTGGTCTTGCCGGTCATCGCCGTGGCCTCCTCGTTGGGGGCCACGGCATTTTTCTTTTTCGTCGCCAAGAAATCGAAGCCAGCAGCATACATATCACAAGGAGGCATATATGCCACAAACACAATTTATTTTGAACGAAGTCGCAAAGATTGCCGGGGTCAAACCCCACGCCATCACCTACGCCATCACTGCCGGACACATTCCTGAACCGCCGCTCAGGATTGCCGGAAAAAGAATTTTCTCGGCCAAAGAAGTCGAGAGCATCAAGACCTATTTCGAGAACAGAACCAAGAAGGAGTCAGATGACAAATGAAGATGACAAGTACGTTTCCCTCGCCCATATCGCCTACCTCTACGGCGTCCGAGTCTCGGAAGTCCAAAAGTGGCTTTTCTACGTCGCCCTTTGGACCAACTACGACAAGCCGTCCGAGTCCGCCCTCAATAGCGGGCTTGCAAAGCAACTTCCCGACTCGACCTATCCCGACTACCGCTGGCATCGGGGCCGAATCTGCAAATTGCTCGACTCGTTTGACTACCCAAGAGTCACGAACACCGTATTCGGTCCACCAGACTGACGGCATCGGTCAGGAAATCAAGGACGAGAACGGGTTGACCGTTGCGTGGACGGTCAATCCCGAACTGGCCCATCGGATCGCTCGCCTTTTGAACAGCGAGTGATCCATAAACGAGAACGCCGTCCCCAAAGAAGGTCGGGACGGCGCTTCGCATATGCAAAATAAACTTTACCGAGCAAGGGATCAACCATGCCCACAAGTATTTATGCAACTGGCACAGAAAAACTTCGAGAATTCGACGGCTGGCGGGAAGTTCCCGACGAATTCAAAACCCGCAACCAGTGGCTACGAGTCGGTCGCAAAGTGCCGACCAAGACGAAACCACTGGCCCGCCTGCTTTACCCGAAACTGGTCGAGCATTGGCCGGGGTCGATTCTGGAAGATTCCTTCCTTGCCAATGTCACCGACGATTTGACCCTCATCACGGACCCGCCTACCGCCCTCTTCCATCTCGATCAGACGAAGCCGTACCGGGCGAATCCCCGGACGCTGGCCTACTTCGCCTTCGAGGAAATCTTCTTCGATCTGGCCCGGAAGAACTCGTACATCCTCAAGTTCGACAAAGAATTGGCGCAGGAGCGAGACTCGTGGTACACGATGACCGCATACCCTACAGCCCAGAATCCCCTTGATCGAGGCTTCTTGTCCCCAGCGATTATCCGCAAACACATCAATCAGCGTGAAATCATCGGGATCAAGGCAACCCGCTGGACCCGCTTTGTCCTGATTGACCTCGATTTCCACGGGCGTGATTCAAAACTTTTCGAGGATCAAGCCGAGGTTCTTCTGAACGAGTTTCACGGGAAGGCGACTTGGCACTACCAAGTCAAGCGGAACGACGTTACCGGGCTTCACGTGATCCGCACGTTCGACAAGCCGCAGGATTTGGACACGATCACCGATTCACTGCGGGCCATTCTTCGCCGCCTTGACGCTGATTACCCCGATCTTGCCCGGCGAGCAAAAGAGGCCGGGATGAAGACGTTAGGCGAACTCGAAATCTATCCACAGCGGGATCACGGCGTCCGCCTTCCCCTTTGCTTTGACCGGGAAATGCTGCTCGATGCTCCGCTTCCGCTGGTCCCGTGCAAAGGCCGGATGATTCAAGATGTGGAAAAGTATGTCGAGTGGCTCAAGAACCCGAATCGCCAGTACATGCCGAAGGAAAGTATCCTCGACTATCTCCACTATTTCGCCCGCATTGAGGCACCCAGATCGTGGGGCGTCACTCGGAACAGACCAACCGGCAAGATTCTTGCGAATGGCTGGAAAAACAACCTGCGACGGATGCTGCCGGATTTCTGGCTCGATGGTGATGCTCACGGCGAAACGCTGAACAACCACATTATCGTTCTTGCCCGGCTTGCTTTCGTTTACGGGTATGGCCAGCAAGAGATTGAGCGTGGCATAAACGCTTTTGTGAACGACTTGCCTCCGTCTGCCAGATCGTGTTCGAGCCGTTTGCTGAAGGGAAAGATGCGGTCGATTGCTTCTGTGGTAACAACTTCGGTGAAGTATGCCTGCGACGACAATGGCCACCAGCTTGATCCGGCGCTTTCCACGAAGAAACTGAAGGCGGTTCTGGCCAAATGGAACGGTTTCGATCCTTTGGATAAGGAAACGTGGTTGTCACTGGCCTCGACCAACGTGGTTTTCCCCGAATGGACTGAAGCCGACAAGAACGCATTCTTCACTTACTTGCCTAAGCCTCTTTTCGTGAAGGATGAGTCCGTCATTCTTCGGTTCGTGAATGCTGTCGTGAATCTGACGTTACAGAAGGACAAGGCTGGTGATGGTTGGGGAAAGGAATACTTGTTGACGTGGATGAAGGACAGGTTTCCCGAAATCAAGTGTGCCAAGGACGCAAAGCGTCAAAGGATACTGGTGGCCTTGCAGGAGCTTGGCATTATTGAGGCCCGCATCAAGGGTAAGCCAAAGATCACGGCAACCCGATGGGTCGTGGGAGAAAGGGCAATGAATGCCATCTCATCCCAAAGCGATGCTCCCGGCACCAAAGAACATCTATCTCTATTAGAGTTCCCTTTTTCAAATCACGACGGTCAGGAAGGGGTAATAACCGAGGAAGCCGATGATAAGGCTGCAATTGCGAACCAGAACTCACCAGAAACGCTATTACAGTCCACAAATAAAATGGAAGGCATCGGACGCCATCAAGAGCTATTCGATTTAATTGAGGGCATCTGGGAGCGTGTGGAGCCTGTCTTCGTCGGAGCCGGGGGAGGACTGTGTAATAACGAAGATGCTGCCTGACAGGAATGGACGAGGAATCCTCCTATTAGATGAGAAACGCTGGCCTTCAGAGCGCTGAAGCGAAGAAATCTATGTCAGTTGCAAAAGTTGGGTGTACAACCAGATGACTTCGGTTGTAGGAAGGTCGCTGGCGTGATGCAGGTAATTGGATTTGACCTGTGTTCTTGTGGAGACATTTCCACCGGATGAAACGCTTGGCAGTGGTCGCAGCACGCCAGAAAGGTGTTCCTGAGCAGGGTGAGCATCACTCGATAATAGAGAACGATACTCACTGGCTTTCAGGCGGCGTCGAATGCGGGTAGCTCCCGCAAGAAAAGAAGGCGTCCTCTCGGCTCATCTTCTTGCCGCACTTCGGGCAGATGGCGTTATTAAACATCATTCGGAATATGAACCCGCAGCTTGTGCAGGGGCCACAGCCGTCCCACTCCGGTTGGGGCGACGAAGGGGTAGGGACCATCAGCTTTTCGCCACTTTCTTGCGAAACGTCAGCAGTGGCCTGTGAAGGGTCGCCGGTGGGCAAGTCTCTCCCGCACGACGCACAGACCGAGGGCCAGTGGCCGTTATCGCTCCCGTAAACGGTCGAGCGGTCAACTCCGGGGAAAAGGGTCCACCAGAGATACGGTCAGCGGGCCTCTACTCCCACTTCGCACGGATTTTTCTTTTTCCGCTCCCGATCTGGGAATGCGGACGAAGTTCCCGTATTGGTCGCAGAGTTCAAAGTTAGGATGTACCAGCAAGGTGCAAAGGAGACGCACCATGCTGAACCAAAACGAGATTCGAGAAAGCATCACAAACCGCATCGTCGCCGCATTGAAGCAGGGGAAGATTCCGTGGCGGAAGCCGTGGTCGGAAGTCCCCGACCCCGTGCGGTTGCCGACAAATTACAAAACGAGTCGAGCTTTTAGCGGAATAAATGTTCCTCTGCTTTGGCTGGCTCAAAACGAGAAAAACTATCCGATTTCATATTGGGCCACCTTCAACCAATGGAAGTCGGTCGGGGCCAATGTCAAAAAGGGCGAGAAGGGAACCGTCATTCTTTTCTACAAAGCGATGAAGAAGGCAGTGAAAGACGATGACGGCACTGAAAGGCAGGAGACGTATTTTGTCGCCCGCACTCACCACAGTTTCAACGTCGCTCAGGTCGAAGGCGAAGTTGCCGAGCAGTTCAAGGCGAAACCGAGCAACGACGGCATCGAAACTTTCCCCGCAGTTGACAGAACGGAGTTCGACCGGTTGGTTGCGGCAACGGGGGCCGACATTCGCTACGGCTACGACCGTGCCGCCTACGTCCGTCCACCTTCGGATCACATTGTCATGCCCGATGAGAACCAGTTCGGGTGCTTCCCGGCGTTTGCCGAGACATTGCTACACGAGATGGCTCATTTTTCGGAGGGTTCTGAGGCCGAAAAGCGAACTGGCTGGACCGGCACCTACGCCGAGGGTGAGCTTCGAGCGGAGATGGCTTCGTGCTTCTTGATGGCTGCTTTGGGCATCCCCGGTGGTGATCTGACGAATCATGCCG
The DNA here is from genome assembly GCA_016872605.1 of Planctomycetota bacterium. GTDB lineage: Bacteria > Planctomycetota > Planctomycetia > Gemmatales > Gemmataceae > SIAQ01. The sequence continues at coordinate 24,302 of VGZI01000088.1, forward strand.
CCTACGTCCAAAGCTGGATTCGGGCACTCGAAAACGACCCCAAGCACATCTTCAAGGCCAGCAGCGCCGCCTCGAAAGCTGCCGACTACCTGCTCGGCTTTGTTCGCCAAGAGGAAGGTGCTGTTGAAGCCGAAGAAGATGCGGCGGTGACGGCGTGAGTTGGCATGTACCAGAGAGGGACGAAGGGAACGAATTCCATGAACGACA
>VGZI01000089.1 GCA_016872605.1 Planctomycetota bacterium
GCAACCATCGCCGCCGCCCCAAGTGCCGATCCCTCAAGTAGTTCGACAGTTCCTCGACCGAGGAACCATAGGGAACAACCGCACATGAAGACTGAGGCCACGCCTAGTGCACCGTCTACGATCCGTTGATGGATAGACGTAGGGTGCGTGCAACGCACCGATGAGCGGACCGGTGCGTTTCACGCACCCTGCATCCATCAATCCATGGAAGCCAAAGCACTAGACCGCTTCGTGATCTGGTAAACGAGTTTCACAGCGGTGCGATCCTACTCCCCCAGTTCCAACGGGATTACGTGTGGCGGCCCGCCAAGATTCGGAACCTACTGGACTCCTTGCTCAAGGAGTTCCCGATCGGCGGGTTCTACTTCTGGCGTCCGATCAACGTGAAACGCGACCACAAGCCAAAAGCCGTTGGCGATCAGCAGATCGCCGCCGAATTCGTTGGCTATCTCATTGATGGGCAACAACGCTTGACGAGCCTTGAGGCGGCGTTCGATCTATTTTCAGGCGAGGACAAGGATGGCTCCGAACTGCGGTGCTACCTTGACCTGGCAGCGCCGAACGAAGAGAAGCGACGTGTCACCCGCCTTTTTGTCTCCTATGGCGGGAATAGGTCAGTAGCCTGGCGCGTCGATCAAGGTGATTCGACCCTCATTCCGCTCCAACTGCTATTCGAGGGGGGGGGAATCAGGAGTTGCGCAAGGAAACCGAGGAAGCCCTCGCATCTACTCCGGGTTGGAATACCAAGCGAGTCCAGGAAGCGATGATCAGGTTTGATCGGGCTTGCAAAATGCTCGACCAGCTCGTGCCATGCACGACTGTCAAGGATGTTGCCGAGACCGATGCAGTCGAGGTGTTCGCAAGACTCAACAAGGGCGGCAGCGCGCTAAGAGAAGGCGACGTCCGAGCCGCCGAACTGGCTCGCGGGAAGGCCGTGGATGTTCTGAAGGACATGCGTGAGTTTGTCACCGGCAAGCGGCCCCAACGTCTCGGCTTTGGTTTCTCTTTTGCGTTTCGCGCCCTTGTGCTATTCCACCGTGAAAACGCCAAGTTCAGCGGCCTCAAACATGATTGGATGACGACTTCGGGTCCCCACGGTCGATCGCTTGCACAATCATGGCGCGCCACCGAACGCGCAATCGACGAGGCCCTCGCGTTCATTGACGAGCGCATGGGCTGGTCACGCCGGGCATTGGTCCCGTCGGCGAATGCGATCATTGTGCTTGCGGCGGCTCTTGACAAGGGGGAGTTCAAGCTCGGCGCCGAAAACGAACAGTCTTATCGACGATGGCTCTGCTTGACCGCACTTCGCGGAACTTTCCAAGGTTCGGTCGAGACCGTCATCAACCGCTTTCACCGGGCGATTCGCGAGACAAAAAAGAGCCCGTCCTACGCCCTGAACGAAGCGCTCACCAAGGACGAATCTCGCCGGTTGCGCGCCGATGAGTTCAACAAATACGCGCACATGTGGGGGCCAGCAACGCAGGTACTGCACGCATATTTTGTGGGACAGGAAGCGAAAGACTGGATTAGCGGTGACCTGATTGACTTGCTGGCTCGCGAGAGCGTGACGAATTTACCTGGCGGCGATCTGACGGTTCACCACCTCGTTCCCCGAAAGGTCCTCGCCGCATTTGTAGAAAATCCCGACGATGCCAACTGCCCGGCCAACTATGGGCTATTGAGTCGCTCCTCGAACGCGGAACTGAAGGACAGGCGGCCTGACGAAGTTCTTGCGGGCATGTCACCGGATGAACGCCAGCGTGCGGAGGTTCAGTTTTTCGGCGAAGCAGCCGGTGACCGCCTGAAACCCGAAAACTATGAGGACTTCTGCCAGTGGCGAGCGGAACGGTTGGCGGAGGCGGTCAACGACTGGCTCGGAATCGACTGAGAGCAAGGCGGTATTTACTATGTCCATGAACGAAGCCGAAACGCGTTATGAACTGATCGACCCGGTTCTGCGCACCAAAGGCTACCAGCGGCCATACATTCGGCTTGAGACGCCCGCGCCGGTGGAGCCCGTCGGCCCCAAAGGACGCCGCCGCCCTCGCCCCCGCCTCATGCCGCCCTGCCTTCACGACGATCACATGCTTCGACCGCGCCACCGCCCTTGCGGCACTGACGAACTTTTTCACGTCGCCCACCGATTCCATGTACAGCACGATGCTGCGTGTGTTCGGATCGTCGCCGAAATAGTCGATGAGATCGGCGAAATCGACGTCGAGCATGGTGCCGACGCTGACGAACGTCGAAAACCCAACGTTGCGCTCGCGAGCCCAATCGAGAATCGACGTGCAGATCGCTCCGCTTTGGCTCAACAGCGCGACGCGCCCCGGCTTGGCCATCGAAGCTGCGAAGCTCGCATTGAGCCCGCTCGATGGATGGATGATGCCCAGGCAGTTAGGCCCGACGATGCGCATCTTGCCGGCGGCGATGTCGCGAATCTGCTTCTCGAGCGCGCGGCCCTCGGCGCCGAGCTCGGAGAAGCCCGCCGAGATGACGATCGCCGCCGGCACGCCGCGCTCGACGCAGTGCTGAATCGTCGCCGGTACGCTCGACGCCGGCGTGGCGATGACGGCCAGGTCGACCGCTTCCGGCAAATCCTTCAGTGACGGATAGCACAGGACGCCGTGCACCGCCTTGCGTTTCGGGTTGATCGGATAGATAACGCCACCAAACGGGTTCTGCAGCAGATTGCGCATCAAGATGCTGCCGACGCTCCCCGGCGTCACGCTCGCGCCGACCACGGCAACAGAAGCCGGTTGAAAGAACGCATCCAGCGAGTAACGATGGGGCATTACGGGCTCCAATACCAATCACAAAAAAACGAAATTCGAAACGCACGAAAGAAGAGATTAGCTCGCAAACACCATGCCGCGGCACAAGAGGTGTTTAGCCCCGCATCGTAGAGGCGAATGAGAATTCCGGTCATCCGCCTCTGCCAGGTGGGGCTGAACACTCATGAATCACTCTTCCAAGAAGGTCGTCTGCCGATCACCCGAGGAGAAAACGATCAACGTGATCATGGTCTCGTCGCTCTCGTTAGTTAGCTTATGCTTCAAGCCGACGGGGATGCGGACCACGGAACCGGGAGCGACATCGACCCATTCTTCGCCCAAGAGGTGCTTGCCGTGGCCGGTTTGGACGTAGAGGATTTCTTCGCAGTTGGGATGATAGTGTGCGGGATTGCTACAGCCCGCGAAGAGATGGCAGATGCCGACAGTCTGTGTTGTGCCCGGAAAGATGGCACTGTTGCAGAGCCATTGCAGCGTGCCCCAGGCGAAAGTCTGCGTCGGCAGTTCTCCGGTGGAGGCGGTGTCGTTCATGATTCCCTCGTCGTAATGCGTCCGCATGGCGCCGTCCCGGATTATTCATATGACCCCTTTGATCCACGGCGCGCGGGAGTTGCGAAGAGGGGCATCGGAGCCTGCGACTAAAACTCGTCAAGAGAACAAATTGGAGTCTTTGGAATTGTTGCATGGCTCACCGGAGTCACAACTCAATCAAAAATCACGGATGGCACGGCGCGGCCGAGCCGCCGGAGACCTCACACAAAACCGGGCCGCAAGATTCCACTTGAACTCTGTGCCAAGACAGTACCTGGTGGTTGCGGCTCAGCCGCGCTAGGTTCATCGGTGTTCAATGATTCACAGGCTAACATCGTAAGAGAAATCCCCATCTGTTCGCGCGCTCTGCATCCGCGACAATAATCAGCAGCACGAATCGATTCTAATCTCTCATGGATGGGCCCATCATGGCATCCCGGCCTTTTGTTCATCTGCATTGCCACACCCATTACAGCCTCCTCGACGGCGCCAGCCGAGTGCCTGAACTTGTGCAGCACGCCAGAGGGCTGGGCATGAACGCGATTGCCATGACCGATCACGGCAATCTCTTCGGCGCCATCGAGTTCTACGAGGAATGCACCGCGGCCGGGCTTAAGCCGATCGTCGGGTACGAAGCCTACGTCGCGCCGGCGCATCGCACGGACCGCACCACCAAGAAACGCGGCGAGTCGGGTTACCATCTCACGCTGCTGTCGCAGAACCTCACCGGCTTCAAAAACCTCGTCAAGATGGCGTCGATCGCGTACCTCGAAGGCTACCACTACATTCCGCGTATCGACAAGGAAGTACTCGAAGCCCATGCCGACGGAATCATCTGCCTTTCTGGCTGCGCATCGGGCGAATTCAGCGACTACATCCTGCTTGATCAGATGGACAAGGCCCGCGACGTCGCAATTTGGTTCTCGAAAGTGTTCGACGACAACTTCTACGTCGAGATCCAGAACAACGGGCTCGACATCCAGCGCCGCTGTGCCGAAGGAGCGATTGACATCGCGAACGACCTGGGCTTGCCGTTGGTGGCGACGTGCGACGCGCATTATCTGAAGCAAGAGGACAACTACGCGCACGACGTGCTGTTGTGCATCAACACCGGCCGGCTGCTCAAGGACGAGAATCGCATGCGCTACGGCAGCGATCAGTTTTATGTGCGGGCCCCGGAAGAGATGTATGCGCTCTTCCCCGGACACGAGGATGCGGTTAAGCGCAGCCAGGAGATTGCCGACAAGTGCGATTTGGAGCTCGATTTCAAGAAGCGGCACTTCCCCGTGTTCACGCCGCCGGCGAAGAAGACGCCGGAGCAATACCTGCGCGAGTTGTGCGAGGCGGGTCTGCAGGATCGCTACGGTAAGAGCGCTCCACCGGCCGCTCAGGCTCGCTTGGAGGCCGCCAAGCAACGGCTCGAACACGAGCTCGGCATCATCTGCCGCATGGGCTTCGCCGGCTACTTCCTCATCGTCTGGGATTTCGTGCGGTTCGCCATCAGCAAGAACATACCCGCCGGCGCCCGCGGCTCGGCGTGTGGGGCGATTGTCAGCTACGTGCTCAAGCTCAGCAACGTCTGTCCGCTTGAATACGATTTGCTGTTCGAGCGTTTCCTCGATCCGAATCGCTCCGAGGCGCCTGATATCGACATCGACTTCTGCCAGGACAATCGCGAGGCCGTCATTCAGTACGTGCGCGAACGTTACGGGGCCGAGTCGGTCGCCCAAATCGGTACGTTTGGCACCATGGCGGCGAAGGCGGCGATCAAGGACGTCGGCCGCGTCATGGACATCCCGCTCGAACGTGTCAATCGCTTGACCGCCATGGTCCCCAAGGTGCTCAACATCACTCTCGAAGAATCGCTCGAGCAGAGCCCCGATCTGAAACGCGAGTACGATTCCGACGGCGACATCAAGAAGCTTATCGACATCGCCATGAAGCTCGAAGGGACGAACCGCAACGCCGGCACGCATGCCGCGGGTGTCGTCATCGCCAACGGGCCGATCACGGACTACGTGCCGGTGCAGCGCATTCAGCGCAAGGACGGGAAGAATTCCGAGCCGATCATCACCACACAATGGGTCATGGGGGACCTCGAAAAAGTCGGCATGCTCAAGATGGACTTCCTCGGTCTGCGCACGCTCACGGTGGTGGACAACACGCTCAAGCATATTCGCAAGCGCGTGGAAGAATCCCGGAAGCCCAGGGGTGAGGCACCCCGAACCCCTGGGAGCCCAGGGGTTCGGGGTGCCTCACCGCTGGGCTTCGACGACATTAAGGACCGCGACCCGCGCGCCTACGCCCTCCTCACCGACGGCATCGACTCCATCCCACTCGACGAAAAAAAGACCTACGAACTCCTGCAGCGCGGCGACGCCCGCGGCGTGTTCCAGCTCGAGTCCGACGGGATTCGTGAACTCTTGAAGCGTATGAAGCCCGACAACATCCGCGACCTCATCGCCACCAACGCCCTCTATCGCCCCGGCCCGCTCTCCGGCGGCATGGTCGACGCTTACGTCAATCGCAAGCATGGCCGAGAGAAGCCGACCTATGTTCATCCGATCATGGAGGAAATCCTCAAGGAAACCTACGGCATCCTCGTCTACCAAGAGCAGTGCATGCGCATCCTCAATCGCCTGGGCGGGATCGAACTGGCCAGCGCGTATGCATGTATCAAAGCCATCTCGAAGAAGAAAGAAGACATCATCAACGCCCGCCGCGTCGACTTTCTCAAGGGCGCTCAGGAGCGCGGCTTGACGGAGGAAACTGCGGCGGAGATCTTCGGCCTGATCGTCCACTTCGGCGGGTACGGGTTCAACAAGTCGCACTCAGCCGCCTACGCCAAGCTCGGCTATCAGACGGCGTACCTCAAGACACATTATCCCGCCGAGTTCATGGCCGCTCTGCTTACGAGCGAGATCGACGATTCCAACAAGCGCGACATCATGGTCGAGCACATCGACGACGCCCGCCGGCTCGGCGCCGACGTGCTGCCTCCCAACATCCAGGCCGGGGAAGCGGAGTTCATCGTCAAGAACGGAAAAATCGTCTTCGGCCTGCTCGCCATCAAAGGCGTCGGCCGTGGCGCGGCCGACGAGATCGTCCGCGTGCGCAAGGAGGGGGGGGCTTTTGAGGATTTCTTTGATTTCTGCGAACGCATCGATCAGAAGATCGTGCCGCGCACCGCGATCGAACGGCTCATCAAGGCCGGCGCGTTCGACTGCACCGGCGCCAAACGCTCGCAACTCTGGGACGCACTCGGCGGCGCTCTCCAGGCGGCCACGCAGGCGCAAGAAGACAAACGCCACGGGCAGCTCAACCTCTTCGACGCGTTTGATTCGTCCATTGACAACGGCGATGGCGCCGGCCACGCCGACGCCAACGCGAACCTCCGCAATATCCCCGAATGGCCGCCGCTCGAAAAGCTCAAGAACGAAAAGGAAGCACTCGACTTCTACATCTCCAGCCACCCGCTCGGACAGTACGAAGAGATGCTGAAGCGCTTCGCCTCGCACGCCGCCGCCAGTTTGCGCGATTGCGAGCCGAACCAGGAAGTCTTCCTCGGCGGCATGCTCACCCTCGTTCGCTTCATGAACACGAAGAAGGCCCGCAACGGCAACACGCGCTATGCCCGCTTCAAGCTCGAGGATTTTTCCGGAGCGGCCGAGTGCGTCATGTGGCCCGACGACTACGTCAAGTACAAGGACCTCGTCGAAGAGGACAAGATTTGTTTCATTAACGCGGTCGTCGAACGCAAGACCGATGAGCCGATCCTGCAAGTCACGCGCGTCGTCACGATGGAGCAAGGCCAACTCGAACGCACGACCGGCCTGGTCCTCGTGCTCGACCTGACGGACAACGACGAGGCCGATCTGAGCAAGCTCGAATCGATCAAGAAAGTGCTCGAACGTTCGCGCGGCAACCTGCCGGTGTTCCTGCACATTCGCGACGGCGCGGGCAAATGGCTGCGCATGCGGGCCAGCTCGGACCTGAACGTCAACCCAACGACGGTGAACAAGGCCGACCTGGAAGTGATCCTCGGCACCGGCCGCGTCGAGTTCTCACGCCAGGGCAACGGCCTGAGCCGTGGCGCTTGATCGATGCATTCGCGGCTAGCCCTGCCGCCCAAACCTACGTGCAGCCCCGTAGCGACGTGCGGCCAGGACGGTAGCTTCGCCTACATCCCCGACACCGACTAAACCTTCACCGTCCTGATCAGTGATGGCATCACCGCCGTGGCGATTCACGCAGGGTGAGGAACGAGTGCCGAGGCCTCGGTACCCACTACTGAGTACTCAGGACTGGACGCGAGGGGGAATAATTGCGAAGATGGCGAAGAGGCAATCCTTCACGCAAGTGCATTCGTCGTGCTACTTCTCTGAAAAATCGAATCTCTCTATTCTGCATTCCCGACCACATCGCTAGAATAAACGATTCCCGAATCCCTGGAGCTTGCCGACGCGGCGGGCGGGTTGGGGGTAGACCTCTAACGTTTGGTCGGCGCCGATCGGCGCCAAAAAGGAATTTCCTGCATGGTTAATCGGAATCTGCTCCGTCAATTCGATCTGGCCGAGGACGAACTCGAACAACAACTCGCGGAGGCGATGGGCACCGCCACCTACGACCCCAATCGCCCCATCATCGACTTCCAAGATGAAGACGACATCGACGTCAACAAGATCATCAAGGGCCGCGTGCTCCATCTCGTCGCCGATGAAGTCGTCGTCGACGTCGGCTACAAGAGCGAAGGCGTCATCCCGCTCGAAGAATGGAAGGACGAAGGCACCGACAAGGTCGTCCCGCCCAAGGTCGGCGACGAAATCCTTGTACTGCTCGAATCGGTCGAAGACGAATCGGGCGCGATCGTGCTGTCGTATCGCAAGGCGAAGCGGCAAAAGGAATGGGAAGACATTATCGCCAAGCACAAGGAAGGCGATGTCGTCTCCGGCATGGTGACGCGCAAGATCAAGGGCGGACTGCTGGTCAATATCGGCGTCAATGTGTTCCTGCCCGCCAGTCAAGTCGACATTCGCCGGCCGCCGGACATCGGCGACTATATCGGCAGGAGCATCGACTGCAAGATCCTCAAGATCGACGAACAGCGCCGCAACATCGTCGTCAGCCGGCGCAAGCTGATCGAGGACGAGCGGACCGAGAAAAAGTCAAAGCTCCTCTCCGAGATCGAGCCGGGCCAAATTCGCAAGGGCACGGTGAAGAACATCGCCGAGTTCGGCGCGTTCGTCGACCTGGGCGGCATCGACGGCTTGCTCCACATCACCGACATGAGTTGGGGCCGAGTGAACAATCCCCACGAAGTCGTGAAGATCGACCAGGAACTCGAAGTCTACATCATCAACGTCGACAAGGAGCGCGAGAAGATCGCCTTGGGCCTGAAGCAGAAGACCAAGAGCCCCTGGGAAGATGTGGCGGCCAAGTATCCGGTCAGCAGCCGGCATACGGGCGAAGTCGTCAACGTCATGTCCTACGGCGCCTTCGTCAAGCTCGAGCCGGGCATCGAGGGGCTCGTGCACATCAGCGAGATGAGCTGGACCAAGCGCATCAATCATCCGAACGAACTCGTGTCGATCGGCGATCAGATCGAAGTGCAGGTCCTCAACATCAACAAGGACAAGCAGGAGATCTCGCTCGGCATCAAGCAGGTCCAGCCGAATCCGTGGGACAAGGTCGCCGAGCGGTATCCGACCGGCATGCAGGTCGAGGGCGTGGTGCGCAACCTCACGAACTACGGCGCCTTCATCGAGATCGAAGAAGGCATCGACGGGTTGCTGCACGTCAGCGACATGAGCTGGGTCCGCAAAGTCGGCCATCCGAGTGACGTGCTCAACAAGGGCGACAAGGTCAAGTGCATCGTCCTCTCCGTCGATCAGGAGAAGCGCCGCATCGCCCTGGGTCTGAAGCAAATGGCCAACGACCCGTGGGAAGGCGACATTCCGGGACGTTATCATCCGGGCCAGGTGGTCAAGGGCAAGGTCACCAAGATCACCAACTTCGGCGTCTTCGTCGAGCTGGAGCCGGGTCTGGAAGGCTTGCTGCACATCTCGGAGCTGACCGAAGGCAAAGTCGAGAAGCCCGAGGCGCTTGTCAAGCAAGACCAGGAAATCGAGGTCCGCGTCCTGCGCGTCGATCCGGCCGAGCGGAAGATCGGCCTGAGCCGCCGCAAGGTGGACGAAGAGGGAGTCGAAATCCCGCCGACCGAAGCAACGGAAGAGACATCGGGCGCCCCGGCCAAACCGCAACGCGAGTTGCGCGGCGGCACGGGCAGCGGCGGCAACCTCATCAACATGCCGGAATCGTAAGTCGAGGAAGGGAGAAGGGGAGATAGGGAGATAGGGAACTCGCTGAGGCGATCGCTTTCCTTGTACCTCGCTCCCCCTCTCCCCTTCTTCCCTTCTCCCTTTTCCCCTTCGTTCTTTCTGCTTGTCTTTCGCCGTCTTTGCTTGATAATGGAGGGTGACCCCCCGGTAGTCCGCCAGTGCGGCAAGGGGTGTGGAGCCGTTCATGGATCGCGCCTCGTCGTTGATTTTCCCCGGGAGCAAGACGCTGGCGGGTTGGTGGCGACAACTCGCGCCCCGGCAACCTCAGGCGCTGGCCATCGGCTACGCCTTCCTCCATCGCATCGAAGCTCCCGTCCAAGTCCGGCAATCGCGACCGGTTGAACCGCTCATCCAACTGCTGCTGCAGGCAATTACGCTGGACGGACCGGCGGGAGCCCTGACGAGCGACCTGCCTCCGCGCCTCGGCTTTCCGCCAGCCGTGGTGCAGAACTTCCTGATCGCCATGCAGCGCGACGGGTTGTTGGCGCGATCGGGCGACCAATGGCAACCTACGGAGCGCGGCCAGCAGGCACGCGACGCCGGCACGGTTCCCGAACAAGCACAACAACGGCGAGTCTTCACGTTTCTGGAGCACATGGACCCGATCGGCCAACGCCTCGGTGCGCCGCACTTCGTCCCGATCACCGAATGTGTCGGCGTCCCGTGGACCGTCAACGGCGTTCATCGCTTCGATATCGGCGCACTGAAGCAGTGCATCGAAAAGCCCGCGGAATGGAAGCAACTGACCGGTTTTCCGCTCGACGTCGAAGCGGTGGCTGACCATGCGGACACAGAAGGTTGGCCAACGGTAGTGGTCGATCGGCCTGAACGTGTGTTGTTGGCGGTAATTCGAGTCGGTGAAAAAGGCGCTTCCCAAACACACGGGTACGCCGTCAAGGTCGATGGCTGGACCCTGTTCGAAAAGACGCCGATCTTGAAGACCGCCGACGCATTGCCGGGGTCTGATTCCGCCCCGCCAATGAGCGTTTGGCAAGAGGCTTGGCGAAGCTGGTGCAAGCAGCGTCAGCTGCCCGCCAACGAAGTGGAAGCGTGCATGCTGGCCTATCACGCGCCGCGGCTGGAAGTGACGGCGCCTACACGATTGATGCAGCGCTTGCAAGCCGCCAAAAGCGATCTCTTCAAGGGCGACGCCTGGCTCCTTGTCGGCGAGGGCTACATGCGCACCGCCGCCCAGATGACGGTGCGGACGTAGGTCTTCGTTTAGGCGAGCGGCAGATGATAATTCACCGGCGAGCCGAGCTCCGTAAGGAGCCGGGTTATTGGCGCATCCTCACCCGGCCCTTTACGGGGCTCGGCTCGCCAGGTAAATCCTGTGTTGCCGCTCGCCTTGGCGCCCGAGTGGCGCATCGCGAGCGCTGAACGAAGTATCAATCCTTGAACACAAACTCCGGCGTGTTGACCAGGGCCCACATCAGGTCTTCCGTCGCTTGCCGGCGCGTGACGCCTTCGAAGAACGCGATGCCGACTTTGCGTTCCTTCTCGCTCGGCAGACGGCAATACACCAGCAAATACAACTCGTCCACGATTTGCGTCGGCGTCCGCTTACTTGCCGCCAAGGACGCGGCTCGGCTTTGGTCGCTCGTCACTTTTGCGTGCAGCTTCGGCGAGTTCATCAGGTGCAGCGCCTGCACGACCGTCGTGTCGCTCGTTCGCTCACACGGCGGATCCTGATTCGGATCGGGACGCCCGAAGCTGTCGAGAAACACCGACTGCGTCCGCACCGTCCAGAGCTCGATGGCGCGCGTTCCCGGCGGCGCGGCGGCAAATGTCTCAGGGACTCCCGTCACGTCGGTTAATGCATCAAGCAGCACTTCGCCACGCAATCGCTGACGGTAATGCCTTGAGTAGTTCCGCAGGTCGCCGGCGTTCGTCTTGTTCGGCAGCGACGCCAGCCCGTAGACCCGGCTGGTCATGATCGTGCGCAAGAGCTTTTTCTGGTCGTAACCCTGCTTGCGAAAATGTTCCGCCAAGGCGTCGAGCAGCGGGCCGTTGCTCGGCGGGTTCGTGGCCCGGAGATCGTCGATCGGCTCGACCAGGCCGCGGCCCATCAGGTCGGCCCAGATGCGATTGACGGCGACCTTCGCAAAGTAAGGATTGCGGTCCGACACGATCCAGTCCGCGAGCACCTGGCGCGGATCGCGGTCGACGTCGTCTTTGGCGAGCGATCCAAACAACGGTCGCGCCGTCATCGCCTTGCCGTTGCCTGGATGTTTGACCTGGCCCGTCGGCGATGTAAAGACGACTTCCTCACCGCCGGAAATCGGCGCCGAGATGCCGACCCCCTTTCGGCCAATGCGCGCAAAGTATGCGGCGAAGCTGTAGAAGTCGTCTTGGCCGTAGACCTCGAATGGGTGATGGTGGCACTTGGCGCACTCGAGCCGAATGCCCAGGAAAATCTGGCTGACCATGGTGGTGAGTTCAGCCGGATCGCGGCGATCGCGGAACAGGACGACCGCGCCGTTGTGCCAGGTGCTGCCTTGAGCCGTCAGAATCTCCCGGGCGAATTGATCATACGGCTTGTTCTTGCGAAAGGCGTCGCGCAAGAAGGCGTCCATGGAAAAGGTCGCCTTGATGCCGACGTGGTACGGATTGGGACGCAACAGGTCCGCCCATTTGTTCGCCCAATAGTCGGCGTACTCGGGACGATCCAACAGACGATCGACCAGCTTGGCACGTTTGTCCGCCGCCTGGTCTGCAAAAAACGCACGCGTCTCGTCCGGTGTGGGCAGCCGGCCGATGGCGTCGAGATACGCTCGGCGATGGAACGTCGTGTCGCCGCACGGCTCGGACGGCGTGATGCCTAGCCGCTGCAGTTTGGCGTAGACCAGTTCGTCGATGAAGTTGTTTCGGGGCAACTTTGCGTAGACCTCGGCGGGCACGCTCTGGGGCATGGGGATGATGACGTTGCAGACGGCGAACTTTTCCATGAACCGAGCCATGATCGCCGCCTCGCCGGGCAACGGGCCGGCGTTAATGCGTCCGTCCGCGTCAACGGAAGCGATCACGCTTTCGTTCGACTGAAACATCGTCAGATGCGTGACATCGGCCGTCGTCTTATCTGAGTAGTGAGCGGTCACCACAAGTTGCTGCGCTGGGCCCGCGTTTGTCTTACCCGACGCCGTCGGCAGCAGAATCCGCTCCGTCGGCTCGATCGTGATGCGCTCGAGAGTCGGCTCGTCACTCGCGGTTCGCGGTGTGCCGGCGCGCACCCAGCGCAGAAGCGTGTTGTAATGCGGACCGTCCGGATCGAGCTTGCGGCCGCCACCGTGCGGCATGGCGCCAGTCGCTTTCAACAAGATCAGGCTGTTCTCTGGAGAAGAAGGAAGGAAGCGTCGCCCGCGTGCTTCCTGGGTGATGGCGTTGAAGTCGAAATCAGAATCGAAGCCCAGCAGCGAGAGCTGGAATCCATTCTGCCCGCGCGATTTTCCATGACACGCACCAGCGTTGCATCCGAGCCGCGCGAGGATCGGCTGCACGTCTTTTTCAAAAGTCACGGGAAACTCTCGAGTGCCGTCGATCACTTTGAACGTTGCACGGGATTCGAGAGTCCCGAGCTTGGCGAGAACGATCCCGTCGCCGTCGCCCATCGGTGTGACGATGCCGTCCGGGCTGACGGCGACGATCTTGGGCGTCAGCGATTCGAAGCGAACGTCGCGGGTGCGGTCCGTGGCCTTGGCATCTTTGGTTTGCGTGACGACCAGGCGTTGCCGGGCCGACTTGCCGCGTAATGTGGCGCTGGGGGGCGAAAGCGTAATCTCGTCGGCACGGGCGGCGCCACTGAGGAGAAAAACGGTACACACGAGCCACGCTTTGTTCGAGATTATCATGGTGCATCCAGAATGCTTGGCATGTGGCGGGGATACCCTGATTATACCGAACGGCCGACTCGATGTTTAGCGCTCGCAAGGTGCTATGCGGACGCACCCGATACTGCGAACGCTAAAGGAATGCCGATACCCACGGCCAATTTTGGTGTTGGATTGTTGGAACTTTCTTGCGATCCGATTCGTCCAACGGCCAGGAAACCAACACTCTCATTCTCAAGGAGCATCCACATGGTGCGCGTTTTGGCAGTCGCTTGCACGTTGCTCGCATTCCTCTTCCTCGTTAACGCCAATAGCGAAGGCGCATTGAATGCGAAGGCTCAGATGGTCAAGGGAACCATCAAGGAAGTTCAGGTCGACAAGAACGTGTTGATCGTCAATCAAAAGGTGAAGAACGAAACCGTGGTCCGTGAACTCAGCATCGAGCCGACCACCGAGTTCGTCGTCACCAAAGCCGGCAAGAAGGAAGAGGGAACCGGCGCCAACGGGCTGCGGCTGCTGGAAGGTCTCAAGAACGCCAACGTCCAGGTCAAGTGCGACAAGGACGTGAAAGTTCTCAAAGTCACCGTGAGCGTGAAGTAATACGTTGATCCGAAGATAGCCCTGGGGTGAGGTACTCCGAACCCCGGGGTTCGGAATACCTCACGCCAGGGCTTTCATCATTGGCCCAAATCGCATGCCTCCACGCCAAATCGGACGTGGAGCGTTTTTGCCGCCGAAATCCCTTCCTGCATCTCTACGCGCTGGGCGACCTCGACGATTTCTTCTGGCCCAACACCACGTGGTTTGCCCTGAAAGAGGGCGACGACATCCGCCAACTGGCGCTCCTGTACACCGATTGGGCCATGCGCATGCCGACGCTCTTGGCGCTTGGCGATCCGCCGGTGCAACCGTTGGCTGAGTTGCTGCACGGCGTCGCACCGGCGCTGCCTCGGCGATTTCACGCTCACATCAGCCCCGGCGCCGCGGATGCACTGCGGCCTGAGTACCACATCGGCACTCTCGGCGACTTTCACAAGATGGGACTGACGCATCCATCCCGCGTCGACGCCGTGGACGCCGGGTCGGCGACGCAACTCGTGCCGAGCGACACGAAGGGCCTGCTAGCGCTCTATGACGTCGCTTACCCAGGCCACTGGTTTGTGCCACGCATGCTGGAAACGGGTTTCTACTTCGGCATTCGCGGCGACGCGAGCATCCTGAGTGTGGCCGGCGTGCACGTCTATTCCCAGACCTACAAGGTGGCGGCGCTCGGCAATGTGGCGACGCACCCGGCCGCCCGGGGCCAGGGGCTAGCCGCCATCGTCGTGGCCCGTGCATGCCAAGAGCTTCTTCGCGCCGGCGTCAAAACCATTGGCCTGAACGTGAAGGCCGACAACCTCGCCGCCATCGCCTGTTACCGCAAGCTCGGCTTCGAACCGGTGGCCGACTACCGCGAGCACACTTTATCCGTCCGTGCCTGACCGCAACAGGCGCATCGATTGTTCCGTGTAAACCGGCATTTCCATTCCGACTGGCCAAACTCTCTCATTGTTAACTTTTTTCAGCTAATTTCTCTTAACTCGTTATTGAATCGCGCAAGCGAAGTGTGTAAACTTGGATCGTCTGGTCAAATTAGGATGTTTGAACAATCTGCAAACTCTAAATAAGGATCGGTCGCGGGCGCGCTCCTAAATTGTGTGAGGCGGGTATGCGCAGAGTGGTCGTCACGGGCGTCGGTGTCGTCGCCCCCAATGGCGTTGGCAAAGACGCCTTCTGGTCCGCTTGTTTGAATGGCCATAGCGGTGTCGGGCCGATTCGCGCTTTCGACGCCTCCAAACACCCGGTCAAGATCGCGGCCGAGGTTCACGATTTCAACGTTCTTCCCTTTGTCCCTAGCGCTCACCGCAAAAGCATCAAGATCATGTCGCGGGCGATGCGGTTCGCAGTCGGCGCCGCCGGGTTGGGCATCCAGGACGCCGGGCTTGAACTCGATCGTGAGAATCCCGAACGCTTCGGCGTGGTCATGGGAACCGGACTCGTTCCGGTCGATCTGCCCGAACTGACGCCTGCCCTGGTCGATTCCTGCGATAGCGCTGGCCGACTGGAAATCACTCGGCTCGGCGAACAAGGCGCGGGCGCACTGTGCCCGCTGTGGATTCTCAAGTACCTGCCCAACATGGTAGCGGCTCACATCTCCCTGGCATTCAATGCCCAAGGTCCGAACAGCACCATCACCACGGCCTGCGCCGCCGGCACCCAGGCAGTCGGCGAGGCATTTCGCCTTATCGAGCGCGACGACGCCGACATCGTCCTGGCGGGCGGCGCCGATAGCCGAATCGATCCGCTGCTGATCCTGGCGTACACAGCCCTTGGTGCCTTGAGTCAATCGGATCGGCCGGCCGCCGAGGTCTCTCGGCCGTTCGACGCCCGGCGCGACGGTTTCGTGCTCGGCGAAGGGGCGGGTGTCCTGGTGCTGGAAGAACTGGAGCATGCCAAGAAGCGTGGCGCCACGATCTACGCAGAAGTGCTCGGCATGGGGAGCAGCTTCGACGCCTATGCCGCCACCAAGCCCGATCCGAAGGCGCGCGGCGCCGCTCGCGCAATCAAGGAGTCGCTGCGCGAGGCCCGCATCGATCCGAGCGACGTCGATTACATCAACGCCCACGGCACCAGCACGCGTTTGAATGATCAGATGGAGACGATCGCGGTCAAGCACGTCTTCGGCGAGAACGCCAAAGTGCTGCCTTTGTCGTCGATCAAGTCGATGGTTGGTCACTTGATTGGCGCCGCGGGCGCCGTCGAGGCGGCGGCGCTGGCGCTGACGCTCTACACCGGGGCCGTGCCGCCAACCATTAACCAAACGCAGCCCGATCCGGTGTGCGATCTCGATTACGTCCCCAACACCGCTCGCGAGATGCCGGTCAAAATCGCGGTCTCAACGAGCTTCGGCTTCGGCGGCCAAAACGCCGCCCTCGTCATGCGCCGCTTCGCGGGCTAACCCATTCGAGTTATCAGACTTGCTTGCGAAATAGCCGAGTCCGAGTCAGAATCTCCGTGATCAATTCTCGCGGTGAAAAATCACCCACTAAACGGCACGGCAACCGTTGCTAGGGTTTTCGAAGCGCCTGGATTCAGGCTGCAAGAGGGGCAGGAAAAATAGATTCGCAGCCAGGCCAGAATGCCTGGCGCGACAAGAAATCACACCCTCTCGGTGCTAACAATTCCTCACGCGGACCGCGATGGTTACGATCGATGCGCCATGCATTGCTTCCAGGGTGGAGGCATTTACACTAGGCTACAGGGTGAGTCGCTGTTCGGAATGCTCAGGCCGGTTGTCAAGGGAAAAACACATGCCCCGGATTGGTTCTGCGGTGGTTGGGACGGGTTTCATTGCTCCGGTCCACATCGAGGCGCTGCGGCGATTGGGGCGGCCGGTCGTGGGCGTTCTCGGATCGACTCCGGAAAAGAGCCGGCGTTTCGCCGCTTCCTTGAGCATCGAGCGGGCCTACGAAAACTGTGCCGAGCTGTTGGCCGATGCGAATGTCGGCGCCGTTCATTTGGCGAGTCCGAATCGTCTTCATTTCGAGCAGTGCCTGGCCGCGCTCCAGGCGGGCAAGCACGTCATTTGTGAAAAGCCGCTGGCCATGAACACGGATGAATCGTCGCGGCTGGTGGCGCTCGCGTCGGAAAAAGCGCTGGTCGCGGCGGTGTGTTACAATGTGCGCTATTATCCGTTGTGCCTGGAGGTGCGCGAGTGGATCGCATCAGGCCGGCTCGGCGAAATCCGCCACGTCACCGGCTCGTACCTGCAAGACTGGCTGATGTACGACACCGATTTCAACTGGCGCGTGCTGGCCGAGGACGGCGGAGCGTTGCGCGCCATCGCCGACATCGGAACGCATTGGCTTGATCTGATCCAATCGATCACGGGGCTTGCCGTCACCGAGGTGTGTGCCGACCTCAAGACGGTTTGGCCCGTGCGGCGGCGGCCCACAGGATCGATCGAGACGTTTTCCACTCGTGCCGCCGCCGAACGCATCGAGGCGCCGATCACTACCGAGGACTATGGCTCGGTGCTCCTGCATTTCGATCATGACATGCGCGGCGCGTTCACGGTGTCGCAAGTCTGCGCGGGCCGCAAGAACGCCCTGCGCTTCGAGATCGCCGGCTCGGCGGCGTCCTTAGCGTGGAACAGCGAACGGCCCGACGAACTTTGGATCGGCGAGCGCGATCGGCCCAACGAGGTCTTGCTGCGCGATCCCGCGCTGCTACACCCGGCTGCCCGCGCCCATACCAGCTATCCGGGCGGGCATAACGAAGGTTTTCCCGACACTTTTAAGCAGTTGTTTCAGACGATCTACGGCTACATCGACGCCGGCGATTTCAACGCGCCGCGGCCGTTCCCGACGTTCGCCGACGGCCACCGCGAGATCGCCTTGTGCGAAGCCATCCTCAAGAGCCAGCGCAATCGTGCCTGGGTTCGCGTGCCAACATGAAATTCAGCATCCGCTATCAAGTCATGCTTCCGCTTTTGGCGCTCATGCTGGGCCTGGTCGGCGCCAGCTCCTGGAGCGCCTGGGCGTCCGGTCAGCACGCCCGCCGGCAGATCGAGAAGCAGATCGATCGGATTGCCGACACGATCCGGACCTTGCGCATCCCGCCGGACGCGCATTTACCCGTGATGAAGGAAATCTCCGGCGCCGAGTTTCTTCTCTGCGATGCCGAGCGTCGGCCCCTGCGCGACGACGACGGGAACTTGATCGGGACGCTGGCGACGGCGCCAGACGACCTGCCACTGCCCAGTGATGCGCCGACGCAGCATTTCGACAAGCCTGTGAGCATCGGCAATAACTCGTATCTCTGTGGCGGTATGCCGCTCACGCACGGGGCGCGGCGCGGATCGATCCTCTACATCTTCTATCCCGAGTCGCTGTGGCGCGACACCGCCTGGCAGGCGCTGCAACCGGCCCTCTTGGTCGGCGTCATCGGCAGCCTCGTGTCCATCGTTCTCAGCGTGCTCATCGCTCAAGGCCTGACTGGACGCATCGAGGACATGGAACGGCGCACAAGGCTGATCGCGGAGGGGGACTTCAGCCCGATGCCGTTGCCCGACCGCAACGACGAGTTGCGCGATCTAGCGCAATCGATCAACGAGATGGCCCATCGCCTCGCAGAGTTCCAGGAGACCATTCGCCAAACCGAGCGCCTTCGGCTCTTGGGCCAGGTCAGCGGAGGGCTGGCGCATCAGCTGCGCAACGGCGTCGCCGGCGCTCGCCTGGCCGTACAAGTGCACGCCCAGGATTGTCCCGCGCCGCACGAAGGCGAAGCGCTCGATGTGGCTCTCAGGCAACTCCAGCTCGTCGAGATGCACCTCAAACGCTTTCTCGACCTCGGAAAGGCGATGGAGCTGCAGCTTCAGCCCTGCGACCTTACGAAAATTCTTCGCGACACGATCGATCTGGTCGGCCCGCAATGCCGACATGCGCACATCGATCTCCGCATCGTTGCGCCGCCCGATGCCGTCAATGTCCAAAGCGACCCGGCCCAACTCGGTCAAGTGTTCTTGAACGTGATCACCAATGCGATCGAAGCCGCGGGACCCAATGGGTGGGTCGAAGTGCGCTGGGGCTTCGACGAACGTGGCGCGCCAGGAGCGTCTGCGGCCGGAGGAGTCGCCTACATCGAGGTCCGCGATTCCGGGCCCGGCCCATCCCCCGACATCGCCGAGCGGCTGTTCGAGCCATTTGTCACCGGCAAGCGCGAGGGCGTCGGCCTGGGCCTGGCAGTCGCTCGCCAAGTCGCCGAAGCGCATCATGGCTCGATCCGTTTCACGCGTCAATCCGGCGCCACCTGCTTCCGCATCGAGTTGCCCATTCTGGTTTAGCGCCCGCACGGCGCCAAGCGAACGCTAAACGAAGACGGTTGATAAGATGAACGCATCATGAGCCACATCCTCATCGTCGATGACGAAGAAGCCGTTTGCTGGGCTTTGCAAAAGGCGCTGACCAAGGCCGGGCATTCGGCCGCGGTGGCGTCGTCGGCGGAGGATGCGTTTCGCATCATTCCCGAGCGGACGCCCGATGTCATCATTCTGGACGTGCGCCTTCCAGGCGCCGATGGATTATCGGCGCTGGCACAAATGCGTGACATGACGAATGACGCGCCGATCATCGTCATTACGGCGTTCGGCAACCTCTCGACGGCCGTGCGAGCGGTCGAAGGCGGCGCGTTCGATTATCTTGCCAAACCCTTCAATCTCGATCAGGCGCTGGACACGGTGGCACGAGCGCTCAAGCGCCGAACTCTATCGACGGCGCAACCGGACGAACTGCCTCCCGAAGCGGGAACGTCGGACGACATGGTCGGCACGAGCCCGGCGATGCAGACAGTGTTCAAACGCATCGCCCTGGTGGCGCCGCGCGACGCCTGCGTGCTCATCACCGGCGAAAGCGGCACCGGCAAGGAACTCGTCGCCCGTGCCGTGCACCGCTACTCGACGCGGCGCGATCGCCCGTTTCTGCCCGTGCACGTTGCCGCGCTCAATCCGAATCTCGTCGAGAGCGAGTTGTTCGGTCACGTCAAAGGGGCGTTTACCGGGGCGGCTCAGGCGAAACCGGGCCTGCTGGCGCTCGCCGACGGCGGGACCGTTTTCTTGGATGAGCTC
The DNA here is from genome assembly GCA_016872605.1 of Planctomycetota bacterium. Taxonomy (GTDB): domain Bacteria; phylum Planctomycetota; class Planctomycetia; order Gemmatales; family Gemmataceae; genus SIAQ01. The sequence goes on from VGZI01000089.1 coordinate 20,156, forward strand.
GCGGACATTCCCATGGCGGTGCAGGTGAAGCTGTTGCGCGTTTTGGAGCACGCCGAGGTGACGCCGGTCGGCAGCAATCAGCCGAGCCCGCTCAACATCCGCATCCTTGCCGCGACTCATCAGGACCTGGAACGCAAAATCGCTGAAGGGACGTTTCGTCACGATCTGTTCTTCCGCTTGAACGTGTTTCAGATTCACCTGCCGCCCTTGCGCGAGCGGCGTGACGACATCGTGCCGCTGGCGGAGCACTTTCTGCGCCGATTCGATCCGAAGGTTCTGCCCCTGTTGCCCGCGACGGCTCAGTATTTGACGCAGCAACCGTGGCTCGGCAATGTGCGTGAGCTTCGCAACGCGCTGGAACACGCCGTCATCTTGGCGCGGGGCGGCCCGCTCTTGCCTGAGCATTTCCCGGCTGCGTCAAGCATCTTGACGGCAAATAGCACGAAAGAACAACTCGCTGCTGCAGTTCTTAAATGGCTGTACGAACGGATCGACGCGCCGGGGACGCCGGAGAACCTGTACGAAGAACTGCTCCGAGCGATCGAACCGCCGTTATTGGAAGAGTTAATGCGGCGTTTGCAGGGCAATCGCCTAGTTGCCGCCCAATGGCTCGGCCTGAACCGGGCGACCGTGCGCAAGAAGCTGACGGAATATGGCTTAACGGACATTCATCGGCCGCAGAAGGGCATCGGGACCGATGACGAAGATGACGAGCCGTAGCTCTGGAGTGGGGGCGGCTCAGGCGCCGATTTCTTCCTGCCCTCGTTCCAGCAAGCTCGAGTTGGATTACTTCCGCGCCCACTGGCTGGCGTCATGTGCCAGCAAAGAAAGAAAGCGGTGTCGAGCCGCCGCAGTCCAAATCTTGTCGCCCGATAGATCGAGGAATTTGGCGCTGGATACTTGGCGCTTTGCCTCGTCCTTTTTTCCGTCGTCCTTTTTTTCATCCTTCGGGCCGCCATTTTTTCCGTCGTCCTTTTTGTCCTTGGGCTTGGTGCCGTCAAGTGGGTGACGCGTCATGCCGTTGTCGCCGGTCAGATACGGCCGCAGCACCGCCTCGGGAACGTTCGGACTAACGAACTGGACGCGGCCGTCGCCGAAGAGAACGTTGAAGCCCGAAGGCGCGACGCCGAACTTCGGCAAGGGAGCCTTCGGATCGTAAGGCAAATCGTCCGGCTTCGTCCAGATCGTCGGCTCGGCCGCTTCGACGACCATGATGACGTTCGACAACCCGTCCGGAATGTTGGCGAGCATGTACCGCGGCGAGAAGCCCCTCGGGCCGCCCTTGATCGGATCGAGCAGCGTGCCGGGGCCGACCAGAGTGCGGTAATGCGTCATGCCTTCCTTCGCGTCGACGCCGGGGATCATATAGATCTTGGGCATCTTGGCGATGAGCTTCATGTTGTGCGGATCATCCCACGGTTTGGTGAGATCGAACTCCTTGTACAATCGGTCTTGCTCGATGTACGGCAAAATGGCGACGCGCCAACTCAGCAACGGCTTGTCGGGCGCGCCCATGCCAAATCCGGCGGCGGGCAGGCGTTTGGTCGAATCGTAGAAGGCGTGGATCGCAATCCCAATGTTTCTGAGATTGATTACGTTCTCCATCAGGGAAAACGGAAACTCGCCCTTTGCGGCACGGCGCAAAACAGAAATGCTGTACGCGTCAGGATCGAATTTTGTGGGCCTAGGGCTCTTCGGATCGGGCGACATAGCGAGCCAGAGCTTTCCACCGTCCAATTTGAAAATCGCGAGAAGTTGACGCGCCCCTTTAGGGCCGGTCTCGAAAGTTAAGTCGATCGAATGCGGATCCGTAGTGACATCGAACGTAAATGGTATTGGCACGGGGGCAATTCCATGAATTTTCCCGCCCTTGATCGTAAATCCGTTACCCTTCGCCGAGGGATCAGGTTTGCCTCTGTACAGAGCTGATTCCACGATCCAGACTCCATTCAGCAGATCGGCCGCCGCGTCATTGTTTTTCTTCGCATCCTGCTCCTTCCAGTTCCCGATCGCTTTTCCTTCCGGTGTCTTGGTCCAGATATCGGGCCTCATGCCGTTATTTTTGGGTCCCCCCTTGTCGTACATGTAATCCTTGTCCCACGGATCCTTCAGCGCGTCTGCTTTTTCCAGGTAGACTTTGCCGCCGACATCCTTCTGAGTCAATACTGATAGGCTGTCCGGATAGTCGCCGTGTTGCAGCTTGAATGCGTCACAAGCGGTCTCGAGAACTTTGAGCTGGACCTTGGCATTCGCCTCCTTGTTGTCCTCGGCCTTTTTCTCGACCTTGGCCAGGACCAGCAAGAGCCCCTGGTCCGACTTGAAGTCCTTGGGCTGCTCGTATTCTTCTTTGCCTTCGACCTTTTTGGCATTGTTGATGCACAGGTGCAACTTGTTATCGGCGACCTTATAGACCCCTGGGAACGTGACCTTCTCGGCCACGATTTCGATCACGCCCGGTTGTCCGGGCTTGAGAGTGACGGCGCCGGCTTTGAGGGGCGGAGTGAAGAAGTCGATCGTGACCTTCTCTTCTTCGAACACGACCTCCTTGCCCTTGTATGAATCGACACTCTTGCCTTCGCGTTCCGCGGATTCCACGAGCCATTTGCCTTCAATCAGGCCAAAGTCATCGTCGCCGCGAGGTTGCCTCGGTTTGTCCTCGGTGTATTTCGGCAGCGGCAGCACCACGACACGCGAGTAAATCAACCCGAAGAACGTCAGGAAGCCCAACAACAGGAACGCAACCAGCAGATTGATTCCCATGCGGCTCGGGTAAACGGGTGGCGCCGCATCCTCGGCTGGCGGCTTGGCTGCTTTCTTACCTCTGGGCGTTTCATCCTCATCTTCGTCGTCGTCCTCGACTTTCTTTTTTCCTTTCGGCTTGGGAAGATCGTCGTCGTCCTCATCCGCTTTCTTCTTGCCTTTGGGCGCCGGCAGATCGTCGTCATCCTCCTCGCCTTTCTTGCCCTTGGGCTTCGGTTTGTCATCGTCATCGCCGAAAAGATCGACGTCGCTGGACTTCTCTTCTTTTTCTTTGTCCTTCTCGGCGAACGAGAGCAGGTCGTCCATGTCGTCATCGGTGACGGCATTCTTCGACTTCTTGGGCAACCCGACCTCGTCGTCATCTTCTGCGGGTTCAGGCGGAGGCGGCGCGGGTTTCGGCGCCGGCTTGGGCGCTGCTGCCGGGGCGCCGCTGACCGTTGCGACGAATACGCCCTGACATTTCAAGCAACGCAACTTCTTGCCCACCGAGGCCGACGGAATCTTCAGCTTCGACATGCAACTCGTGCAAGCGACGATGACCCTGTCGTCCGACGCCGGCGCTGCGGCCTTGGGCGGCGCGGCTTGGGCGCTCGCCACGAAGATGTGGCCGCACACGCCTTTGACCTTTTTGCCGAGCTTGTCGTCGGCGACTTTGGACTTCTTTGAGCATTCCGGACAACTGACGATAGCCATGGATGAACACCTATCGGGAGGTCACGTTTTCACGGATTGCGCTGGAGGCAGATTCTCGACAGTCAAATCGTCAATCAACACTTCGACGCGTCGCTAGAGACTATTTCACAACCTCGTCTTGACATAACCGACGAATTCAGCTGCAATTGTGCCGAAAGGAGTTCGGCCATGGCACGCACGACGCGACGGTTGGTTTC
>VGZI01000090.1 GCA_016872605.1 Planctomycetota bacterium
TATCGCCGGCGCCATCTACAAGTTCGCCGACGCCGGCAATGTGAAGAAGTTGAGCCGCGAGCAATTCTTGGCAAGCGCCGAGAAGTTGTTCAAGCAATGGGACAAGGACAAGGCCGGCTATCTCGATGAGAAAAAGCTCCAGGAGGGGCTGAATCAGTTCGTCCCGCCGCCGGAGTTCGGTCCGGGCATCGGCCCGCCGCCGCCTGGAGACACCAAGAAGGACTTGCCCAAAAAGTAGAGTGCGTGAAACGCACGGCTCGATAGGCGTCACGCTCCGCGTGACGGGTTCCTCACGCGGAGCGTGAGGCCTACGGAATCGAAGACAGGAACGGCACGCGAATGATCGACGGCACCCCTTGTGAACGTAACACCGACTCAGCCAACGGCAAGCTGGCTGCGACCGACGCGAGCGAACCGCCCGCCACGCTCGAATCGGCCGCCCTGTCGCCGTCCTTGTGGAAAAACCGCGAGGAGCCTGCCTTCGAGATTAAGTTCCAGCTCTCGCAAGAGCAGGCTCGTCAGGTCGCGTTGTGGGCACGCGAACATCTGCAACTCGATCCGCACAATCGCCCCGAACTTGACGATTCGTACCGCATTCATGGCCTGTATTTCGACACGCCCACACTCGACGTCTTCCATCGCTCCGATGGGTATAAAAAGAAGAAGTATCGGCTACGCAAGTACGGCGGCAACGACTCGATCTTTCTCGAACAGAAGCGCAAGTCCGGCGGCAAGGTCGCCAAGCGGCGCGTTCAGGTCGAGCATGCCGAGTTGGCTCGATTGGCCGTGGCCCCGACGGACGATCTGTCCTGGATCGGCGCCTGGTTTCATCGGAGGATTGCCGTGCGCCAGCTCCAGCCGATCTGCCTCATTAGCTACCAACGCCAGGCGTTTTTCGGGCAGAATGCCGAAGGCCCATTGCGGCTAACGCTCGACCGAAACATCCGAGCGGCGCGCGCCCAGGAATGGACCGTCGCGGAAGTCCTTGATGGTCTGGCGATGTTGTCCGACAGCGTGCTGCTGGAGTTGAAATTTCGGCGACACATGCCCGGATTGTTCAAGGGATTGATGCAAGACCTGTCGCTGACGCCTGGTCCGCTTTCGAAGTATCGCCTGGCGGTCGAGGCGCTCGGACTGGCGGCGCGTCCAGAAGGAGCCGGGCGATGACGCCGAGAGATTTTTTTGATCTCGCATTCCCGCTTCATTTTCGCGTTCCTCCCGAAGTCGGAATCTACTATCTGATTTCCATGGTGCTGGCGCGCTTGGCGCTGGCGTTCCTGCTGGGCGCCATCGTCGGAATCGTCTATCGCCTGACGGCTCGTGCAGAGTCTCCGGCAACGCCGAGCTTCGTGTCGACCATCGTGCTGCTATGCGTGATCATCGCCATGGTCACGCAAGTGGTTGGCGACGAGTTGGGCAGGGCGTTCACGCTCGTCGGCGCATTATCGATCGTTCGCTTCCGCACCGTCGTCGAGGACACGCGTGACACCGCCTTTGTGATATTCGCGGTCGTTGTCGGCATGGCCTGCGGGCTGGGCAATCTGCTCGTCGCTTTGATCGGGTTGGCGGTCGTCTGTGCGGCGGCGGTCGCACTGTACTGGATCCAGAAGTCAACGTTCGCTTCCGAGACGGAATGGTCGTTGCAAATTCGCATCACGACCGGGGCCGGCACCGATTCACCCTGGGAAAAGATCTTTGACAAGCACTGCGATTTCGCGAGGCTCGAACTCACTGCGACGGCCCAGAAAGGCGCCGCTCTCGACCTCCATTATCATCTCCACCTCAAGCCAGAGACGGCGCCCTTGCAGCTTCTGAACGAGATCAATCGCCTCGACGGCATCCAGAGCATCGAACTGAAACGACGATAGACCCCGCCATGGAAATCAAGTGGCACGACATCGACCCGGAGACCGGCCAACGACGCTTTCTCTGGGCGCGGCGATTCGCCGGCGTTTGGCGTTTCCACTGGAAGCTCAAACGCCGCGGTGAGTGGACGCGCGACCTCGTGCCCACACGCGCCATGTGGGAACACGTCCTGGACGCACTCGAACGCCGTTATTGGCGCCGCGAAGGCGTTGAAGAGGAGGATATCGAAGAGGTTAAGAAGATCTTGGCCGAGGTGATTCGCAAGGAGGGCTGATTTCGCGCGGTTTACGTTTAGCGCTCGCCCGGCGCGGCGCGAACGCTAAACGTATGCGTAAACGCGGTTTGGTTACTTCTTCTCGATAATCGACGGCAGCGGAGCGCTGAACGGCGTCGGGCCGACCGTCGGGCACGGGCTCTCGCAGATTGGCACGCAGATCGGCACGCGGCGGCAGATCTTCTGCGTCTCACAGTATGCCTCGAGCCGGCAGGTCGTGTGTGGCACGCACTTCACGTGCTCTTTCGCCACGATTCGGCACGTCGTGTACGGAACCTGGCAGACCCTCTCTTCCATCATCATCCGGCACTTCTTGACCGCCACCACGCAGGTCTTCACTTCCGACACCATGCGGCAGGTCGTGTACGGAATTCGGCACACCTTCTCCTCCGGCACCATGACGCAGCGGGTCTTGCGAACCATCTTGCAATGCTGCTCCGGAATCACTTTGCATACGGTGTAAGGAACCCGCACGCATTTCTCTTCCGCGACCGTGTAGCAACGATGCTTCGTCACCATCTTGCAATGCTCTTGCGGAACCATCTTGCACGTCACATACGGCACGCGCGTGATCTTCTCTTCCGGCACCATCACGCACTTGCGGCACGTCACCATCTTGCAGTGCTCTTGTGCAATCATCCGGCACGTCGTGTACGGGATCCGGCAGACGCGTTCTTCCGGGACCATCACGCACTTGCGGCACGTCACCATCTTGCAGTGCTCTTCACGCACCATGCGGCACGTCGTGACCGTTTGCCGATGAACTTTGTGCTCCGGGACCATGATGCAGCGTTCGCGCGTCACCATCTTGCAGTGCTCTTCGGTCACCATCTTGCACGTCGTGTAGCAGCATTTCTTGGTCGTGTGCACCGGCACCGTCTTGCAAACGTTGTAACGCACGACTTCGCAATGCTCTTTGGCCACCATCTTGCAGCACTTGATTGTGCGAATCTCCTCGCGCGGGCACCATGTCTTCTTGCACACGGTGTGGCCCGGCAACTGCACCGGGCAGGATACGATCGCTCCCGGCACATACTTGCAGCAGCATGTGCACGGATCGAACACCCAACGTCCTGGCTCACGATGCGTCCGATACACGGTTCGCCCAGGCACGAAAACTTCTTCGGTCTTCCATTCGCCCGTTTTCACGCAAATCTGCTTTTCGTACTCCACAGGCTCGCAACGCATCGTCTTGACCACTTTTTCGCACGGCTCCATGACTGTCCGATACGTCGTCACCGGCACGTCGACGGTGTGCGTCGTGTACACCGGCTTGCAGGTCGTCCACTTCACCGGAACCTGATAGCATTCGATCTTCTTGTGGTGCACCGTATAGGGGATTTCCTTCACATGCTGTTCGTAAACCGGCTTGCAGGTCGTCCATTTCACAGGAACTTGGTATTCCTGGTACGTCGGCTTGCACACCGTGTAGCGGTGCTCGCGAATGTGTTGCTCGTAGCATGGCTTGTACGTCGTCCATTTCACCGGAACCTGGTACTCCTGAATATGCGGCTTCATTACGCAGGTGCGGACTTCGCGCACGTGGTGCTCATAGCATGGCTTGAACGTCGTCCACTTTACCGGGACCTGGAACGTCTCGACCTTCGGATGATGCACGACGTATCGGTGTTCCTTGAAATGCTGCTCGCGTACCGTGCGATACGTTGTGTAATGCACCGGCTCTTCGTAGGCTTGGTAGACCGGCTTCATGACGCAGTAGCGATGTTCCTTGACGTGCCGCTCGTACACCGGCTTGCACACCGTGTACTGCTGCGTCACGTTATGGGTCTCCCACACCGGACGGCACACCGTGTAACGATGTTCCTTTACGCCGCGCTCGTAGACCGGCTCATAGGTCTTGTAGCGGCACTCCTTCATCACGGTGTGATAAACGGGCCGATACTTCACGCACACGCGCTCCTCGACAACGGTCTCGTAGCAGACCTTGTAGCGAACGGCTGGCATGCAGGTCTGCTCCTGGCAGCGCAGGCTGCGCGGGAACAAGAATCCCCCGCAGTGATTTGCCGAGGCGGTCGGCGTCAGCGCCGCCAGGCCCACGATGGCCATGCACAACGCCGGGAACAGCTTCAACTTCATCGGAGGTCTCCTCAATGATCCACCGCGGATGGCATTGGGCCGAGCGCACAGGACGCACAGAATTCGACGCAATGGCGCAATCCAAGGGGACACGGCAAATCTGCCCGATAATGCCGCAAAGGAAAAATGAACTTAGTGGGAATTCAACACACTTTGACGAACCCGCGCCCGTGCCTTGCGACTATTCCGCACGCCGAGACTTTTCCGCTTCGGAAGCCCAAAGGCGAGGTACTCTGAACCTCTGGGGTCGCAGAGGTTCGGAGTACCTCGCCTCGGGTGCCCGACATGGTCTGCGTGGCCTGCTTCGGGAGGGCGAGGCTCCTGCCGAGCCGGAAGCGACAGGATACTCGTCCGAAATTGAGTATTTCGCGGGCTCGCGGCTCGGCAGGAGCCTCGCCCTCCCGTGCCGTTTGCAAACCATGTCGTGCACCCAGCCCGCATCGCCTGCGTAAACTGCTCTCGCCTCGCAATCGGCGCATCGCGTATAATCTAATCCTCAATGAACGACAGCGCCCGTTCCCTATTCGCAAAGGATTGGCTTCCATGTCACGCTGGAACCTTGCTTGGCTCGTCGGCATCTCCGCCGCCGCCATTCTCGGCATATCCCTCACCTTCAGTGCCCCGACACAGCAGGGCAACCTGCAAAAACGGCAGCAGAACCTCAAGCTCCTGGTCGAAGTACTCGACGAGATCGAGAAGAAATACGTCAAGGAACTTGATCAGAAGAAGATGCGCGAGCTCGTCGAGAACATGATCCAGGGCGGGCTCGAAAAACTCGATCCGCACTCCGGGTTCATCAATGCCGACGAACTAAAGCAATTTCAGCAACGAACGCGCGGCAAGTTCGGCGGCGTCGGCATCCGCCTCGGCGTCGACCCACGCTCCGGGCGATTCATGGTCGAAAGTCCCCTGCCCGGCACTCCCGCTTACAACGCCGGCGTGATGGCCGGCGACTTCATCCTCAAGATCGACGGCAATGCGATCGACGACTGGACGCTGCAAAAAGTGGTTGAGCACATTCAGGGCGATCCCAACACCGATGTCACCCTCACCGTGTTGCACGAAGGCGCCAAGGAGCCGGTCGATCTCAAGATGACCCGCGCCGAGATTCGAATCGAGAGCGTCATGGGCGACACCCGCGATAAGATCAACCTGGAGGAATGGAACTTCTGGGTCGATCGCGAGAGCAAGATCGCTTACGTGCGCGTCACCGAGTTCACCGGCACCACCGTGCAGGAACTGACGCGCATCGTCGATGGCCTGCAGAAAGCCGGCCTGAACGGATTGATTGTCGATCTGCGCACCAATCCCGGCGGCTTGCTCGAAGCCGCCGTCGATGCCGCTTCCTTGTTCTTGCAAGAAGGGAAAACGGTCGTCACGACCAAGGGCCGTGGCGGGGTCGTCGAGAAAGAGTACAAGGCAAAGATCAAAAGCAACATGAAGCCGGGGACCTATTATCCGATCACAGTGCTCATCAATCGCAACAGCGCCAGCGCCAGCGAAATCCTCGCCGCCGCTCTGCAGGATCACGCCCGCGCCGTCGTCATCGGCGAACGCACCTACGGCAAAGGCAGCGTGCAAGTTCTCATCGAGATGGAAGAAGGTACAACAGCGCTCAAACTCACCACCGCGAGCTACTGGCGGCCGAGCGGCCGCAACATCCATCGCTTCCCCGACAGCAAGGAAGAGGATGACTGGGGCGTGAAGCCGAGCAAGGGCTTCGAAATCAAGCTCACCGACGCGGAGCGGATCGAGTACTTCAAGTGGCGCCGCGAGCGCGACATCCTGAGACGTCCAGGCCAGGCGCCCAAGAAAGCCGACCCAGACGGCAAAGACAAGAAGGAGTTCCGCGACCGCGTAATGGACAAGGCGATCGAGCATCTGCGCGCCGAGATCGCCAAGGGCGGCCAGCGCGACGCGCGAGCGCCGGACAATCCCACGGTCCGCCCGAATCCTGCGGCCGAGGTGGCGCCGCAAGCGCCGCCCCGCCGCTCCGTCATCGCGGACGCGACGAAAAGTCACCGCGACATCGTGCGCTGAACGGGGTTGCCCCGGAAAAACGCAATCGACACAAAGGGGAATCGGACGGACTCGAAGAAGGCCCTTTGGATTGATGCGTTGGCGCGGTCGCCCCAAATGGATGCGCCTGCCGACAATGGCCTTGACATTTCCAAAACGATACTCGCCAGGTATGTTCCGCGCGGAACATGAGCGAATCCACGCGCATGGGTGGATGCACAACGAATGCGGAGAGCGTTCCGTTTTCCCTCTCCGAATTGTCGGCGGGGCAACCTATGGGGACGCAGCTCTTTTCGGCCGGGGCCGACGGCGCTATCGTTAGCCCACATTTCTCACCACGGATTGCCTAGCGCGGCTGAGCCGCAACCACGACTCTTCGAATTCACAAATGCACATCACGACAGCACGAAAGAATGAAACCACGAAAGGACCTGTCTGGCATTTGTGTTTTTCGTGATCTCGTATTTTCGTCATTTCGTGCTTGGTATTTGACTTTCTTCGCCAGCCGCGAAGATTCTTTGGCCGGCGGTGGCCTGACACGGCTTTGGTACTTTTTTTGGAACGAACACGGATACGATCGTTTTGTGAGACGAAAGAAAGTAAGAAAGCGGTGTCGAGCCACCGCACTCCAAAGGCGCACTCGCATGGATGTGTGGTTGCGGCTATGCCGCGCCAGGTGATCCGTGGTAAGAAATGCCGGATAGTATCGCACGCCCGATGGGCAGCAGCCGTCCCGGTTGCAGAAAACTCGCGGATTCGTTGCATTTCGCCAGGTGGGGGGTGAGTGTGTATTTGCAACGAATCAGTCGAAGTCATTGGTCTCAAGGGGTTTGCGAGCCGATTTTTCGTTGCAGGCCTTCTTGTCTCTGGGTACTCATGTGCCCCTCGCCGAGAACCGGCTGCGGCGGCGGGCTGCAATACGCCGACGACGGCGAACGGCGGCAGACGCCAACGGTCGATTCCTGCGGCATTTTTCGTGGCTGGGTGGTGTTCCGAGTCCGGTTGCCTCCGGGTCGCTGGATGTGAGAATAACAGAACATCCTGGAGGCATTGCGCATGAGCAGCGACTTCGTTTCGCTTGTGGAATCGGCCGATCCGAGCATCTATCAACTGCACACGCACGGCGACGGGCCGACCGGCAGTCTTCCCTTGACTCCCGAAATGTTGCGTGAAGCGCCATCGGGCGACATCTTCGGCATGACGCAAGACGTGGGCATGGGTTGGACGCCGAGCGAGCTGAACGGCCAGGAGTTTCTCATCCTCAGCACGCAGGGGGGCATCCGCGCACCCGACGGATCGCCGATCGCGCTCGGATATCACACCGGGCACTGGGAAGTCGGATTGCTGATGAAAGCGGCGGCGGAAGAGTTGCGCTCGCTGCGGACCGTCCCGTTTGCCGGCTATGTCACCGATCCGTGCGACGGGCGGACGCAAGGGACGGTCGGCATGATGGACAGCTTGCCGTACCGAAACGACGCGGCGATGGTGCTGCGGCGCCTGATCCGTTCGCTGCCGACGCGAAAAGGGGTGCTTGGCGTCGCCACCTGCGACAAGGGACTGCCCGCGATGATGATGGCGCTGGCGTCGATGCGCGAATTGCCCTGTGTTCTCGTTCCGGGGGGCGTGACCTTGCCGCCAACCGAGGGGGAGGACGCGGGCAAAGTGCAAACGATCGGCGCTCGTTTCGCGCACGGCGAACTTACTTTGGAACAGGCGGCTGAATTGGGTTGCCGGGCGTGCGGTTCGCCGGGCGGCGGGTGTCAATTCCTCGGCACGGCGGCGACATCGCAGGTCGTTGCCGAGGCGCTCGGATTGACGCTTCCTCATTCCGCACTCGCGCCGTCGGGGCAGCCGATCTGGCTCGACATGGCGAGACGTTCGGCGCGAGCCCTCGTCGAGCTTCATAAGAAGAACATCGCAACAGGAAAAATACTTACCGATGCCGCGTTTCGCAACGCCATTACGGTGCATGCCGCGTTCGGCGGATCGACGAACTTGCTCCTGCACATCCCGGCCATCGCGTACTGCGCGGGTCGGCGTCGACCGGCCGTCGAGGATTGGCAGGCCGTCAACGCGAATGTCCCGCGCCTCGTCGATTGTCTGCCTAATGGCCCGGTCGGCCATCCGACCGTGCGCGTATTCCTCGCCGGCGGTGTTCCCGAGGTCATGCTGCACTTGCGCCAACTCGGCTTGCTCGATGAATCGGTCCTCACCGCGACCGGCGAGCCACTCGGTCGAGTGCTCGACTGGTGGCAGAAGAGCGAACGCAGGAAGCGCGTGCGCGATGTGCTCGCGCAACACGACAAGGTCGATCCGGATGCCGTCATCATGAGCCCGGCCAAGGCGCGCGAACGCGGCTTGACCTCCACGGTTACGTTTCCGCGCGGCAATCTCGCGCCGGAGGGGGCGGTCATCAAGAGCACCGCCATTGATCCGAGCGTCGTCGATGCCGACGGCGTTTATCGCAAGCTCGGCCCGGCTCGTGTCTTTCTCACCGAAAAGGCGGCCATCGGAGCCATCAAGAGCACCGGCGCAGATCGCGTTAAGCCAGGCGATATCGTCGTGTTGATTTGCCGAGGTCCGATGGGCGCCGGCATGGAGGAGATTTACCAGATTACGAGCGCGCTCAAACATCTGAGCTTCGGCAAGCACATCGCCTTGTTGACAGACGCTCGTTTCTCCGGCGTCTCGACCGGCGCGTGCATTGGCCACATCGGTCCCGAAGCGCTCGCCGGCGGCTCGATCGGCAAAGTCCGCGACGGCGATCGTATCCAGATCGTCATCGATCGCAACAAGCTCGTCGGCAGCATTGACCTGGTGGATGCCAACGGCAGCGTGGAGGCCGGCGCCCGCATCCTTGCCGATCGGCCGATGCGTCCCGACCTTGCGCCGGACCCGAATTTGCCGGACGATACGCGCCTGTGGGCTGCCCTCCAGCGTATCGGCGGCGGCACCTGGGGCGGCTGCGTCTATGACACGGACGCGATCGTAGGTGCGCTGTCCCAGCAGAGCCCGATGCGTTAACGAGGGATCGCGCGATCCTTCGCTCACGCTTCGGGCTCTGACGGCAACATGCCCGTCGTGGCGGAAGTTCGACTACTTTTGAACCAAGAGTCCTAAGAGGATATCTCATGTCCAAACCATCGGCGACTGTGCTCATCTTCACGTTCTTGTTTGCGCAAATCGCAAGCGCACAACCGACGCGCAAGTATGACGACCCCGGCGCTCCTCCGTTCAAGGTGCTGAAACCCGGCCATCTCCCGCCGCTCGATGCGTACGACAACTTCGTCATCGGCCCGGAATACACGGCCGCACCGGAGCGCAAGGCGGTCGAAGGGGTGCCGCAGGGGAAGGTGAAGCAATTCGTCATCGATTCGAAGGACACCAAGCTCTTCAATCCAGGAATTGCTCGCAAGGTCTTCGGCAAGGTCGATCCGAAGAACCCCAAGACGCTGATCGTCGAAACGCACACCATCGATTACAAACGCCAGATCACCGTCTACGTCCCGGCCCAGTACAAGGCGGGGAGCGCCGCGCCGTTCATGATCATCCACGATGGTCCCCAGGGCAAACCGAACATTCAGGTGCCGACGATCCTCGACAACCTGATCGCGCAGAAGCGTGTGCCGCCGATCGTCCTCATCATGGTTGCCAACGGCGGCGGCGATGCTCAGGGGCACGAACGCGGTAAAGAATACGACACGATGTCCGGCATGTACGCGGATTACATCGAAGCCGAGGTGTTGCCGCGTGTCGAGAAGCACTGCGAGGTGAAGCTGACGAAGGACCCAGACGGTCGCGCCGCCATGGGCAACAGCTCCGGCGGATCGGCCGCCCTCATCATGGCCTGGTATCGCCCCAACCTCTACCGCCGCGTGCTGACCACGTCCGGCACGTTTGTCAATCAGCAATGGCCCTTCAACCCCGAGACTCCCGGCGGCGCCTGGGACTTCCACGAAACACTCATCCCGAAGAGTGAAAAGAAACCTCTCCGCATCTTCATCTCCGTCGGCGACCGCGATTTGCTCAACCCCAACGTCATGCGCGACAACATGCACGACTGGGTCGAAGCCAACCACCGCATGGCCAAAGTGCTGAAAGCGAAGAGCTACGAGTACCAGTACCTCTTCTGCCGCAACGCCGGCCACAGCATCGGCAACGCCCAGACGCAATTCCTGCCGCACGCCATCGAATGGGTGTGGCGCGGATACGGGGTGAGGAAGGGGGAATGACGATTCATGGATATAATGAAAGCAGGCTGGCGCCGATATCTTTCCGCGCGAGGCCACACTATGCCGATTCACGACTGGGCCCGTGTGAGCGCCGGGACGTTTCACGACTTTCACAACTCTTGGATCACGGAATTGCGCAATGCCATGAACGGCGGCTTGTTGCCGGCAGGCTATTACGCTCAAGGCGAGCAGTGGGCGGGCAAGATCAACGCCGACGTGTTGGCGCTGCACGCTGGAACCAAACCATCTGGAGCTTTGGGAGACGGCGCGTCCGAAGTGAACCCCTCGGGAGGCGGAGTCGCGGTCATGGAGGAGACGCCGCCGCGAGTCAGCCGCCGCGTGGCGGCCTCGGAAGCCGCCCACGTGCGGGCCGCGCGCCGCACGCTGGTGATCCGACATAGCAGCGGCCATCGCGTCGTTGCTCTGCTGGAGATCGTGCCGCCCGCCAACAAGGACCGTTCGCGCAGCGTACTGGATTTCGTCGACAAAGCAATCCCGGCCTTGCAGCAAGGTGTCCATTTGTTGGTGGTCGATCTCTTCCAGCCAGGTCGCCACCACCCGCAGGGCATTCACTCCATGATCTGGGAGAACTACGGCGATGAACTCGACGCCCCATCGGCGGGCAAACCCGTCGCGTTGGCGTCGTATCTGGCCCGCACCTTGCCCGAGGCGTACCTGGAGTTCGCTGCTATCGGCGATCCATTGCCTGCGATGCCGTTGTTCCTCGACCTGCATGCCTACGTGAACGTACCCTTGGCCACGACCTACGATGACGCCTACCACGGCGTGCCGGCAATCTGGCGCCAGGTTCTCGAAAGTTCGAATCAACTGAACGGCGAATAAGTGGGGATTGCCCGCGAAGAGGTCCGGCAAGTCGCCGATGCGGTCGTCGGTGAGCCTGAGCGGCACGCTCATGGACACGGCGGGTGCACGACATGGTTTGCAAACGGCACGGGAGGGCGAGGCTCCTGCCGAGCCGCGAGCCCGCAAAATACTCGCTTTCGGATGAGTATCCTGTCGCTTCCGGCTCGGCAGGAGCCTCGCCCTCCCGAAGCAGGCCACGCAGACCATGTCGTGCACCCGGACACGGCGAAGGCCCATTATGCAATATCAAACTTCAGGACCCTTAGTCGCCGTGAACCGAATCTTCGTTTTCATCGCCGTTTTTCTCATTCCAGCCCACGGTTCGGCCCAGGTCGTCGAAGTCGTGCCGACTTCGAAACACAAGGAACAGAGCTGGCGCTACACGTTCACCAGGCCGGCCAACAACTGGTTTATGCCCAGCTTCAACGACGACTCCTGGAAGACGGGGCCCGGCGGCTTCGGCAATAAGGGCACGCCCAATAGTGTCGATCGGACGCCGTGGCACACGAACGAGATCTGGTTGCGCCGTGCATTCGTCCTGCCCGACCGACCGTTCACGCAGCTTCGGCTGCAGATACATGCGGATGACTACGCCGATATCTACCTGAACGGTGTGCTGGCGGCCAAGGTGACCCAATTCACGCCCGACTATCAACTATTCGCCATAGGCGAGGAAGCCAGGAAGACACTGCGTCCGGGCGCCAACCTCCTGGCCGTGACTTGTCGGGACACCGGTGGCGGCAGGTACATCGACGTCGGGTTGGTTGAGGCGAAGCCGAAGGTTCCCCAGGCGACTTATGACGTTCGCCATCAACCCATGCAACCGAAACCGGACGTTCCGGTTCTCGTCACCGCACGAATGCCGGCAGGCACGACGAAGGCGACGCTGAAGCTGCAGGCGGTCGCGCCCGGCAAGTATGTTCGCAAGAGCGACGCGGACTACGAAAAGGACTGGGCCGATCTGCCGATGCGCGACGATGGACAAGACCCAGACGCTAAGGCTGGCGACGGCGTCTTCAGCGTGCGCGTGCCGGCGACCTGGCAAAAGCATCGGTGGCTCGTGCGTTATCGCGTCGTCGCGACCGACAAAGGGGGGAAGACCACGTGGATGCCGGCGACCGAGGAGCCGAGCCCCAATTTCGCTTGGTGGTGCGATGCCGGCGCGGCGCCGTGGTCGGGGACGCGCGATCCCGGGAAGACGCCCATTCTCACCTTCTCGTCCGAATTCCTCGGCACGATGCAAGCGATGCACTTGCTAGCGAAGGCCGAGGACGTCGCACGCAGCCAGTGGGACGGCGCCTTTCATCGCAAGAGGCTGCCGGGCACGATCGTCTATCGCGGCGTCGTCTACGATCACATCCAGTTCAGCAACCGCGGCCAGGGAAGCGCCCACATCGCGGGCAAGAACAAATGGGGCATCAAGTTCAACGACCGCGCTCTGCCGTTCCAGGACCATGACGGCATTCGCTGGCCCGACTCCATCCGCAGCCTGAACCTGAACCCCGGCGGCTCCACGCCGTACCTCCCGATCTTCCGCGGCATCACGGGGCTGGACGAAGTGCTCTCGTTGCGAGCCTACCGTCTTGCGGGCGTTCCGACGCCGCCGGCCACGTGGATCCAATGGCGCGTCGTCCAAGACGCCGAAGAGGGCGACCCCAAGAACCAGTTCAAGACCGATCTTTGGGGCCCGTACGTGGCAATCGGCGAAATGGATCCGCATGTCCTCGCCGACAAGAAGTTGCCCGACGGTCTGACCGTCAGCATGCAAAGCGGCATCAAGCACATCCCGAAAGGCATGACGGACGCCGACGCTCCGAAGGAATGGGCGAAGTTCTTGAACACCATGCGCGGCAATCCCAAGGAGGAATGGTGGCGAAAAAACCTTGACCTCCCTGCCTACTACACCTTCAACGCCCTCAACCGGCTGCTCGGCAACGTCGATGTTCGCCCCGACGGCAATCACGGCTACTACCGGCGCCCGGACGGCCGCTGGGCGCCGATTCCCTGGGACATGGACATGATGTTCGTCCCGCGCCACCATCAGCCCGGATACATCGACGCCATCCGCTGCCTGTCGCACCCGGCGATCGCGCTCGAGTACCGCAACCGTGCCCGTGAGATTCTCGATCTCTTCGCGGCCGACCCCGGCGAGCGCGGCGGCCAAATCGGTCAACTCGCCGCTGACCTTAGCTCCGCCTTGACGCCGAAAGGTCACAGCGTCGATTGGCCCCGGCTCGACGAGGCGCTCTGGAATCGCCATCCGCGCATGAATCAAAAAGGGACATTCTTTCTCGGTACCTACAATGGTGCTGGCTACATGGGTGGCCCATTCAATCGCAAAATCGCCACCAACGACTTCGCCGGATTGCGCAAATACGTCCTTGAGTACTGCACCGACTCGCGCCCGGTGAAAAACTACAGACCCAACGACGGCGATCAGCGCGGCTACGGTTGGGGCTACCTCGCCCACGAAGCCAAGGACGACCGTGTCCCCGCCACGCCAACGGTAGAGCGCGCCGGCAATAACTTCAAAGCGTCACCCTTCGTGTCGTCGGCAAAAGCCAAACCCGCCGCATTGGAATGGCGCGTCGGCCGCGTCGGGCAACGCGGCTGGTACGAACTCGCCGACCATTGGCGAAAGGAAATCGACTCCGGCGTCACCATCGAGATTCCCGCGGAGGTCTTCGGCGGAAAGGGTGAATACCGCGTTCGCGCCCGCTGGCGCGACGATACCGGACGCTGCGGACATTGGAGCGCGCCTGTTGTAGTCGAAAAGTAGAGATTCGGGAGTCTATAGACTCGACAAAGACAAGTTGACCACCATGGCATCGCCGTTGCGATGAATGATACGCTGAGATCTCGGATAAAAATGACGCTTACCCTGATCCTGGCGCTCCTCTCGGCACAGTAGGCGGCGGCGGACGAAAAAAAGCGGCGTCTGGCCAGCGCCAAGCTGCCGGCGAATCGGGAACCTGGGAAAAATTGCCGGACGAGATGTTGCTGCCGCCGTCAGGGCTGGTTTGGGTTCGATCGCATCTCGCGTCTTCGCTACCAACCGCTTCGCTTCAAGGCCCAGATGATCGTTTCCTTTCGGCGTGCGAACGCGGTGCAAAGATAGCGTGGATCAGGGCGGATGCCGACGCGCCCCAGGTCAAGGCGATCGGCGTCCCAGCAGGTGAGCACGGTGATGTCGCCTTCCGTCAGGCCCAGCTCATGATCGCGGATCGCTTCATGAAGGACGGCAAAATCCCCGTCGCTCAGATGGAGGATGCTTCCACGAAGGGACACGCTGAATTCCGCGGCCCGTTCGCCGTGACCCGGATCGGTGCCATCGTCTTCCCGACAACAGTCGTGGAGGAAGGCGAATAGCTCGACGATCAGCGGATTGGCGCCGGTTTGCTCAGCGATGCGCAAGCCGTTCTCGCAAACGCGCTGCCAATGTCCGACACCGTGAAGGCCGTGGAGGTCCATGATGAACCTCTGCTTGGCGGCGCGGACGACCTGCTGCAACTCCGTTTGGACAAAGTCAGCGGCTGACATGATTTACCCTTCCATGACCGCTTGTTGAAACGATTCAGCGTATTACGATGCCGCTACGCCGTCCCTGAGGATATCCTCAACAACCCGCGCCGATTGGTTGTCGGTCAGCGTCAACTGCTGGCCGTTGCGTTGATACGTCAGCCGGCGATGGTCGAGCCCAAAGAGGTGCAGGAGCGTGGCCTGGTAGTCATAGTGGTTGACGATATTCTCGACGGCGTGATGGCCGAAGTCGTCGGTATTGCCGTGGGTCATACCGGGCTTGAACCCGCCTCCGGCGAGCCACATCGAGAATCCGTGCGTATTGTGATCGCGGCCCACGTTGCGCTCATTCTGCACGACGGGGAGCCGGCCCATCTCGCCGCCCCAGTGCACCACCGTCGAATCAAGCAGCCCTCGGCACTTCAGGTCGCGCACCAGCGCCGCGGAGCCGCGATCGACATAACGGCACGAGTTCGGCAACAAGGTGCGGATGTTGCCGTGATGGTCCCAGAACTGATTGCGCGTGCAGATCTGCACGAAGCGTACGCCGCGCTCGATCAGTCGGCGCGCGATGAGGCAGCGCGTGCCGAACTCAGCCGAGGCGGGATCGTCGATGCCGTAGAGCCGGCGCGTCGCGGGGGTTTCACTGGAGATATCGAGCGCCTCCCGGGCCGCGGTCTGCATGCGGGCAGCGAGCTCATACGTCGAGATGCGGGCTTCGAGGTCGAGTTCACCGGGCCGTTGCTGGGCGTGCTCGCGATTGAGTCGATCGAGGAAATCGAGATAGCGTTCCTGCGGTTGCCCGCGCATCGCCGACGGCGGATCGAGATTCAGGATGCGTGGCTCTTGAGCGCGGACGACCGTTCCCTGGAAGAGCGACGGCAGGTAGCCGTTCGACCAGTTGTCGACGCCGAGGACCGGCGTGCTTATCGGATCGGTAAGCACGACATACGCCGGCAGGTTTCGGCTTTCCGAGCCGAGGCCATAGGTTATCCAGCTGCCGAGCACCGGGCGGCCGGCGAGGATGCGGCCCGTATTGAGAGCGTTGATCGATTGGCCATGGTTGTTGACGCCGGTCTTCATCGAGCGAATCAGGCAAATCTCGTCCGCCACTTCGCCGAGCGCTGGAAGCAACTCGGATAGCTCGATGCCTGCCTGTCCGCACTTGCGAAAACGCCACGGCGAATGCAAGACGCGAGCGCTTGCCTCGGCCGCGTTGTCGTACTGGATCGTGCCGGGGAACGGTTGGCCGTCGTAGCGCGCCATGCCTGGCTTCGGATCGAACAGATCGAGATGGCTAGGCCCGCCCTGCATGAACATCGAGATCATCGCCCGAGCCCGCGGCGCGAAGTGCGGCGGCTTGGGCGTCAAATCAAAGCGACGCTGTTCCAACTCCGGCCGCTCCGGAGCGCCGAGCAGCTTGTCTTCGTTGAGGAGCCAGGTCAGCGCAAGCCCGCCGATGCCGAGCGAGGATTGGGCGAGGAAGTGACGCCGCGTGAGCTTGCAGGGATAGTGTCGCATAAGAATAACCTCGTTTCCACCTCTTCGTTTAGCTCCCGCGTGGCGCCAGGCGGGCGCTAAACGAAGAGGAGCAATGGCATCCGATTTTTGAGAGTTCGGAATCAATCCACATACAAAAACCGATTCGCGCTCAGCAGCGCCTGGCACAGATTCGTCATCGCCTGCAACTCCGGGTTCGTCGCCTTCGCACCGCGGAAAAGCTCGGTTTGCTTCTGCACGAACGCCGTCGCGAACTCCATTTCCTTCGCCGATGGCTCGACGGCATACGCCAAACGCCAGGCGAGCGTGATCTGGGCTTTCACGTCGGCGCCGGCCTCCTTGCGAACGCGCTCGGCGAGGAAGGCCGCTTGCTCGTGGATGAATCGGCTATTGAGCAACATTAGCGATTGCGTCGCTACCGTGGACGAATGGCGAATCTCGCAATTCGGCGTCATCGCGGGGCCGTCGAACGATTCCAGCACGGCCAAAGGCAAGCTGCGGCGAACTTGCACGTAGACGCTGCGGCGATACTCCTCGCCGTTAAGCCCCTTGACCTTGCCCATCGGCGTGCCGTCGCCCGGATTGCGAATGTCCTTGCCGACCACCACCTGGCCGACCTCGTCATGCGTCACCGGCACCGGCGGACCGAACGCCTTGACGTTGAGCATACCGCTCGCGGACAGGACCGCGTCGCGCAGCGCCTCGGCTTCGAGCCGGCGGATCGAGACGCGGCCCAGAAGACGATTGTCCGGATCGAGCTTTTCCAGGCCCGGCCGGCGCTGCGAGCTTTGCCGATACGCCGTCGAGGTCATGATGAGCCGATGCATGCGTTTCATGCGCCAGCCGCCCGCCATGAAGTCGGTGGCAAGCCAATCGAGGAGTTCTGGATGCGTGGGCCGTTCGCCGAGGATGCCGAAGTCAGCCGGCGTGTTGACGATGCCTTTGCCGAAATGGTGCAGCCAAAGGCGATTGACGATGACGCGTGGTGGCAGAGGATGTCGACCATCGGTCAACGTCAATGCGAAAGCGGTGCGCCGGCCCGTCGTCGCCAGGCCAGGCGTTTTGTCGACGATGTGCTTGACACCGAAGCGTTCAAAGATCATCAAGCTGCTGGGGCCGACGGCTTCGGTTGGCTGATCATGATCGCCGCGTTCGAAGAGGCGCGTGGTCGGCACCTGACCGGGAATCTCGGTGAGAGCGCGGACGAAGTCAGGCGTCGGCTTGGTCGCACGCAGCTTGGCGGCTTTCTCCGCGTAGGTCTTCAGGTCGGCCGCCGCCTTGCTGTCGTAAAGATACAGCGACCCAGCACTGACGTTCACGCTCGGATGGGTCATCAACAGTTTCTGCTGCTCTTTCGATCGCTTGGCCGGCGGAGTCGTGCGCGCCGTCTTGATCGCGTCATGCAACTCCTTCGGCAACTTGGCGAGTTCCTTCTGAAACGTCGCTTCGATGTACGCTTCCTGCTTCTTCGTGCGCTCCTGATCGATCTTGACGGCTTCCTTCTCAATCTCCTCGGCTTTCTTGCGATCCGCGTCCTTGAAGATGGCGATCTCGCGGCCCGCTGGTGTTCGCCAGTTGCTCGCGTTGAGGGCCGGTTCGAAGATGGCGCGGACGTGATAGTAGTCGACCTGCGGGATCGGATCGTAGCGATGATTGTGGCACTGAGCGCAATGCACCGTCAAACCGAGTAGCGAAGTCGACACAATCTGCAACGTGTCAGCGACGTGCTGATTGGCGGCGACTTTTTGATTGACGCCGGGCGACGCTGTGCCATCGGGGGCCATGCGCAAGAACCCGGTCGCGATCAGCTTGTCGAGTTCGACCGGCGCCAACTTTTCGTAGGGCGGCGAGACCATCTCATCGCCGGCGAGCTGTTCGCGGATGAAGCGATCCCACGGCATGTCGGCATTGAACGCTTGGATGACGTAATCGCGATAGCGATACGCCGTCGCCCGCACCGGATCGGCGCCGGTGTAGCCCTCCGAGTCGGCGTAGCCCGCGACGTCAAGCCAATGCCGGCCCCAGCGCTCGCCATAGTGCGGCGACGCCAATAGCCGATCGATGAGTTTGTTGTACACGTGGTCCCGTTTCGCGCCCACGGCATCCCACGCTTTGACAAAATCGCTGACCTCAGCCGGCGTCGGCGGCAAGCCAATCAAATCAAACGTCGCTCGCCGGATCAACGTGACGGCATTCGCCTCCGGGCCAAACGACAGCCCCTTCGCCTCCAGCTTCGCCAACAGAAACGCGTCGATCGGATTGCGCACGAGCTTGGCGTTCTTCACCGTCGGCGGCGCAACCTTGGCGATGGCCTGAAACGCCCAGTGCGACGCTTCCTCCGGCGAGATCGAGAAGCCCAGCGGCAATGCCTTGGGCTCATGCCGAGCCGTCGTTGCGCCTTGCTGAATCCAGCGCTCCAGGACGGCGACTTCGTCCTTGGTCAGCTTCTTCTTGCCCGGCGGCATCTCCTGGCTGCGCAAGCGCTGAAGCACCAGACTCTCGCCCGGCTTGGCGACCACGAACCCCGGCCCGGATTCTCCGCCTTTCAGCATCAAGTGTTGCAGCCGGACGTCGAGCCCGCCTTTGAGCTTCTTGCCTTCACCGTGGCATTCGAAACAGTGCGCCTTGAGAATGGGCCGCACGTGCGTTTCGAAATGGATCGGCTGCTGAGCGTACGCTGACGACACAGAAACCAGGTAGATCGCGAGCGCAAGAACGAGAATGCGTTGACTCATGGCAGATTCGCAATCGAGGTAGGCGGGCGGTACGGAGATGAAGTGAGTATATCGCGAGATGGAACGATTCACCAGCCCGGAGCGCAAGCGACGGGTTTGCGCCGTCGCCCGTCGCTGGCGCTCCGGGCTGGTAATGCCGCCTTACTTCCGTCGTCCATTGACGACCTCATCCGCGACATCGCCGGCGTCGTAGATCGCTCGCAGTGCCTCCGGGATCGCCTGCGAGTTGACCGCGACTGCTCGGCCCTGGACGTCGGTGTAGACGAAGTCCCACACCAGCGACTGGATGTTGCCGTCGAAGATCAGGCCGACGACTTCGCCCTTGCGATTGACGACGGGGCTGCCCGAGTTGCCGCCGATGATGTCGGCGGTGCAGACGAAGTTGAACGGCGTCTTGAGGTTCAGCTTGGCCTTGTTGTCGATCCAGCGCTTCGGCAGGTCGAACGGCGGGCGATTCTTGTCTTGCTCCGCCGTCGCATACAGCCCTTCGAACGTTGTCTGGAACGGGATCTTCTTGTTGTCCTCGAGGTACCCCTTGACCGGGCCGTACGCCAGACGGAGAGTGAAGGTAGCGTCGGGATACGTGCCGGCCCCTTCGATGGCGAACTTGGCCTGAGCGATCTTGTCATACGCCCCTTCGTTCGGCTCCTGGTACTTCGTCTCGAGTTCCTTGCGCACCTTGCGGGCATCGGCGTCGATCGCCTTGGCCAAGAGGATCATCGGGTCCTTCGAGGCATCGACCGCTTTCTTGCCCCCTTCGAAGAGTTCCTTGCGATAGTCGGCGTCGTGAAGTTTCGAGCCGTTGATCAGGTCGAAAGCACGGACGTTCGGCGACTTGCCGGCGAGCACCTTTTGCACGAGCGCGTCCTTGGCGCCGAGTTGTTCGACGAGAAAACCGAGCGAGTCGCCGAGCTTGGTGATCTCAAAGTCCTTGTCGATGGCCCGTTTGGCTTCGAGGCCGAACTTCAGCGTCGGAATGGCGGAATCGTTGAAGCCGGTCAAACGCTCGGCGTCCGGCTTGGCGAGTTCATCCGCAGCACGGACAATCGTTCGAGCGTAAGCAAAGAGGGTGGTGTTGAAGCCTTGGCCACCTTCGAGCAAGTTGAAGCGCTTGGCATTGGCGGCGCGAACCTTCTGCACCGCTTCGACGGTCTTCCAGGCCGGGCCGAGGTCTTTCAGGTCAGCGTTCTTGGCGACGGCGTCGCGCAGCGCTTTTTCTTGTGCTTTCTTCTTGTTCATGATCGACGCGTCCTGCAGGCCCGACAGGCCCCAGTAGATCGCCTTACGGCTATTGGCGACGCTGAACAAAGCGTCCTTCGCCTTGCGTTCGTGGTCGGCGCTGATCATGCTGTAGATCGTGTAGAGGACTTCGAGGCGATTGAGCCGTTGCAGCATGGCGGGATAGCGAATGTCGCGATTGTATTCGAGATCGGCGACGGTGTTGAGCCGATCGGTGTGGCCTGGGTGGCCGGAGACGAAGACGAGATCGTTTTCGGAAACGCCGTCCTTGCTCCAGGTGAGATAGTGCTTGGCCTGAGCGGGCTTGCCATTTTCGTAGACGCGGAAGAAGCAGCAATCGAGATCGTAGCGCGGGTAGGCGAAGTTGGCCGGGTCGCCGCCGTAGAACGCGATCTGCTGTTCGGGGGCGAAGACGAGGCGCACATCGGTGTGGCGTTTGTACTTGTAAAGATGGTACTTGTTGCCCTGGTAGAGTGTCACGACGTCGCCGCGATACTCTTTGCCCTTGGTCGCCTCAGCGGAAATCTTCGCGATCTCGGCGCGTTTGGCGGCGAAAGCTTCCTCCGGCTTCATCTCCTTGGCGGCGGCGCCTTTGACGCGGGCGGTGACATCCGTGATGTCGACCAGCGTCAGAAGCTCCATGCCGGAAACCTGCAGTTCCTCGGCGAGCGTCTTGGCGTGAAAACCATCGCGGACGTAATCGACCCTGTCCTTGGGGTTCTTGATTTTCAGGTTGGCCAACCCGCTCAATCGCTGGATGGCCGACACGCCGACGTGATGGTTCGTCATCACCAGCCCGTCGGCGGAGACGAACGAGCCCGATCCGCTAGGGAAGCGCACGCTCGACATCCGCACGTGATCGTACCACGACTGCGGCTCGTCGAAGTTGTATTTCTTCTTCAGCATGTCCTTGGGCGGATCGCTAAAGAGCCACATGCCTTCGTCGGCCTGGGCGGCGACGGCAAAAACGAGAACCAGCGGTACGAGCCAAAGGAAGCGTCTCATGGAATCGCCCTCATTATGGATTGTGATTTGATTCGTTTCGATTTCTTGTCTTCGTTTAGCGCCCGCATGGCGCCATGCGGGCGCTAAACGAAGAGGGAAGGTCGTCGGTCAATCGGCCTTGATGCCCGTTTCCGGTTGTGTTGGAGGCGGCGCCGGGCCGGGCGGCGGGATCGACATAGCGTCGGTTTTGTCTGACCCAACCGAAAAGAGGAAAAAGGCCAGCACTGCAAACATGATGCACGCCATGATGTTCTGAAGATCCCCGGTGTACCATTTCTCCAAGAGCTTGGAGACATTGAGCGTATCGGGGTCCATGGCCATGAAGACGAAACCGAGGACAAGGCCGCACAAGGTTCCACCGGCAATGTAACCGCTGGAGAATAGGACGCCGGGGCTGGTCTCGGTTTCGGCATCGGATTCCGACACGCCACGAAGCTTGTCGGTCGCCCAGCGCAACATACCGCCGATGAAAATAGGGACGGCCGTCGACAGACCCAGGTACATGCCGACGGCGACCGGCAGAGCGCCGATGCCGAGCAGTTCCATGCAAACCGCGCAGAGCACGCCGACGACGATCAGCCCCCATTCCAGGTCGCCGCCCAAGATGCCCACGGTGATAAGCTGGAAGAGTTGAGGCTGGGGCGCCTTGAACTTTTCGGGGGCATCCTTGTCGTTGTCCATCAGCTTGGATTCGCGTTTGATCGGCGTGTCGACGCGATAGGCGATTCGACCATCATCCTCCGCCAGGTACCAATTCTCGGGGATGCCTTCAATCCGGTCGCCGTTCTTGGCGCGACCGTAGACGTAGCGGTACGATTTTTCGTCGCGCGGCAGTTTCGGGTCGCTGCCATCGTGAGGCCGTCCGACGAGTTGCTTCGGCGCGTCCTTGACAACATCGCGGGGCAGCTTGGCCGTCGGCAGGTTTTTATTGGAATAGTGCGTGCCGCCAGCGTTGAGCATAAGCATGGTTCCGCCGATGACGATGGCCGAAGTGAGTGCCCCGATCAGTATGCCGAGCTGTTGGTACTTCGGCGTAGCGCCGACCAGGAAGCCTGTCTTCAAGTCTTGCGAGGTCGTGCCGCCGTTCGAGGACGCAATACAGACGACGGCGGCAATCGAAATCGCCGTGAGGCGTTCCTCGACTCCGTTCAGCCCAAAGATGACGAAGATCAAGCATACCAACAGGAGCGTGGCGATGGTCATACCGGAGATCGGGTTGGACGACGAGCCGACTTCGCCCGTAAGACGCGACGATACGGTGACAAACAGGAACCCAAAGACAAGTATCATTATCGAGCCGAGGATGCCGGCGAGAGAAAAACCGAGTCCAAGCTGGGGCACGGCGGCCAGGACGAGAACCAGCCCAAGGCAACCGAGGGCAACGACCTGTATCGGGATGTCGCTTTCCGTGCGCTGCGTTTGCTCACCGCTCCCAGTGCCGCTGCGAAGGTCGCGCAGTCCGGCCGAGATCGAGGCGAGAATCAGCGGCAAAGCCCGGAGCATGCTGATGATGCCCCCCGCCGCCACGGCTCCAGCGCCGATGTAGCGAAGGTAATTGCTGTAGATTTCTCCAGGCTCCATGTTCTTGATGAGACCGTGATCGACCCCCTTTTCATCAAGCTTCTTCGTCCCCGGCGATACATAGGTCGTCGCGTTTTCGCCGAACGTGGCGATCAAGGGGCCGATGACGAAAAACGACAGCACGGCTCCCGCCATCATCATGCAGGCGATGCGCGGCCCAATCAAGTAACCGACGCCGAGCATCTCGGGCGAAAGGTCACCGGCGACGGCAGCGCCTTTCAAGCCGACCCTCTGCCCGGATTCCGTCGTCGTGTAGAGATTCTGCTCCGGCTCGTCGGGCCAAAACTTGAAGCCCTTCGTGAAGAGCTTGTGCAGGAAGGCGATGCCGAATCCGAAGAACACCATCCGCGCCGACGATCCGCCTTTCTCGCCGGCGACGAGCACCTCGGCACATGCCGTTCCTTCGGGGTACTTGAGTTGGCCGTGCTGATTTACGATGAACGCGCGGCGCAGCGGAATCATCAGCAAAACACCGAGCAATCCGCCGAGGACCGAGACGGTCATCACGCGAACCCAGTCCATTTCGAAGCCGAGGAGCAAAAGGGCAGGCATGGTGACGCCGACCCCGAACGCGATCGATTCGCCCGCCGAACCGGTCGTTTGCACGATGTTGTTCTCGAGAATGGTTGCGCGTGGAACGTTGAACCAATGGGAGAAGGCTCGGAAAAGCGTGATTGACAAAACTGCGATCGGCACCGATGCGGAAACCGTCATGCCGACCTTTAGAAGCAGGTACAGCGACGACGCTCCGAAGACGATGCCCAGCACCGCCCCGACCAGCACCGCCGACCACGTGAACTCCGGCATTTGCTCGCTGTCGGCAACATACGGCTTGTGCTCGGCGGCGGCAGATTGG
>VGZI01000091.1 GCA_016872605.1 Planctomycetota bacterium
TCAAGACCCGCCGCCGCCAACTCCACGATCTGGGACTCTTCACGAGCCGCATGTCTTCCTGTATCCCACCATAGAATCAAAGGTGCGCTGTCGAACTAACTGTCAAATCCGTCGAGGGTCGGGATGAGCTTATTCGCAAGCTCGGCGTCGTTGAGCCAGAAACCGCCTCGTTGCTCAATTCGATACTGAGCGAGGACGCCTGCAAAGCCATGACGGAAACGATCATAGCGGTCCTCCCCCCTGCGGGCGTGATACCCAAGAAACCCTGGACCCGGGAATCGCGGAAAAACTTGGGCCCGATTGGTATTTGTAAAACGGTGCAGACATTTACCCACCAGGGCACGAGCGATTCGAAAGATAAGATCGGCATCGAAACCAAGATGACCTATCAGTCACCTGCTGCGGGGAACAAAGCCGACCTGTCATTTGTCATCCGGGAAGGCAACCTCACCGGGGAAGCGACCGGCGGACTCGCCATTTTTGACCGCGCCCTTGGCCGCTTCGAATCGGTCAGGATGTCGATGAAGCTGTCGGGACAGCTGAAAATTGAAATCGGCGGCACGGTCAGCGACGTGAGCCTGACGCAAACTCAGGAAACCTCCTCGGTCACCAGCAGCAAGAACCCCTGGCTTCGCCCATGAAATCATGCGCTCCATCTTGGAGACTGATCATGTCCCGCAGCATCTTCGGCATTTTTCTGATCGGCAGCCTGGCAGCGTCGTTTGTCTATTGCCAGACCGGCCGCGGCGAGAAGTACGCCTTCCTCATCGTCTGCTCCAAGTATAACAACACGCGGCTCAAGGACCTTCCCTACACCATCGAGGAGATGGAGGACTTCAAGAAGGCCCTGCTCAAGACCGGCTTCGAGGCCGATCATATCGTCATGCTCCATGACAAGGCCGATCGTGAACGCGTGCCCCAGAAGGCCCAGATCGAGAAGCAGTTCCGCCTCACCGAATTGCAAGCCAATACGACGTATCACTACGCCGCCGAGACGACTGGGCGGAACGGCAAGCCCGCGCATGCGGCGCTGCGCGGCAGCTTTCAGACGGCGCCGGCGCCCGATCGGTATGAGGACGTTACGTTCACCGTCATCAGTTGCTCCGCTTTTCGCAGCCTCGATCACGACGACGGCTTCCACATTTACCCTGCGATGGCTGCCTGTGCCCAGGGCCGCAAAGTCCGTTTCTTCCGTGTCACCGAGCTCATCACGCTGCTCTTGGAGGCCAAAGAGGAACGACAACTCTTGCGATTGCGGCAGCTGCGGCGGCGGTTGAAGCAGGCTGAGGCCAGAGGTCAGATTCGCGGTTCGCTCTGGCCTCTGACCTCACGACGCCGACTTCAGAACGATGCGCCGCAGGTCCATCACGGCGACGCCCGGTTTGGTCAAGGCGCGAACGGTGAGCGTTTGCCGT
This sequence comes from Planctomycetota bacterium, assembly GCA_016872605.1. GTDB lineage: Bacteria > Planctomycetota > Planctomycetia > Gemmatales > Gemmataceae > SIAQ01. Next base: position 1,416 of record VGZI01000091.1, read on the forward strand.
CCCGATGATGACTCGATCCGGACGCGAAGGTTGCGAAACGCCTGTTCGCCTCCCTCAGCTTGCAGGCCAAGATAGCCGGGCTCTCTCCGCTTGGCGCCGTCGGATGAGTTGACCAGGACATCGTTGAGGTAGACCTGAACGTTATCGCCAATCACGATGAGGCGATACGCTTCCCATTCACCCAGCTTCTTGCGGGCAGTGGCGACTTTGTCCTTGTCGAGCTTGTAAGGTAACCCCCAGAGTCGGCCTTGCTCGGCGTAGTCCTTGACTTGAAGTTCATAGCGTTTGCTGGGCCAGCCGCCGCCTGGAGAATCTTTGGAAGCGCGAAAGAAGATGCCGCCGTCACCTCCCTTCTTGATGAGCTGGAATTCACAGCGCAACTCAAAGTCGGTGTACTCCTTGGCGGTGTAACACAGCCAGCCGCCCCCGCCCTTGTAGTGAATCGCCCCATCCTTGACCGAGAAGGTGCCAGTACCTTTTCCAAGGTACATCCAGCCGCTGAGGTCCTTCCCGTTGAACATGGAGACGAAGCCCGCCTCTTTCTCAGTGGGTGGGACTTCTTGAGCCGAAGACGTATTGGCGACGACGGCGTGCAGGGCGAGTGCAAGCGACATAACCTTACAAACGCGGTTTGACATGGTGTGGCTTCCAGGGAGGTTTACCAAAATCGAGGCGAAACACATGGCGGGCAGCGGTGTTTGTCATAGTATGGAACAAAAGAATTGCATGCAAGTTGCAGTGCATTGAATCCAGAGTGGTTGCCCATTTCGGAGTCCTGCCATGAAGAAGGTTCTTGTCTTGGGCTTGAGCGTTATCCTGTTGGGCGCCGCCGTGTTCCTGTCGAGGCCCACGCCGGTGGATGCGGCCGACGAAGCGGTGCGGGCCAGTGCCATCAAGCTGTTTCAGAGCTTGACGGATGAGCAAAAGAAACTCGCCGTCCTCGACCTCGGCGACAAGGAACGTTACAAGGAAGTCTTCCCCGCCTCGAAACGGCCCGGCATTCCCTACACCAAATTGACTGCAGACCAGAAAGCGTTGATCGTCGATGTGGTCAAGGCGATGACCTCTGAGTATGGCGCCCAGCGCTGCCTGGAGGTCACCAAGGAAACGCCGGAAGGAAGCCGCTACCTCACGTTCTTTGGCGTACCCTCCGAGAAAAATCCCTTTGCCTGGCGCATCGGCATGCACCATCTCACGCTCTTGTTCGCCGAGTTTGGCGACGCCAAGGCGAACGAGTTTGGGCCGATCTTGCTGGGCGGCAATCCCGCCAAAACGCTTTGGGAAGCGGAAGAGAAAATCGCGATCGAGCTGTACGCATCCCTGACGCCCGAAGAACTCAAGAAAATCCAGGACAGCGCCAAAGGAGCGTCGGCAGGCTCCGGCAGCGCGATGGGCAAGGCCGGCGTGCGTATCGCTGACCTCAACGAGAAATCGCGCAAGCTTGCTGCGAGCTTGTTCGCGAAACGGCTTGATGTCTTCTCCGCGGATCGGCGCAAGGTCGTGGATGAAATCGTTAAACGCGATGGCGGCGTCGAGAACCTTCGTCTCGCCATCTGGGGCGAGCTTACCAAATCTCACCTGGATGGAGGAAAAGGTAACTGGCGCATCGGCAGCGATGCGATCGTGTGCGATTGGCAAACGGCTGGTAAGAATCACCTGCACATGACGCTGCGCGGCCGACTCAAAGGTTAAAGTCCGGCGAGTGCATGCATCGTCTCCTTCAAGGGCGTTCCAAGAAACACACTCATGCGACTGTTAACCTTGCTGCTGTTCGTTCTCCCGGCCATCGTGACTGCGCACACAATGCTTGGCGAAGATCGGCGCGATGTCGCGGCCAAAATCGATTCGCTCGCCGGCCTGACCAGAGGTGGCGGCGAGAAGGACAGCGCCGATCCCGATGATACACCGCGTGTCAAACATGGCTTTCATGTAGTCGGCGACACTGCGATTTGAAAACCATAATCATTGCAAAGAGCCGCGCACGAAGTTAGCTTCCAAAGAGCCGCGCACGAAGTTAGCGGCGGAGCGGGAGTGCTTGCAGAGTGGATGAATCGCATTCGCGGCACGCTGTCGCCCGGCCGCTTACTTCGTGCGCGGCTCTTTCAAAATCAGTCTGGCCTTCGGCGCCGGCACGCGGTAGCCTTTTCATCGACACCATGGAGTACTCCGATGGCGAAACCACTCTCACGCCGCAAGTTTCTGGCCGGCTCGCTCGCCGCGACGGGTGCATTAGCCGCGCCGCACTTGTTCGCCGCACAGCCCGATCCCGCGTCGCGCCAGGCGACCGGTGTCAAGGTCGGCGAGGTTACCGACACTTCCGCGATCGTCTGGATGCGCCTCACGGCTAGCGCAGGGCCGAACGTCAAGGGCAAGGACTTCCCGCGCGGCAAGCCGATCGTGCGGCCCAAGGACGTCCGCATCGAGGACCTGCGCGGTGCCTGCCCCGGCGCCGCCGGGCGCGTGCGTGTCCGCTTCAGCACGAACGCTGACCTCAAAGGCGCGAAGATGACCGACTGGGTCGACGTCACGGCCCGCACCGACTTTTCGCATCAGTTCCGCCTCACCGAATTGCAAGCCAATACGACGTATCACTACGCCGCCGAGACGACTGGGCCGAACGGCAAGCCCGCGCATGCGGCGCTGCGCGGCAGCTTTCAAACGGCGCCGGCGCCCGATCGGTATGAGGACGTCACGTTCACCGTCATCAGTTGCTCCGCTTTTCGCAGCCTCGATCACGATGACGGCTTCCACATTTACCCTGCGATGGCAGCGCTCCGGCCGCGCTTCTTCGTGCACACCGGAGACAATGTCTATTACGACAGCGACATCCTTTACGCGACCGGCGTCGAGATGGCGCGCTATCACTGGCATCGCATGCACAGCTTGCCGAGGCACGTCGCGTTCCATTTGCAGGTGCCAGGTTACTTCGAAAAGGACGATCACGATTGCCTGCAAGACGACTGCTGGCCGACCGGCAAAAACGATCGCGTCGATCCGCTGACGTTTGCCCAGGGGTTGTCGATCTTCCGCGAGCAGATTCCGATGGGGGAACGCACATATCGCACCCAGCGCTGGGGCCGTGGGTTGCAGGTGTGGTTTCTCGAGACGCGCGATTTTCGTTCGCCCAACAACATGAAAGACGGGCCCAACAAGACGATCCTTGGCAAGGACCAGAAGCAATGGCTTTTCGACACGCTTCGCGCCAGCCAGGCGGAGTTCAAGATCGTCATCTGCCCCAATCCGATCGTCGGGCCGGACCGCGTCAACAAGGCGGACAATCATTCGAACGCCGCGTTTCGCACGGAGGGGAACGAACTGCGCCGCTGGTTTCAGAAGAACGTGCCCGATCGATTCTTCTGGATCAACGGCGACCGCCACTGGCAATATCACTCGGTGCATCCGGACACGGGCCTGCACGAGTTCTGCACCGGCTGCGCCAGCGACCGGCACGCCGGCGGCACGCCGGGCGAGAACAAGAAGATTCATCGCTTCCACCGCGTCCGCGGCGGCTTCCTGTCGGTCGCTTACCGCCGCGCCGACAAACGCGGCGCCGTAACCGTGCAGCATCACGACGTGATGGGCAAGGTCGTCAACGAGCACGTGTTTCGCGCATGAAGAGCCGCACACGAAGTAAGCGGAGAAGCCAGTTCGCTTTTTTCGTGCGTAGCGCTTTGATCAATCGTGAGTCGAACATGCTTCAATGGATCTGGGAGCTTTTGGTCCGTGTCCAAATCTTGGGCTGTTAGCACTCACGGGCGGCCCCTTGCGGCAGGAACGGGAGTCTTAGCGACTTCCGCTACGGCAGATCGTCGGTGATCGTCACCGCGTTCAAAACCCTGGGACCGCCTCGGCCCATTCAAGATGACCCACAAACGAGCCACTTGTCGCCACGCGAAACGAAGCTATAACTCAAAAAGAACGCTTCCGCCGACGTGACACACTTTTTCCCCCTACTTTGAGTCGTCCGATGAAATCTTACCTGTTAGCCGTCGCTGCTATCCTTGCTTCGTCTTCGATACTTTTCGCCCAACAGAAAGACGCGGCGCCCGAGAAAGTCGTTTACGATGAGAAGAAAGACGGCGACTTCGGTCAAGCGAAGTACACTGACAAACCGGCCGTGCGGATGACGGAGCGAGGCGTGTACGTCATCAAGGGGCACGGCATCGACAACGTCGACGACGTCGATGCGTTCGTGTTTGAAGTCGCCGGCGGGAAGGAGTTCGATTTTTCGCTCGTCGCGGAGGCGGCGGAGTTCAAAAAGCTGCGGTCGATCGATGCGGAAGGGAAAGTAAAGGAAGTCGCGTTTGGGTCGTCGAACCCGAGCTTTCGGCGGCCGCGGAACATTTACGAGAAGGGATTGCCGCCTGGGAAATATCATGTTGAGATGTACTTTGGGCCGAGCGGGGCGAGTGGGCCTTGGACGGTCAAGATTGCCGTGCGCAACGAAGGGGAGTCTCCACGGGCGGATTTGCATCAGGAGCCAAAACGCCTGACCTCGGCGGAGAAGGTGAAGGGGATCGATTGGCCGGGGGCGGTGTCAATCTACGTTGGGCACAACTGGGGAAAGGACGAGAAGTTTCCGATCGCCTTGAAGGAACTGGGCTACGGGGCGACGGGGGCATCCGAGGGGCAAATCAAGGAGTGCGAGGCAGCGGGGCTTCGGGCTTACGTGTTCATTTGGGCCCATGAGGCAGGAACGATTCCAGTGAAGTATAAGGACGACAAAACCGTGCTCTGTTACTATTGTTCGGATCGGATCAAGCCATCGCAATGGAACAGGTGGGAGGCGATCGAGAACGCGGCTTACGCGGGCGATCCGCGGCACCCGGCGATGTTCACGATGGCTTCCGATTTCGGTGGCATGGACCTGTTCTGCAACGCGGTCAAAGGCCGGGCGATGGAGTACTACCACTATGACTGGGACGCCAAACGCCGGCCGGCCTATCGGTATTTGTTCTTGGAGCAACTTCGTGACGAATCGGTCAAGAATGGCGATGTGCCCGTATGCCGGATCATCGAGGTGCGGCCCGAAGACATGCGCAAAACGCGGCATACTATGTTCACGAGCCTCGCTTATGGCGTGCGAGGTTTTCGCATGGGGGGCGCGATTTTCGACCTGAAAAACCGCGATGACCGCGGTGTGCCCAAGCCGAACAAGTATGGGGACGAGATCAAGAAACTCAACGCGGCCATTAACGGCAGCGCGCCGATCTTTGTCGACAACCGTTGTGTCGCCGTATACCATACCGCCCCGCTGCCACCGGGATGCAAGGCGCCAACGACGGATTCGTGGATCAACATCGAAGGGCCGGAGACGTTCGTCGGCGTGTTCAAGGCGAAGAACAACGACGCGAAGGCGCCAACGTACCTGTTGGTGGCGAATCGTGATGCGTTCGCTGCCAAGAAAGCGAAGCTGACGATGACCGGCATGTCGACGGCCGAGCGCCTGGATTGGGCGACCGGCCGATGGAACAAGATGGACGTTGCCAAGGTTGACAAAGGAATTCAGATCGAGGTGCCGCTGGACGAAGGAAGTGGGGCGATGTTGAAGGTCGTGCCGCGATAGCGGCGGCGAGGACATGTATGGAGTGGGCTAGAGATCTAGTCGGCCGGCTTTATCAATAAGTGAACCTATTTCATCAGCCTGCGGCCACATCAATCGCTTGACAACTTGCCGCTCGGATGGACAGACTATCAAGCCGCCTGACGAATGGAACGCCGATCAGGTGGTGATGACCGATGCACCCTATTCCCGCCTGCGCTCCCTGCTCCGGTCCGCCCCCCCCGCGTTGACTGCCACCTGTGGTCCTCTTTCGAAGCCTTCCCTCTGGCAAATGGATGTCGCCGATTCGTGAGAGCTTCCTGGGTGCTCAGTGGTTGTACTGAAATTCCTTGGTGTTCAGGATAGCCCAGATAATCGCAACGTAGGCTCCCTGCAAATCGTCGGGACGCCGGTCGATGTGCGCGAGCAGAGCGGCACGCTCCGCCGCACTGGGCTCGCGGGCGAAAGCGACCAGGTACAGATCACGGAGCTTCTGCTCGTGCGGGCGTTTGTCGCTGACGAGCTGGGCCACGCGCGTGCCGCCATTCTTGACGGCGATACCGGGAGGCGCCGGGGCATTCTTCTTTGCCTTCATTTCCTTCTGTTTCTGGGCAGCCTGGGGTGAGCCTCTCCCGGCGATCTTCTCCTGCAACTCTTCCGAATTGAACAGGTGCAGCGCCTGCGCCAAACTCGCATCGGAGCCGCGCTCGCATTCGCATGGGCTGGCGGCGTCGGGCCGGCCGAAGACGCTCAGGAAGTACGACTCCACCTGATTGTCGGGCAATTGCACCGCGCGCGTGCCGTCGGGCATTCCCTTGAACATCGTCTTCGCCAGGGTTACATCGTCGATGGCATCCAACAAAACCTCGGCGTTCAAGCGGCGCGGATAGAACCGTGAGAAGTACTGGGTGTCCGGAGCGTTGTGCTTGTTCGGCACGCTGGACAGCCTATAAACCTGCGAGGTGCAGAGGGTGCGAACGAGGTCCTTCAGGTCGTAATTGTGTTCGATGAAGTGCTGTGCCAATGCATTGAGCAACTCATCGTTCGTGGCCGGATTGGTCAGACGCATGTCGTCTTCGGGATCGACAAGGCCGCGGCGGAAGAAGTGCTTCCAGTAGCGGTTGACGAGGGTGCGGGCGAAGAACGGATTGCTCTTGTCGGCAAGCCAGCTCGCCAGGGCTTTACGGGGATCGACGTCGGCGCTATTCGCGATGGGCTGCCCGCCCAGTGGCGTCGGACGCAGCGTCTCTTTCGTGCGCGGATGAACGACGGTCGCCAGACCTTTTTTCTGCGCGACCGCGGTGAACTTGGTCGCGTCAACCTGCGGTTCCCCCTTCTTGCCTTTCTTGGCGGGCGTCGGCAGTTTCACGTCGGTCTGGCTGAAGAACGCTGTCAGGCCCCAGTAATCCCCCTGGGTCCATTTCTCGAACGGATGATGATGGCACTTCGCGCATTGCAAACGCTGGCCGAGAAAGAGTTGGGCAGTGTCTTCCATCAGGGCGGCCGGTTCGCGCAGCTCACGATACCACACCACCGGAGGATTCGTGCCTTCGGCGCCCGTCACTGTCAGAATCTCGGCGACAAATTGATCGAAAGGCTTGTTCTGAGCCAGGCTATCGCGAATCCAGGCATGGAACGCCTTGGTCGGCGCTGGATTATCGGTCGCGGCGTTGCGGCGATTGCGCAGGACGGCGCCCCACTTGAGAGCGAAATAGTCGGCGTAATCCTTGCTCGCAAGCAAGCGATCGACGAGCTTGTCGTGGCGATCGACGCTCGTGTCCGCACGGAAGGTTTCTACCTCCGATTTCGTGGGCAAGCGGCCGGCGATGTCAATCGTCACGCGTCGCAAAAAGGTTGCATCGTCGCACACATCCGACGGCGGCAGCCCGAGCGTTTCCAACTGTTTGAAGACAAGCTTGTCGATGAAATTCTTCGCGGGCGGCAAACTGGCCACCTTGCCGCCGAAGGGAACGGTCGCGCGGAACACATCGACGAAGGTCTGATAACGAACCATGATCGCGGCACTGCCGAGGTCGCTGTTCTTGGTGACAAGGCCGCTTGCGGAGACCTCGGCGATGCGCTGTTGACTGGTTTCGAATTGCGTGAGGCTGGTGACATCTTTCTTGGTGCCGTCGCCGAAATGGGCGAAAACCGCGAGCTGCTGTTGTTCGATCTTGCCCGTGAAAACGCGTTCGCGTGGAGACACTTCGATGCGCACCACGACGGGATCGCTCTTGCGGGCAGGCTGAGCGCCTTGCTCGATCCAGCGGACCACCGTACGGTACTCTGGCGACCCCAGGGAGATGCGGGCGCCGCCGCCGTGCGAGACTTGGCCGGTGGCCTTCAGCAGGAGAAGGCTGCTTTCGGCGTTTGCGGGCGAAACGCGACGGCCGAACGCATCCTTCACGATGTATTCGTAATCCTCCGCGGGCTCGAAGCCGAACAGCGACATTTTGAAGCCGTTCTGCCCTTCCAGCTTGCCGTGGCAGCCGCCGGTGTTGCAGCCGAGCTTCGAGAAGATCGGCACGACTTCGTTGGTGAAGCTGACGGGCGATTGAGCGTTGGCGGGAAACGCGACAAACAACGTCAACAGCATCGCGGAGGCAATACGCATCGTGGCTTCTCGAATTCTTTGTTTAGCGTTCGCATGGCGTAGTGCGAACGCTAAACAGGGAGATGATTAAACCAACTCAGAAATTGGCCGACCGTTCGTGATGGTCGCGAGGATATTGCGCGGCAGGTCCGGCTGGACACGGATTTCGCCGATGTCGAACAACGTGTGCATGACCGTGGCGAGCAGATGTTGCGGCGTGTACGGGTCGCCAGATGCACGCAGGCCCGAGCGATCGGACGCGCCGATGACCTGCCCCATGCGCAGGCCGCCGCCGGCCAACAAGAGCGGACACAACTCGCCCCAGTGCCCGGTGCCGCCGCGCGCGTCGGGCCGAGTGCGCCCGAATTCGGCGGTGACGATCAAAAGAATCTTCTCGCTCAGGCCGCGTGCCTCGATGTCTGCAAGAAACGCACTGATGGCATGGTCCGCTTGCGGGCCGAGGACATCGAAGCCTTCCTGCACCGGCGGATTGTTGCCATCGTTGTGGAAGTCCCAGCAGCTATCGACGACCGTGACGAATCCGCAGCCGGCTTCGCACAACCGGCGGGCCATGAGCATTTGCTTACCGAGGAGGTTGGTCGAGCGATTGAAGTTGTTGCGATAACGAGTGCCGCCCCGCCGGATGTCACTGATGGGGACCATCGCGCTGGTGTCGTACGCCGCGATCACGCGCGGATCCTCGCGCCTCAGATCAAACGCCTGGGCGACGCCGCGCATCAGGACTTCGTAGGCCTGCTGCTGGAACTGGTCGGCGCCGTTTAGTTCGCCGGTCGCATCGAGCTGCCGCTGCAGCGAATCGAGCTGCGACAAAAGGCGACGCCGATCCTCGAACTCCTGCCGGGACAGGCGAAGCTGGAGGTTGCTGAGAAGCTGCCCGCCGCCGGACGGATTGAACGGAGCGTACGGCGTACCCAGACCGCCGGCGCTGGCGAGATAGCGCAACGTCTGCTGAAGCGTGAAGGCGCCGCTGGGGCCGCCGAGTTGGATGTTCGGATCGATCGCTTCGGGGAGGATGATTGCGTTCGTCGGCATGCCGGTCTGATGATGCGTGCTGCCGGCGGCGCGGGCGTAGATCGAGCCCATGGTTGAGCCGATCGTTTCACCGCCCGCCAGGACCAATTCGTAGCCGCGCTCATGCGACGGTCCGCCGCGGCCCACGCTGAAGTTGCGTACGACGGCGGTGCGATGTGCGTGCCGTGCGAGCTTGGGGAAGGTGCCGCCGAACGTGGCGCCGGGCAGTGAGGTTTGCACCTCACCGGTGATGCTCCGAACTCGCTGCTCGGCGTTCATCTTCGGATCGAACGTCTCGGTCTGCGGCGGCCCGCCTTGCAAGAACAACATGACGACCGATTTGTCTTTGAAAGCACGGCGACTTGTCGGATTGGCCGCACTGCGGGACGCCAACAGGCCGGGCAATGTTAACCCGCCGAGGGCAAGACTACCGACGCGAAGGAATTCGCGACGGCTTAGCGTGTTCTCGAAACTGCGGTCGAAAATCGAAAGCATGGTGCCCCCTATGAAAAGTCGCAAGCATCATCCTATCAAAGGAACCGCTCGCGGATCGTCTACTTGAACTCTGCCGCGATAAACTTCCCCGTCACACGCAGCGGATCGAGGCTCGCCTGGAATCCCTTGGCATCGCCGCGCTTGATCAATTCGTCGCGGAAAGGCCGAATCGGAATCTTGTTCACATCCGTGATTTTCGCCGTGGGGTCGAGGAATGCCCCTGTCGTCAAATCGACGCGGACCGTGCGGCGATACTTTTGAACCTCGATGGGCTCCGATTTGATCTTGTGCACGGCGTCGGAGTTCGGGCCGACGACAAACTCCAAAGTCGAATAGTCCGGACTGATACGGTAATAGCGCCAGCCACAGCGTGGCGGTTCGCCTCCCTTCATCACCTCCGGATACTCCATCAGCCAGTACATGTTGCCCTGCACCCAGTTGACGTAGACCCATTCGTTGGGCTTCAGGATGTCGCGCATGTCGTACTTCTTCACGATCTCGCCAGTCTTCTTGTAAATGGTGAGCCGGGAACCGAAGGCGGGATGCCTGGCGAGTTCTTCACTGTACTTTGCCTGGCCGCCCTTGGGCTGCGGCACATCGCATTCCGCCCAGCTTGCAGTAAGCCAGAGGGCGAAGGTTTCGCCGCCGGGCGGCATGAAGAGGTGACCGTAGGTCACGTCGAAATGCCCCAGGCCGCGAGGCCCCGTCAGCCATCCGGAATGCGTTTCCTTGGTCTTGGTGTCCTTCCAGTGGTACTTCCACTTGATGGTTTCCTTCTTGCCGACTTTCTCCTTGATCGGCTCGGCGGTAACGACGTAGCGGCCGTCCATCGACTGGCAGCCGTCGAGATACGCGGGGCGCGTGTGGCCGGCCAATGCGAAGGAAGACGGATGGAGAACGAAGGATGAAACAAACATCAGAATCAGAAGCGGATTTCTCATGGTATTCCTCGTATTCCAACCGGCTTGAGGCGGGAGTCATCCGCAGCCCCAACCGTAGGCCCGGCAACGACTACCGTGAATAGCGCAGCTGGCCGGCGAAACATGCTCCAAACCCTTTAACAAAAGGCCAAAAAGGCGAACCATGGCCACGGTGGCGTGCGGGGCCATTGTACCATCAAACACCGAAAAGTGCATGGAGTTCCGAAAAAATCGAACGCAGGCTGGCCGAGCTTATTCGCTCGATTTCTTGCGAAAATGGCGGACGAAATACGCCTGCCATTCCTGGAGATGATCGACCATGGCACGCTGAGCCTCTTTCGGATCGCGCTTTTCGATCGCGTCGAGAATACGAACGTGCTCTTCCAGAGCGTGTTCGAGGCCTTCGGGCGTTGTGCCGAGCTTGTTGAAGCCGCGATGCAAGAGGTGATAGCGAGCGATGTCCTGGCAGAGGCGCGGACTGCCGCTGGACTCAGCGATAGCGTTGTGAAAGTCCTCGTCGAAGTCCGCCCAGAGAGCGCCCCATTTCGGATTGTCGCGGTCTTCAGCCAGGCTGTTCGCGGTCTCGCGGAGCCGCGCCAGCGTGGCGCGGTCCATCCCCTTGGCTGCCAGCCGGGCGGCTTCGCCTTCGAGGAGCTTTCGCATCTGGTAGAGATCGTAGATGTCCGCAGCCGTGAACTCCGCGACCACAGCGCGATGATTGGCACGCTGCTGGACCAATCCATCCTTGGCGAGTTGGCGCAAGGCATCGTGTACCGGGGTTCGGCTGACGTTGAGCTGCCGGGAAAGGGCCACTTCGCTGACGATTGTGCCGGGCTTGAGCTTACCAGAAATGATCGCGCTGAGCATCGTCTCGTAAACCGAATCGGAAAGGCGTTTTCCTTCACTCGACTCGGCTTGTAAGGTCAGGGTCACTACCATGGGTTCTCCGAAAATCACGGTCTATGCATGCACTTTCGTGGTTTAGTATACCAAACACATGAGATGTTCGCGCTGGCAATTCATCAAATGGAATGGCAGCGGACTGTTTCCTTTCCATGGGAGAACCTCATGAGAGACCGAACGCTGATCACATTGCTCCTGGGCTTGCTTGCCGGCGTGGCGAACGCTGGTGAAGGTTCGAGCGGGACGGTCGCTCGCGTCGAGTACACGCTGAAGACACCACGATCGCGCGATCCGGTGCTCGGCGGCGCGCGTGACAAGGTCTTCGTCAGCGTCTGGATCCCGGCAGGAGTCAAGACCGTGCGCGGGGCGTTGTGCAACCCCTTCTCCAAGGGAGACAACGTCAGCGCGCACTGGCAGGCAGCGTGCAAGTACTGGAAATTCGCCTACGTGCAGACCGATTTCGACGCGGTGAAGAAGGAAGAATTCACACTTCTGGCGAAAGGCCTGGTTGAGCTGGCAAAAAAGACCGGTCATCCTGAGCTGGAACACATGCCCTTGTGTTTCACCGGCATGTCGCGCGGCGGCGGCATGAGCATGCAGCTCGCGGAACTCATGCCGGAGCGAACCCTGGCCAGCGTGCCGGTTTGTCTCGAGGTGGGACCGAGTTCGGAGGCCACGCGCCGCATTCCCGTGTTGACCGTCTTCGGCGAGAAAGACGGCTCCCAAATGAACAAGTTACTCACGCGTCTGCCGGTTGAACGCAAACAGGACGCACGCTACGCGATCGCGGTGCAATGGGGCAAGGGTCACGAGTTCGCCCGCGCGAACAACCTCTCGTTCGTCTTCTTCGATGACGTGATCGGCCGGCGCTTTCCGAAAGAACCCGACGCTGCCAAACCCGGCAAGCTGACCGAGATTCCGCTCGAAGCGGGCTGGCTAGGCGATCCTTCCACCTGGGGCAAAGATGGCCGCCGACCGACGATTGCTCCGTGGAAAGACTTCAAGGGCGCGCGCGACCAGACCTGCTGGTTTCCGACGCAGCGCACCGCCGCGGTCTGGCAAGCCTTTGTCACCGGCACAAACGACGTGGCGCTCGAACAGCCAGCCGGCCTGGGTGACAAGCAGAAATTCAGCGTCCACTCCGCCGGCAAGCCCGTGTTCGTCAAGCTCAGCGTCGCCGCCAAGCTGAAACCGGCCAAGGTGGAACTCTGGGACGCCCATGAACGCCTGGCCCAGCGCACCGAGGCGCCGTGGACGTTCGAGGTCTCCTTGCGGCCCGGCATTCATTCGCTGTTCGTTACGGTCGAGGAAGCCGGCCAGACGCGCTTTTCCAGACCGAACACGATCGTCGTGGTTGAGTGACAGGCGGGCGCTGTTCGTGACCCAGCAAGCCCTGTTCGCCGGTCCATGGCGAGGACGGGAGGGGTAGCGGTGTGGAGCGGTTGGCATTCTCGTGGGAGAAGGGAAAGGCCTTGAGGCCGTAACCGACTCGCTCAGCAGCGGCGGCCGCGTTAAGAGCGTTGGTGTCACGATAAACCGGTATCGCGGCCGCCGTCTGCTGAAGCGGCTAGTTCGCCGCGGCCAAACTACTTCTTCTCCGCGTCTCCCCACTCTTCGTAGAAATTACGCTCGGACGCGTCGGCGTGCCCAACGTAGGTGTCAAAATCTGGCGCTCGCATGAACCGCTGCAACTCATTCTGGCCGTCGGCGGCCTTCAACGCCGACAAGCCGTTCGACCAGCTCATTCGTGAGCATTTGGCCGGCAATCTGCTGCCCGCGACCGACCCCCGCCGTCAGGCCGAGTTGCAGATTGGCACCGGGTTCCTGGTGGTCGGGCCGAAATCCTACATCGAAAAAAACAAGCTGCAGTTCCAGATGGACGTGGCCGATGAGCAGATCGAGGCGACCACGCAAGCATTTCTCGGGCCTCACCGTGGCCTGTGCTCGCTGTCATGACCACAAATTCGATCCCATCCCCCAAGCCGACTACTACGCTCTCGCCGGCATCTTCCGCAGCACCCAAGTTTTCGCCGGCGCCATCCCGGTGGTCCAGAACAACAATCCGGGCAAGTTGCTTTCTTTGCCAGATGGTTGCGGCCTACTCGCCGGCATCCCGCCCCTGACGTCCGGGGAACGGGCGAAGCTTGATAAGCAGATAGCGGGCCACCGAACAGCTTCGTGAGCTACAGAAGGCCGGCAAGTTCGCCACGCTGGAGTTTGTGCAAACCCGGCTTCGGCTCGTCACGCTGGAGGCGAAGCTTCCGGTCTAAGAGGCGGATGGCACGCCAAGGCTGCTGGCCATGGGCGTCCGCGACAAGGCCACGCCGACCGATTCGCCGCTTTACATCCGAGGCGAGGTGGAAAAGCCCGGCGCGGTGGTCTCGCGCGGATTCGTCCAGGTGGTCCACCGTAGCCCGACGCCAACCCTGACGAAGGGGAGCGGCCGGCTCGAACTGGCCGAGTGGATTGCCTCGAAAGACAATCCGCTGACAGCCCGGGTGTACGTCAACCGCGTCTGGTCGCACCTGCTCGGCCGCGGGCTGGTGGCAACGCCGGACAACTTCGGCGCGTCCGGCGAGAAGCCGAGCCAACCGGAGTTGCTCGATTACCTTGGGGCATCGTTTGTCGAAAACGGCTGGTCCACCAAGAAGTTGATCCGTCGGCTGGTGCTCAGTCGGGCGTATCAGCTGGCCTCGACCACGGACGCGAAGAATTTCGAAGCCGACCCGGACAACACGCTGGTATGGCGGATGGCGCCGCGGCGGTTGGACGCCGAGGCAATCCGCGATGCGATGCTGTTCACGGCCGGCAAGCTCAATTTGACGCCGCCGGTTGGCTCAATGGTCGCGACCTATGGCGAAGGGTATGCGGCCGGCGCGGTTCTCGACTCACCCCCCGATCAACGAGACTTCCATCGCTCGGTCTATCTGCCGATCCTGCGGGGCGCGCCGCTGGAGTCGCTCATACTCTTCGATGGTGTCGATGGCAGCGTCGGCGTTGGCCAACGGAACGAAACCACCATTCCCGCACAATCGCGGTCATCCATTCACGGCGCAGCGAATGATGCTCGCCGGAATCATGGCTGGATCATTGCAGGATTCCGTGAACGACCTCGCCGCGCACGTCGGTCAAGCGAAAATCGCGGCCGGCATGGCGATAGGTGAGCCGTGCGTGGTCGAACCCTAGCAGGTGCAAGAGCGTGGCGTGGAAGTCGTGGATGTGTACGGGGTTCTCGGCCACGGTGGCGCCGATGGGGTCGGAGCTTCCGTGAACGATGCCCGCCTTGACGCCGGCGCCAGCCAGCCAGGACGAGAAAACGGCCGGGTGATGACCGCGGCCGCGAGCGCCATCCTGCCCAGGTGTGCGGCCAAACTCGGTTGTCCAGACGACGAGTGTATCCTCGAGCATCCCGCGCCGCTTCAAGTCGCGCAACAGGCCGGCGATCGGACGGTCGATCTTGCGGGCCAACGGTTCATGCTGGCCCATGTCCGAATGGGAATCCCAGTTGCCCGACGAACCGGAATCGATCAACTCGATGAAGCGGACACCACGTTCGGCCAGGCGGCGTGCCATCAGGCACTGCCAGGCGAAGCTCTGGGTATCGCCGCGATCGAGGCCGTAAAGGCGGAGCGTTTCGCTGGTTTCGCGCGAAATATCGAATGCCTCGGGCGCCTCGGTCTGCATCTGGAAGGCGGTTTCGAATGTGCGAATCCGTGCGGCGAGATCCGAGGCCTGACCGTTGCGTTGGAGATGGGCCTGGTTGAAGACGCCGGCCAATCCCAATTCCATTTGCTGCAAGCCTGATGGCTCACCTGCAACCGCGGGGCGACGCAAGTTGGGAATCGGCTCCGGGCCGGGCACCACCCGCGTACCCTGATGATAGGCAGGCAGAAAATCGTTGGCGAACACCTGCGCGCCGGCATAAGGCAGCGCCGGCGCGAAGACGACGAAAGAAGGCAGATTGCGATTCACGGTGCCAAGCCCGTAACTCAGCCACGAACCGAAACTCGGGCGTGCCTGGAAGAACGAGCCGGTATGAATCGCCAGAGTGGCCTGAAAGTGCTCGTTGTTGTCGGTCGTCATCGAGTTGATCAGACAGATGTCGTCCATCTGTTCGCGGAGATGCGGAAAGATATCGCTAACGAGCGTACCGCACTGGCCGCCGCGGCGAAACGCCCAGCGTGGCCTCAGCAGGGGCCGCGGTTCAAGCGATAGACCTCCTCCGGCGCCGGTCATTCGGCCATCAGCCCGGAACAGCGTCGGCTTGTAATCGAAGGTGTCCATGTGCGACACGCCGCCGGTGGAGAAAAGAAAGATCACCCGGCGGGCCTTTGGCGGAAAGTGCGGCTCTCTCGGCGCGAGAGGATCGGCCGACGGCCGACCGGAATCCTCTTCCGCCATCAGCTCGGCAAGAATGGCGGGCAAAAGCATCGATCCGCCGACCATCGAACGAAGGACTTCACGCCGCGAAATGCCGGTGGATGGGGTCATTCGTGCTTCCTCATCAGTTCACGTAGACGAACTCATTGCTCATGAACAACACGCGGGCGAGGCTTTCCCAGGCCCGAAGCCGATGTTGGTCAGCGGCCAATCCGGACGTGCGTATTTTGTCCACCACCTGAGTCAGATAGTCGCGCGTCTGTTTCGCTTCCGAGTCGGTCGGAGGCCGGCCGAACGTGAGTTGAAACGCACGATCGATTCGCTTGGATTCGTCCGGCTGCTCGGCCAGAAGCCGGGCCGCAAACTTCCGCGCTTGTTCGTGGACGAATGGATCGTTCATCAGAAAGAGTGCTTGCAATGGGGTCGTGCTCGTCGTTCGCGAATCCGTGCTGGAGTTCGTATCAGGGCCGTCGAACAGGGCCAGGAACGGATGACGCTGGATTCGTTGGGTCATCAAGTAGACGCTGCGGCGATTGGTGGCGTAAACGGCCTTGAACGGCTTGTGCTGCGTGAAATCCCAGGCGGATGGATTCGGAAAAGGATGCGGTCCGCCAGGCTTGGGATCAAGGTTGCCGCTCACCATCAGGAGCGTATCACGAATCGATTCCGCGTCGAGGCGGCGGCGCGGGAATCGCCAAAGGAATTCGCTGTTCGCGTCACTCTTGAGGTTGGCGTCGTCATCGTCGCAAGAAAGCTGGTAAACCCGAGACAACATGATGAGACGGTGCATGTTCTTGATCGACCAGCCGTTCGCGACAAACTGTGCTGCCAGGTGGTCAAGCAACTCCGGATGGGTGGGCAGTCGGCCTTGTTTACCGAAATTGTTCGGCGTCGCCACGATGCCCTGGCCGAAGTGATACTGCCAAATTCGATTGACCATGACACGAGCAGTCAACGGATTGGCGGCGTCGGTCAGCCAGTTCGCCAGTTGCAGCCGGCCGCTCCCTTTCGCGTCTTTAGCCAGGGTCTGACCGCCAAGCACCAGTGGAAACCTGCGTGGCACGAGTTTACCCGGATATTCCGGTTCCCCCTTGAGTTGCACGCGTGCGTCGCCTACCTGACCTATGCGCTTTTTGGGCTCGTTCTTGCCATCCACGACTGCGTACGCCAGTTCGAAGGGTAGTGGCTGTTTGGCGAATTTCTCGCGATCCTTTTTGGCAGCCTGGATTTTTTCTTTCGGCGATTTGTCGGCTTCCAGTTTCTTGATCGCTTTGTCAAATTCCGCAAGTTTCGCCTGGCGACTAATCATGGCCTTTTCGAGATCACCCGAGCCACCAAGCGGAATCAAATCGTGCTGCGCCCGATCCAGTTCGATGCCTGGCCAGGGATAACGCGTGCTGGAGAAGAATCCGTAGAGGGCGTAATAGTCCTCCGCGCCAAGCGGGTCGAATTTGTGATCGTGACATCGGGCGCACCCCATCGTGAGACCAAGAAATGTCTTGCCGAGATTGTCGATGGTGTCTTCGATGGTAAGGTGCCAGGGATAGCGAGCATCCTCGTAGGAGCCATGGCGGCGCGAATTCGCCAGGTAGCCCGTGGCGATGATGTGGTCGGCACGCTCACGATCCGATCGCGCCGGCATCAAGTCGCCAGCGATCTGTGCGTGAATGAATTGATCGTACGGCATGTCTAGATTGAAAGCCGCGATGACCCAATTGCGGTAGCGATACATCTGCGGAATGGGATAATCGGAGTTGTCGCCGGCGGTGTCGGCGTAGCGGACGACGTCCAGCCAGTGCCGGCCCCAGCGCTCGCCGTAGGCCGGGGAAGCCAGGAGACGATCGACAACCTTCGCAAAAGCTTCCGGTGTCTCGTCCTTCAGAAAGGCGGCGATTTCCTCGGGAGTTGGAGGCAGGCCGGTCAGATCATAGGTGGCGCGACGCAGCAGCGATCGCCGATCCGCCAGACGAACCGGCTTGAGGCCTTTCGCTTCGAGTTTGGCCAGGATGAAGCGATCGACGTCATGGATCGGCCAGACCGTATCCTTCACACGGGGCGGCGACGGCGACTTGACGGACTGAAACGCCCAGAACTTTTTTCCTTCCGCGATGTCGATGTACGCCTTGGGCTGTTCCGTCGCAAGCTTGGCGTCGCGCGGATCGGGAGCGCCCATTTTGATCCATGTTTCCAGATCGGCGATCTGCGTTGCCGTCAACTTCCCCTTGGGCGGCATGCGCAGATCCTTGTCGTAACGGACCGCCTTGATCAACAAGCTTTCCGCCGGATGGCCCGGAACAATGGCGGGTCCGGAAACGCCTCCCAGGAGACTCGCTTGCCGGGAATCCAGTCGCAGCTTCCCCTTGATCTTCTTGGCGCTGGAACTGTGGCAACTGTAACAATGCTCGACCAGCACGGGCCGAACGCGTTTTTCGAAAAACTCGATCCCGTCTGGACCAGGCACGTTACTGCCGCGCGACGACGAAACAAATATCAAGCACCCGGCCAGCGCGATCCAGGTTGAAATGTTGATTCGTGGAGTTGAAAGTAAGTTCATGATTTCCGCCCTGGCCTCTTTTTTAGGCACAAAGCTCATTCAGGCAATTCGTTGCGAGATCGTTGACATCGTACTGAGATCTCAGTAAGATGTCAACCATCAATCTTTGCAACAGGAACAAAACAAGAGAGCACTATGTCAAGAAAAAGCAACGGCGGCAGTCCGATCCTCGTCGCCGAAAACTCTGGCGCGAACGGTTTCCCGTCCCGCAATCTCCTCAAGGATCAAGCCTACTCGGCACTGAAAGATAGAATCCTGCGCGGCGACCTCGAACCAGGGACTTTTCTCTCCGAGCGCCAAATCGCAGGCTGGCTGGCGATGAGCAAGACGCCGATCCGTGCCGCGCTGGAGAAGTTGGAGGCGGAAGGGTTCGTTACGACGTCGCCGCAGCAGGGGATTGTCGTTCGCGCCCTGTCCGTCCACGAAATCGCCGATCAGTTCGAGATTCGCCTGGCCCTGGAAACGTTTGTGGCACGTGCCGTATCAGGACGCCTGACCGTCGAACAGATTTCCCGTCTCGAAGCAAACCTGAAGGCCCAGAAGGCATGCCTGCGGCAGATGAACGTTCAAGACTCGGTCCGGCTTGACACCGAGTTCCATATCCTGTTCTGCCGGTTTCTCGGCAATCAAGAAATTCTAAAGGTCATGGAACAGTCACGTGAACGAATTCATCGGGTGATCTTGCGGGTTCACGAGTACAATCCGGCACGTTTGAAGGCAGGCTACGCCGAGCACTGCGCTATCGCGGATGCAGTCATTCACGGAGATGCCGAACTGGCCGTTCGCCGCGTGCAGGAGCATCTCGAGATCGGAAAACAAAACCTACTCTCTCCTCGCCGCGGGTGATCTGGTGGCTCCACGGATGCGCGTCTGTTTGACACGTGATTTTCTCAATCCCGACGGCAGTCCCGGCTTCGGCGACATCGGCCTTCAACGGCTCGACGATGCCGGCATTGCGTGGGAATATCTCGCAGAAAGAACGCCCGAGCTGCGTCCGGATCAGGTGCGCGACCACGAAGCGCTGTTGCTCTTGGGACCACAGGTGACGGCTGCAACGCTCGATGGCGCCGATCGTTTGACGCTCATCGCTCGCTTCGGCGTGGGCTACGACAATGTGGATGTCGAGGCCTGCACCCGGTATGGCGTCATGCTGACGATCACCCCCGACGGCGTGCGCCGGCCTGTCGCTGCTTCCGCCCTGACTTTCATCCTTGCGTTGAGCCATAAATTGCTCATCAAGGATCGCCTGACACGTGCCGGACGGTGGGCGGAGAAACTCCATCACATCGGGATGGGGTTGACGGGGCGAACTCTCGGCATCGTTGGCTTTGGCAACATCGGTCGCGAACTGGCGAGGCTTGCGGAGCCATTTGGCCTCCGGCGCGTGGCGTTCGATCCATACGCCAAACCTGCCGAGGCCGCCTCGCAGGGTGTTGAACTGCTAGAACTCGACGACTTGCTAGGCTTGGCGGACTTCGTTTGCATTTGCTGCGCGTTGACACCCTCCACACGCAATCTCATCAACGCCGAGCGGCTGAATCGGATGAAGCCGACCGCGTATCTCATCAACGTCGCGCGTGGACCGATTGTCGATCAGGCGGCCCTGACCCGGATGCTTCAAGAACGGCGCATCCAGGGGGCCGGTCTCGATGTCTTCGAGAAGGAACCCATGGACCCCGACGACCCCATTTTGAAACTGGAGAACGTCATCGTCGCTCCGCATGCGCTGTGTTGGACCGACGAGTGTTTTCTCGGCAACGGCGTCAGCGCCTGTCAGAGTATTTGCGATCTTGCTCTTGGCCGCATACCTGCCAACGTTGTCAATCGCGAGGTCCTCGATAGCCCCTTGTTTCAGAGCAAATTGCGGTTCATTGTTGGTAAGGAAAGCAAAACATGATTGTCAATCCGGTCAAGAAAAAGCTGCGCGATGGCCACACCGCGCTCGGGCACATGGTGTTCGAGTTCGCCACGACGGGAATCGCGCGTCTCGCCGGGGCAGCGGGCGCCGAGTTCGTTATTTTCGACATGGAGCACACCGGCTGGACCATGGAGACCATCCGCATGTTGATGGCGACGTGCCGCGAGCCTCACCCTGTCCCCATGGTGCGCATTCCGGCCACGGAGTATCACTTCGTGGCACGCGTGCTGGACATGGGAGCGCGCGGCGTGATGGTGCCGATGGTGGAAAGTGCCGAACAGGCCAACTTGATCGTGCAATCCGCCAGGTATCCCCCTCTTGGCCGCCGCGGCGCCGCCTTCGGCGTGGCCCACGATGATTACCAACCCGGCGACGCGATCGCCAAAATGCGTTCGGCAAACGAAGAGATCTTGCTTATCGCCCAAATCGAGACGGCACGGGGCATCGAAAACCTGGAAGCCATAGCGGCTGTACCAGGCATCGACGTGCTTTGGATTGGCCATAACGACCTTACCAATTCGATGGGCCTCCCTGGCCAATTCGACCATCCGCGCTATGTCCAGGCAGTCCAGTCCGTCCTTGACGCCGCCCGCCGCCATGGCAAATCGGCCGGGTTCATGGCAACATCAATCCCGATGGGACAGACTCTCCTCCAGCAAGGATTCCGCATTCTCGCCTACGGCGGCGACCTATGGCTCTACCAGCAAGCGCTCAAGGACGGTCTGGCTTCATTGCGAAATGGTGCTCGCCGAGACATGAAGTAGCTGCGTCGGCGATTCGAGCCCGGACTGTTCAACGCTGGAGGCAGACCGAAGCCTGACAACGCTCTTGTTACCCGACGAATACTGCCCCAAACGGCGGCCGGCGGAGGACGCACTGCCCGCACAAAGGCAACATGCGTACAATGCAGGCGAAGGGTTACATCAGTTGTAACTCACATCGGGTTCATTGTTTGCATTGTAGATCGACGCTTCGTCCGCGTATACTCAAAATTCCGTAGCCAGCGTCAGGAGCTGGTTCCCGCTAGGGAATGGAGGTTCGAGTCCTCTCTTCGGCACTCATTGACAGAATAGGGTTTACGCCAAATAGGCGTAAGCCCTTTTGCATTGCTGGCTGACGCGATCAACCGATTTTGCGGCTATTCTGCGGCCAGTCCATCAGGCATGTAGCAGCCACATCGATTGTCCTCCTCGGCACGATTCCAACGAATTGCTGGAAGCCGACTACACGCTCTACGAGTCGGCACTCGTGGAATTGGGCTTGGTGTTGTTACTTTTGAGCATCATCGTAAACTCGTCGGCCCGGTTGCTGCTTTGGCAAATGAGCCGGCAGAGGGACGGCGGCGGGTTGTTGGAGAGCATCGTCGGATCGACGCCAAGCACGGCGACCGCGGAGACGAAAGCGGACATGCCGGTGACGGCTCTGACGCCGCCGGCTGTTCCGCCTCTAGCCGCTTCCGACGTGCCGTCCGCACAGACGGTCGCATTGACGGAGAATCCAACGGCTCGCGTCGTTTCCCGCCTGCGCACGTCTAAAGCGCGAATTCAAGGTCAACTGTCGGGCAGAGACGCTCGGATCCTCTCCGCGATGCACAACTGTACCTTCCGCGACTGCGATCGCCGCACCGGCATCATAGGCCGTTCCGTAGGGTGTTCTGGCCTCTTGTTGGTGAATGTGGTGCCCGCCAACAACGTCGTAACGGCCAATTGCATGCGGACCGACCAACACAGTTTTTCCACCAGCGATCCATCAAAGTCTTGCTGAATCGCTAGTACTCTGTCACATCTCGAATGAGGGGTAGAGCCGCTTGAGCTTGATGGGGGCATTGGCGGTGGTGAATCGCCAATTGATGCGCGTGCAAGCTTCGTTGCGGCTCTGCTCCCAGACGGCCATTTCTTGCTCCATGATTTTCTTCGCGTCGATCCGTCGATCCAGGCATTGGCGTGA
>VGZI01000092.1 GCA_016872605.1 Planctomycetota bacterium
GGCCAGGAATAGGGCGACCTTGGCGCATGTTCCGCGCGGAACATTGGCGGCAGGCAGGAAGAATGTTCCGCGCGGAACATTCCCATCTTCTCTCGTATCCCAGGGTTTCGGAGTACCTCTGCCCTTAGCTTCCAGGGTGCACGACATGGTCTGCGTGGCCTGCTTTGGGAGGGCGAGGCTCCTGCCGAGCCGGAAGCGACAGGATACTCGTCCGAAATCGAGTATTTCGCGGGCTCGCGGCTCGGCAGGAGCCTCACCCTCCCGTGCCGTTTGCAAACCATGTCGTGCACCCTGGCTTCTAACCGCTTTACTACCGACCTTGTAACCGCGGTCCGCCCATGTTACAGTCGCGCCAGGAACAGAGAACCCCTCATGGACGAGGGGCAAACCGGACCGGAGGCAACCATGGAGAAGAAACGTCTTGGCCGAGGCCTGGACGCCCTGCTCGGCGGCAACACCTCGCTGGCGGACAACGCCACCCAGGTTCCGCTCGACCTGATCGTCCCGAGCCCGCATCAACCCCGCAAAACCTTCGACGACGAAGAGTTGGCATCCCTCTGCGCCAGCGTCAAGTCGCATGGCATCTTGCAGCCGATTGTTGTTCGGCACCATGGCGACAAGTACCAGCTGGTGGCCGGTGAACGCCGGCTGCGCGCCGCCCATGACGCCGGCCTGGAGACGATTCCCATACGCATCGTCGATCTCAACGATCAAGAAGCCTACGAAGCGACCCTCATCGAAAACATCCAACGCACCGATCTCAACCCGATCGAAAAAGCGCTCGGCTTCAAGGACTATCTCGATCGCTTCAAGCTCAACCACGATCAGCTCGCCCAACGGCTCGGCCTGGCCCGCTCGACGATCACCAACCTCATCAACCTGCTCGAACTCGCTCCCGAGGTGCAGGACGGCATCCGACTCAACCAAATCAGCGAGGCCCACGCCAAGCTGCTCAAGGGGGTCAAGAGCAAGGATCGCCAGGTCGCCTTGTTCAAGCAAGTCGTCGCCATGGGCCTGAGCGTCAAGGCGACAGAAGCCCTCGTCCGCGAAGAAAAGGACGGCCCACGCGACGAGCCGGCCCATGAGGAACCGGCTGCCGAGACACAGGTCGAAAAAACGGCTCACGTCCTCGGCATCGAAAGTGAACTACGGCAGAAGCTCGCCACGCAGGTCGAGATCCGCCTTCGCGCCAAGGACAAAGGGCAGTTCGTCCTGAGCTTCGAGAGCAACGATGACTTCGAACGACTGCTGGAAGTGCTTCGGAAGTGACCCTAATCTGTTTAGCGCCCGCATGGCCTGTTTAGCGCCCGCATGGCGCCGGGCGGGCGCTAAACGAAGACAGGCGATACAATAAACGCTGGGGAGACCATCCTCCCCAGCGTTTTTTTTTCGAGATGCCCGAAGGTGAGGTACTCCGAACCTCCGGGATCGCAGGGGCTCGGAGCACCTCGCCCCTGGGCTTCGTGAACCCTATCCACGCGGAGGGCGTCCGTCATGATAGGCCCGGTAGTCTTGACATTGCCGTTGATTCTTGGCGCCGCCCAGGACAACGTGCCGCCGAATTGGAAACTCCACGAGACACCTGAGGGTCGATTCGCTGTCGCGATGCCGGGAACGCCGGTGAAAAAAGAGCAGCAGGTCAAGACCGCCAAGGGAGAGTTGCGCGTCACGATTTGGATTGCGGAGGGTCGGCTCGATTCGTCGTTTGTCGTCAGCTACACCGACTACGCAAAAGCCGACGCCAAGCCCGAAGACGAGGACAAACGCCTCGAGCAGGCATGCAAAGGGGCCATCGAGAAGTCGCGCGGCAAACTCCGGGGTGAAGCTAGATCGATCAAACTCGACGGCAAGCACCCGGGACGCGAAATCATGATCGAAAAAGACGGCGAGGTCATCGCCCGCATGCGGATCTACCTGGTCGAGAATCGCCTGTTTCAGGTGATGGTCCTCGGCGGCGGCCCGGTCTTCGCCAGCAAGGAGAAGGACGTCGGGGTCTTCCTGGACTCGTTTCGCTTGATCAAGTAGAATGCGTTAGTGCTTAGCCGCTCGCTTCCGGCGAGCGCGACCAGCGGGGTGTAGCTCAGCTTGGCTAGAGCGCGTGGTTTGGGACCACGA
This sequence comes from Planctomycetota bacterium, assembly GCA_016872605.1. Taxonomy (GTDB): domain Bacteria; phylum Planctomycetota; class Planctomycetia; order Gemmatales; family Gemmataceae; genus SIAQ01. The sequence continues at coordinate 2,116 of VGZI01000092.1, forward strand.
AGTCGCAGGTTCAAATCCTGTCACCCCGATTTTCTTATCGTTGGCGATGCCAATCGCGGTGGAGAATCGAGACGACCATGGTTCAGTGGACTGACGCCGATTCGGCACGAGCCCAACAGATATGGTCGGAGTACCAGCGACGCCATGATCTGTCGGGGAAAATCGGCCAAACTGCCGGAATCGAGCCGATTAGCGGCGCCATCTGGTTTGGCGACTCGATCCAGGATGTGATCGCCCAACGCGACGCGGGCGGAAGTGCCGCACCGTTGTTTTTCATCCGCGTGGGTTCCGAAACGTATTACCGTAAGGGCGGTCATCGTTGATAAGCGGCACGATCAGCACGGCTGGCGTCCCAGTGATCGAGATAGGGCTCGGCGGGCAGGTCTGGCCTGCGATCATTGACACCGGATTCAACGGCGAACTGGAACTGCCTGAACGCGTCCGCCCGTTTGTAAACCCTCAGTTTGTTGGCCGAGCGGCGTCTCTATTGGCGGCAAATCAACGGATCGAGGAGAATCTTTTTCTCGTCGATTTCCCTTTCGATGGCCAAACGGTCCGAGCCGAAGCGACCTTTGTGGACGGCGACGAAATCCTGATTGGTACGCGCACGCTGCGGCACCATCTGCTCCGGATCGATTTTCCCGCGCGAATCGTCGCCATTGAGAGGACATGAATCGGCGTCGTGGAGGGTCGGACATGGGTCGCATTCGCCAAGACATCAAGGTCAACGGGAAGAAGTTCTGGACCCTGTTTGATTCGGGAGCGCGGAATACGTACGTCACGCCGGCAGTGGCGTCCCATCTTGTGACATTCAAGCTGCCAAAGGCTTTCAAGTCAGCGCTCGGCGGCGGTACCAAGAAAACACACCAAGGGGCGGCACTCAATGCCGACAATGAGGGCCACAAGATTTCGACGCACGCGCTCGTCATCGACGAGATCGGCAAAGACGAGGACGAACGGCCCATCGAGGTTCTGTTCGGCGCCCTGGCCATGCAACAGTGGGGCATTCGCCTGGTGCCCTCCGAGGAACGGCTCGACCTCACGCATTATCCGGCAGTGTTTGTCGAGTTCTGATCGTGCGCCGCTTGCGGCTTTGCGTTCGCGGTGAGCGCTAAGCCGCAAGCGGCGAATCACTGTCGCAGCACAATCGCCTTCGCTCCACGCGCCACCACTTCGCCGACCACGCATGTCGCGGTCGCTCCGCGTGCCTTTGCCGCGGCGACTGCGGCGTCGGCTTTGTCGGCGGGCAAACTAATCAGCATCCCGCCTGAGGTCTGGGCATCGTAGAAGATCTCCAGCCGGACCGGGTCGAGCCGGCCTTCCTTCGCCAACTCGCTTTCGACATAGGCCGCATTGGTAGCGCTCGCCCGGGTTAAGTACGGCTTGCAGGCGAACGCTTCGACGCCGGCGAAGATCGGCAGCTTCGACAGATGGAGCACGATCGTCGCCTTGCTGCCAAGCGCCATCTCCAGAGCATGGCCGGCCAGGCCGAAGCCGGTGACGTCGGTCGCGGAATGGGCGCCGAACTCGATCATCACATCCCGGCCGATGTCGTTGAGCTGAATCATGCTTTGGCAGACGGATTCGAACAGGTCATCCGGCGCGTCGCCGCGCTTGTGAGCGGTCGTGACAAACCCGGTGCCGAGCGGCTTGGTCAGGATCAGCTGGTCCCCCGGTTTGGCGTTGGCGTTGGTGAAGATTCTCTGCGGATGGACGAGCCCGGTGACCGCGTAGCCGAACTTGATCTCGGCATCGCGCACGGTGTGTCCGCCGAGGATGACGGCGCCGGCCTTGGCGAACCGCTCGGCGCCGCCCTTCAAGATGTCGCCCAGCCAAGTCATCTCGGGGTCCTGATCGTCGGGGTAGCCGACCAGATTGAGCCCGGTCTTTGGCACGCCGCCCATCGCATAAACATCGCTTAGCGAATTGGCGGCGGCGATTTGGCCGTAACGATACGCGTCGTCGACCACCGGCGGAAAGAAGTCGATCGTCTGCACGAGCGCAATGTCCTCGGTCAGACGATACACGCCGGCATCATCGTGCGTCTCGGTACCGACGAGCACGTTCGGATCAACGACCTTCGGCAAGTTGCTCAGGACCTGAGCAATCCCCTGCGGCGGGAGCTTCCCCGCTCAGCCAGCACAGGAGGCGTAGTCGATCAGCCGTTTTTTGCCGCCCCAAAACCACATGGTGGCCTCAAAAACAAAGAAGCCCAGGGGCGAGGTACTCCGAGCCTCTGGGATCCGAATTCTCTGAGATCCCAGAGGCTCGGAGTACCTCGCCCCTGGGCTTCTTCATCTTACAACCGTTTGCCGACGGCTTCGAGCATCGCTTGCTCGTCCGGGAATTGGCCGGTCTTGAGCTTCGAATAGAGCAAGTCGCCGTTGACCTTGACCTCGAAGCACCCGCCGCCCGACGGAATAAGCTTGAGGTCCTTGATTTTCTGCTTGTACTCGCTCAAAAGCTTCATCGTCAAACTGACGGCTTTTGGCTCGTAGTTTCACTGCGAGCAATAGGTGATCTCCAGATGCATATGGCGTCTCCTTTTCTTTGCCGCTTGCGGCGTAGCAGAGCGAGCGACGACGCAAGCGGCGAAATGTTGTCTCCACTTCCATTATAATCGACTAGACAACCCCCCTTACCCAGTCGATGGGCGCCATGGACAGTTATCCGATCACGATTATCGTTCGGCATCCGCGGGAGAACCCGAAGAAGTGCTCGATTTTGCCTCTGAATGGGCGGTCGGACCTGCGCATCATCGGTTATCCGGCGCTCGATCTGCCCCCACTGGACAATTACATCCGCCTCGCCGCCGACGGTCCGGAGCTATCGACGGCGGACCGGGAGCGCGGCATCTTGTTGCTGGATGGCAGTTGGCGCTCGGCGGGACGAATGATCGCCGACTTCGCCGAAGTGTCACCCCGGTCACTGCACGGCTGGAAGACGGCGTACCCGCGCGTGTCGAAACGGGGCGACGATCCGGATAACGGCCTGGCGTCGATCGAGGCGCTCTACATCGCCTATCACATCTTGGGCCGGCCGACCGATGGACTGCTCGATCATTACTACTGGGCGGACCAGTTCTTGCTCATGAATTCGCTTTGCCGCAAAGCCCAGGGTTGAGGTACTCCGAACCCCTGGGCTTCTCCATTCCCCCTTGACCTGGATCGGCGTTTTTCCTTACCCTGGTGCGAGGTATGGAAGGAACCATCCATGACGACCGTGCGATCACTATTCCTGGGGCCGATCAAATCGCTGCTGAAGCGATTTCTGCCCACGGCTACGCCGGCCGGCTTTACCTCCATCCGCGAATCGGTGCCCGAAGACATCTTCATCGTCAGCTATCCGAAGTCGGGCAACACCTGGTTTCAGTACCTGGCGTCCGCAATCGTCTATGGCATCGATCCGGAAGCAACGCCTGACTCCGTCGTCCAGGAACTCGTGCCAGACGTTCATGCGCTGCACTACTACAAGCGATTCAGCACGCCGACGTTTTTCAAGTCGCACGATTTGCCGGCGCCCGAGCATCGGCGCGTCGTATATCTGTTGCGCGATGGCCGCGATGCGATGGTGTCGTTTCTGCACTACATCCGCGTGTGCCGGCATCCGGACCTGGATTTCCTGGAGTTTGTGCGCGATGTCGAAAAATGGTCCGGCCAGGGCCGATGGTCCGAGCACGTCGAGAGCTGGCTTGCGAATCCGCATCGAGCCGAGATGATCGTCGTCCGTTATGAGGATCTGCTCGTTGACACCGTCGGCCAGCTCGAACGATTTTGCGCGTTCGTCGACATCGAGCCGAAACCGGGACGATTGCAAGAAATCGCTGCCAAAACGACCTTCGCGAAGATGCGGCAAAAAGAGATCAACCAACCCGGCTGGGCAAACGGCTCGCACGCCTCGTGGCCGAAGGATCAGTTTTTCATGCGCCGCGGCCAATGTGGCAGTTACAAAGACGAAATGCCGGCGGAGGTGTTGGAGGCGTTCCTGCGCGATGCAAGTGCGACGCTGGCGAAGTGTGGATATGAACTCTCAATGACCATGCACCAATCGCCGGTATTGTAGGGTGCGTGCAACGCACCGTCCTGGTCGACGACGACCGCGAACGGTGCGTTGCACGCACCCTACAAAAGGCGCTGTGCGGTCGTACAAGGATGGCCGATGCTCCAGGGCGCCATGACGCGTTGGATTCCGACCTGGCTCAGGGCGTTGCTTCGCCGTGATGGGGTCGAGCATCGATCCATCCACGACAACGTCTATCACTGCACGGTGCAAAAATGCGCCAGCCAATGGATTCGCGCGATCCTTGCTGACCCACGCATTTTCCGCTGGTCCGGCTTGCGGCCATACCGCTACCAAGACGATCTGCCCGGGCAACACGATCCCCGGCCGCTCACGCAACGCCGATTCGATTCAGCATTTCCCGAATCAACGATCGCGACGACGGTCTATGTTGATTTCGACGGGTTCGCGAGCATCCCGAAGCCGGCGAGTTACAAGGCGTTCTTCGTCATGCGCGATCCGCGTGATGTGCTCGTCTCGTGGTACTTCTCGAGTCGCTACTCGCATCCGCTGATGGGCGACTTGGGCCGCGTGCGCGAAGACCTTGGCCGTTTGTCGGAGGCGGACGGGTTGCTTTACTGCATCGACTATCTCGAAGAGTTCGGGCTGTTCGCCGCCATGCGCTCGTGGATTGACGCGGACGTCAAGGACGGCAGCGTCCTCTTGACACGTTACGAAGACCTTACCGGCGCCGATTCGCGGTCGAGGTTCGCCGAGTTGTTAGCTCACTGCGACATTCGTGTTCCAGTCGATGAGCTTGACGCGCTCCTGCGATCCTATCGCTTCGAAGCGCTCAGCGGCCGGAAGCGCGGCCAGGAAGATCGCGCATCGCATCATCGCAAAGGCGTGGCCGGAGATTGGCGGAATCACTTCACGGACCAGGTCGGCGCGCGGTTCGAGCACGCGGCGGGAGATCTGCTCTCGCTCTGGCGATATTCGTAGATTGATGCCGTCATCGCGTGGCGCAATGCGAACGCTAAACGAAGTCGGCGAGTGTAATCATGTCCATCCGGTTTTGCATCCTCCTTGTCGGCGGTTTCCTCTTTGCGACCTCATCGGCCGACGCGCAGACCAAACGCCGGGTGTTCGTCCTGCATTCGGGCATGCACGTCATCCTCGCACCCAAGGACAAGGATCACGCGGCTCGAACGCTCAAGGAGATTCTCCAAAAGCGAGGGATCGCGGCTCGCGATCTCGTCCATCTCGACAGCCCATTTCCAACCGCGAGCTGGCAGGAGATGGTCCCCATGGGGGGGCTCGTCATCTACCTCGACGCGACCGATCCGAAGTCGCGCGCCTCCCACGATGCTTATGTTCGCCTTCACAAGGCGCTTCAGGCTCAGGGCGTCACCTCGAACGACGAACTCGTTTGGATCGGCCACAGCGCCGGCGGACAGATCGGCATGACCATGGCTCATCTTGCTCACAACCTTCACCAGTATCCCGATCTTGCCAAGGCGACCAAACCATATCGCTTTGACATCGTCATTACTCTGGGCAGCGCCGTCGGGTCCAATCACGTGCCCAAGGAGGTCAAGCTCAGGCACTACTGGTCGGCCGGCGACACCATGATCTACTTCCTGTCCGAGCACGGCGACCTGCTGTCGAAGGCGATGAAGTCGAAGGTTCGCTTCGTGCCGTGGACCAACGTCGGTCCGAATGCCAAGTTGCGCGTGTTCCCGGGCATTGAGCACCCCAATTGGTACGAGGACGACAAGGTCCTGGCGTGTGTCTTTCGCGAGTTCGATGCAACGTATTGTCCCGCGTGGCGCAGGACGCATGCCGACGCCGGGCAAGGCATCGGGCTGAGTCGGTTGATGGCGCAGGCGTTGGAGGCGGACTTCCAGATTTCTCTGGAAGATGATCGCCATTAGCCCGCGCGGCATGTATCGTGAATATCGACCGTTCCGATTGTCCGAATTGAGCCGATTTTCGTAGGGACAAGCTGGCAGCTTGTCCCTGCGGTAGTTCATTTCTTTAGCGAGCACACCACATGGATACGCAACCGAAGCAGGATGGCGGGGCCAAACACATCGTCGGCATCGTCATTGTCGGCATGGTGCTGGGGATCTTCGTGATCGTCGGCATCGCGGGCTTTTTTGCCGTCAAGTATGTCGTCGAGCGGCAGCAAGCGGACACCAAGAAAGCAGAGCCGATGAGCGAGGATGAGCTTATCAAGGCGCAGGAACAAGGCGAGCGGGCCGCTGGCGAGATTCCGCGCATTATCGCTTGCTTCACGACAGACGACGAATACATCCGCATGCAGGCGGCGGAAACGCTCGGCAAGATTGGGGCCAAGGCGGTTGATCCCGTGCGGGGGTTGCTCAAGAGCGCGGACGCCAATGTTCGGTACTATGCCGCGTTGTCGCTGGCATTGATCGGCCCGGACGCTGCGCCCGCTGCGGACGATCTCGTCACCGTGTTGGGCGACAGCGACCCGCGCGTTCGCGCCAAGGCGGTCTACGCACTGTCGCGCACCGGTGTGAAAACAGACGCCGCTTTCAATGGCCTCCTGAAAGCGATGAGCGATTCGGACGAATCAGTCGCGGAAACGGCCGCGGATGAACTTGACAAGTTCGGCCCACCCTCGAAAAAATCGCTGCCCACGCTCACGAAGTTGACCGAAAAAGGCTCGCCGGAGAAGACGCGCACAGTTGCCTTGAAGTTGCTCGGCCAGATGGGCGCGTCGGCCGCGCCCGTGTTCAGCAAGCTGTTGAAGAATGCGGACGCACTGGACGCGATTGTCGTCATTCATGCGATCGCCGGTTTGGGCAAAGAGGCTGCGCCGGTGTTGCCGGAGCTCACGGCGTTCATGGTCAAGAACCGTCACTGGGACGCGGAAGCCGAGATGCTGGCCACGTTCAAGAAGTGTGGCTCCGACGGTGCGACCGGCCTGTCCAATGTCCTGAAGGGCTTGCACGATCCGAAGTCGCCCAGCTTCGCGCCGGACGACGATCGCAGCAAGATTGTGCTGAAGGCGATCGGCGAAATCGGTCCCGATGCCAAGGTCGCCGTGCACACGCTGGTCCATCTGCTCGACAATCGCTCCGCCCTCCGGCCGCAAGTGCTCGAAACGCTTGGCGACATCGGCCCGGCTGCCAAAGAAGCGATCCCCGCCGTCGAAGCGCTGACCAAGGACTCAGCCGTCGGCAAGCTCGCCACCGCCACGTTGAAACGTCTCGGCAAAATCGCACGCGAACCATGACATGCAGAGCCTGGATCGCAAGCGAAGTCACGTCGTTCCCTCCAGGATCACCCGCGCCGCCGATTCGCCGGCGCGGATCCCCGACTCCATCGTCGACGGCCAGCCTGTCATCGCATAATCTCCGGCGAAAAGGATGTTCGCAAGGTCCGGCCGAGCGATCGGCAGGCGTCTCGCTTCACCGCCGGGCTGCACATGGAACGTCGCCGTCGCATGCACTAAGAGCCGCTTGGCTAGCAATGGCGTCGAAGCGACGCGAGGCAACAGCTTGGCCAACTCCGGTAACAGCTCGCCGCTCACCCGTTCGACGCCCAGCTTCGCCTCACGCTCCGCTGCCGAAATCACCACCTCGACGATTTGCGAGCCATCCTCGGACGGTTTCTGCCAGATTGCCGTCTTGTTGAAAACGACCTGCACCAGACTACCAACGGCCGAAAAGAACATCTCGTCCATGACCGGCTGGGCGAACTTGAGCAACAGGCCGGCGATTGCTCCTTCTCCCGGCGCTTCTGGCAAATTTGCTTGCGGCAGCAACATGCGCATACGCTTTAATGGCAGCGCGAGGATCACTTTGTCGAAATCGTGCTGCCGGCCGACGTTGTCGCACACCGTCACCGGTGTTCCGGGCATGATCTGGTTGATCGCAGCGCCGGTCCTAACATCGACCCCGGATTGAGCCAGCACCTTGCGAGCGTGACCATCGAAGACTGCGGAAAGCGGCCGACGCAGAAAGCAAATCGCCGACGCGTAACCTGATCGGAACAGCGATTCGCGCATCGCAAACAGACCGTGCCGAGCGGACACCTTGTCGAGCCGGGCGTTGCAGACACCGACGATGAACGGCTCCCAGAACAGCTCGATCGCCGCGGCCGGCTGTCCTTGGTCGTGGAGCCATTGCGCCATCGTGATGTTGTCGAGCGTTTCCAGCGTCGAGTCGAAGTAAAACCGAGCGCGCAGGCTGCTCCAAAGATACTTGAGCGTGTCGAGCCAACCCAAGCGAGCGCCCCAGAGCATCGGCAAAAGCGACAGGCTGCCCGGAAGCCAATTCGCTGCCAGTATTCGCACGTCGCCGTCGGGATAGCGGTACGTCATGGCCACGCGGTCCTGACGAAAGATCCATTCATCGGGAACCGCCAGGTCGGCCAGGAGTTGTTCGATCGCGGTGCAGCAGCGGAGCCAGATGTGCTGGCCGATATCGACTTCGCCGAAGTCGGGGGTAAGGAAGGAAAACACGCGGCCGCCGAGGTGCTTATTTTTCTCGAAGAGCGTCACGCGGTATCCGGCGCGGGCGAGCGTGAGTGCCGCTCGGATGCCGGAGACGCCGCCGCCGATGACGCCGATGTTCATGGTCGAGACATTGTACGGGCCGTGATTGCGCTGGAGGGTGCGTGAATCGCACCTTCGGCCTCACGGTGCGATTCACGCACCCTACTTTCGGTTATTGACACGTTCGCGCAAGGTCTGGGCGGCATCATCGTAAATCTGGAGCAGCGTCTTGCCAGCGGCGGGGCTGCTGAATCGGGCCTGGTCCGCGATGATCGCTCGGCCGTCCTCGACCTGCTTCAGAAGCGCAACCGCCGAATCGACGTCGAAGACACGCTTGCCCTGGAAGTCGGCATAGATCGGCGACGTGTGGGCGTAGATTGTTCGGCCGAACTCGTTCTTGGCGTCGCTCTCGATGCGCACGGCAAACCAGGCCGGCTCATCGACGCGGACCTGATGCGTCAGGTCGATGCGCGTTGAGTTCTTTTCGGCGGCGAGCTGCGTTTTGATCACCTTGCCGTTGCGAATCAATTGCAGCCTCTGCGGCGGATGGCGACCGATGGCCGACGCCGTGATCTTGACGGTTTTCGGTTCCTTGAGGTCGATGACATCGCCCAGCGTCTTGCCATCGACCGATAGCGACAACAGCGGACCGTTGGTCGCCTGGCATCGGCCGGCTTTGACGGCGTCAAGCCAAGAAGCGATGGTCAATTTGGGTTTGCCTTCATTGCTGGATGGGAGAAGTTCGGCATACACCCGCGACCAGTCGTACATGAACCAGTCGGTGCCGGTGCTGATCGGCATGCGCAAGCCGATGTTGAGGTAGCGATAATAGTTGTCCTCGAACTTGCCGGTTCGGCTGCCGTCGAAGACGTTGATGGCGTCAAGCCGGCCGGAGATCGCACTAGGTACATCTTCGTAGCCATTGGTATTGTGGCACCAGATGATGGTGCCGCCTTGCTTCTTGGCGTTGTCGATGCCTGGGCGCAGAGCGGGATCATCGAAGCCGGCATTCATGATGCCCCGACCGATGCTGACCGGCTTGACGAGGTCTTTGATGCCCAGGAACATCACATGGCCATAGCCTTCGCCATAGTCCTTGAAGTTGTGCCGATGCTCCTCGCCGTTGTTGAAAACGACACCGGTTGCGTTGAGCTTCGCCAGATCACCGATCGGATACTTGTTGGTGATGTAGCTGCGATCGTCCTTGTCGCGCTCCAGGTAGGAGATGAACATGACGCGCAGCCCATCGGCGGCTGGGATGTTGCGTAGATATGCGTCGGACTGTTCGAGCGACATGTTCTTCAGGTGCAGATGCGTGTTGCCCGCCACGAGGCCCAGCTTGTCGGCGTGGAAGAGCATTGGCATTTCCAGCGTGATCGCGTCCGGCGTCTTGCCGCCTAGGTCGACGTTCATGCCGACGCTATGGCTTTCCACTCCGCATACGGCTTCAAATCGCAACATCACGCGCGGCAGCGCAACCTCGGCGCCGCCGGCCGGGACGAGGTACCAGTGCACGCCGGGATTGTCCTTTACCAGTCCGGTCATGCGATCGTAAAGGCCGGCCAACTCGACGTGTTTCTTGTCCGCGGTCAAGACGCGGACCATGCCGACGACGCCTTTGCCGGTCCCTGCATCGACAAGACGGATGCGAACCTTGGCGGGACCGGTCTGCGGTTGGGCGCCGAGATAGACGCCGAGGCCGATTGCCGTGAGGGATAATAGGCCAAGGAGGAGTTTTTGCATTTGCCGTATCCCCCCGCTTACGTTTAGAACTCGCATGGCGCGCTACGAGCGCTAAACGTTAACAAACAAAGTATCATCAGATCCCGCCGCCGTGCAGGAACGGGTCGTTGATCGGATCGTCCCATTCCGTGACGGCAGGCGTGTCGAGCGAGAACATGTCCATGCGTAACAGTGGCGGCGAGTACACGTGCAGCGTCACCAGGTCGGCGCCGCCCGCCTGCAGGTTCGAAATCTGATGCACATTCTCATCGGCGCTCGCGCAGGTATGTCCGGCGGGCAGATCGCGCGAGTGGGTGGCGAACATCAAGCCGTTCGCCGCTCGGGCAAAAAGGGTTTCGGTGGCGACGCCGCGCAAGACCTTGACGCCACAGTTGGAGCCGCGGTGATTGTGAATCGGACTGCGTTGCCCGTTGCGCCAGCACAACAGCAACGCTTGATACGCCAGCCCGACATGGAGGAGATTACGTACATAGCGCTCGGGCCGAAAAATCAAGTATGCCGCCAGATCGTCCAGCGTGAGCCGCATGTCGCCAAGCCAATCGAGCAAGATCGGCAGAGAGAGAGGCCCGTCGAGGCGGTCGAGCGAGGCGAACACGTTGTCGATGGCGGTCGGCATCGTCGAACCCGGTTGTCTAGCCGCTCGCCTATGACGAGCGTCGATTCCGCACTCGCCATGGACGAGCGGCTAAACGTTAATCTACTCATTTCGCGGGCGATTCGCTCGCATTGGGGGCCGGCGAATCCGGCGGCTCTTCCCGGCCGTCCCACCAGATCTCCACCAGGTTCGCGATCGGGAAGACGATGAACAGCGCATAATACGGCGCGTGCGAATTGCGGCAAAGACGCAGCACAGTCTCAACCACGGCAACCACGATCGTCACCGCGATTTGTCGGGCCATCGTTCGCGGCGTTGTCTTCGGATCGGTAATCATGAAATGGATGAACAGCAAATAACTCGGCGCTGTCAAGACGCCAAGCTCCGTGGCGAGGGGATTGTCGATGACGATCGAACGCACCACGGACAAAACCGCGAACGCCGCTACGTAGGTGGCCGTGATGTGCAGGCGTCCCAGCGTAAAGAGAATGACGCTCCCCAGGCACAGGATGATGATCGGCACCCAGATGTCGTTGCCCCATTGCAGGCTCAAGGGCGCGACCTCATTGGGCGCAATGAGAAGCAGCAAGCTGACGCCAAGATTCGACGGGTTGAACAGATGCCGATCGTTGACGCGGATGGCGTATTTGGACGCGTTCGAGAGCAGGCTGCAAATGGCGTAGTAGAACAGCTCGTTGGAGCGCAAGAGGATGCCGACGCTGATGCCGGTGATGTACGCACTTGCCAAGTGCGGTACCGCGCCGGTGACCAGCCAGCCGACGACGATCTCAAAGAGAATGCTGCTGACGATGGCGACGGCAGTCCCGGAGATGCGAAAGCCCTCGTCGGCAGTCTCCAGAATGCCGTAGTGATATTGTCCGCCCGCAAGGATGCACGTGATCAAAAGGGGGGCCAAGAACGGTTTGACTTGTTGGAACGCCGATTGTTTCTTCGGCGCATCCGGCCCTTTTTCGGCGGGCGGCGCGCAGGCGCCAGCAGACGGAGTGGAGGCGGCGTCGGTCGTGCTCATGGCGCCTCCGTAATGCGATGCACCTTGCGAATCTCCGGCGCCGCGATCGTCTGCGTTCGCCCCGATGGCCAGCGTATCTCCGCTCGCTCCACGCGGGGTTCCTTGCCGAGCCCGAAGTGCAAGCGACGTGGATTCTGTGATGCATATCCGCTGCCGCCGGAGACATCCTGAATCTGCACGGCGTCGTTCCAGTACAGCTTGACCTGAGCGCCGATGGCGCTCTTGTTGCTTTTGGTCCCCGTCAGTTCGAATTGAATCCAGGCGTTGTCTTTGTGGACCGTGTTTTGGAAGACCTGAAGCGGCCCCTTCTGATTGGCGACGACGACGTCGAGCACGCCGCGATTCCACAAATCGACCAACACGACGGCTCGGCCATCGTAGGTCGTGTTGGCTCCGACCGCCGCTGCGACATCGTCGAACTTCCCGCCGCCGTTGAGCCACAGGCACGACGGCTGATAGCCCGACAGACTGGCCCCTTTCATCGCCGGCCAGCGCACGGCGTCGGCGATGATCTCCGAGTTAGCGCCGGCGATGATCGAGTAATCGTACCAGTAGCTGCGGTTGCGGTCGGCGGAGACGTAGCCGTTGGTCAGGAACAGGTCGAGCTTGCCATCGTTATTGAGATCGCCGAACTGAGCGCCCCAGCTCCAGCCGCCCTTGGCGACGCCGACGCTCTCGGCCAGGTTGGTGTAGCGCAGCGCGTCGCCGGTTCGGCCTGGCTCGGGAACCCAGAGGTTATTGTGTTGGAGGATTTCGCCCGGTTCGGTGATGTTGGTGGTGTAGATGCAAAATCGGCCCTTGTTGCTGATGTCGCCGAAGCTCACGCTCATGCCGCTCTTGGGCCGATCGCCGACGCGCGTCTGCTTGCTGCGATCGATGAACTTCTTGCCGGCTTCATTGACGTAAAATTCGTTGATGCCGTAATCGATTGCCAACACGAGATCGGGATAGCCTGTTCCGCACAGGTCGGCGGCGGCGGCGGCGAGGACCCAGCGCGTGCTGGTAACGCCCATCTTCTCGGCGACGTCCTCGAAGCCGAGCCACTTGCCTTCTTTGTCGAAGCCGCGATTGCGCAAGAGGTATTTGCGTCCGCCGTTGTTGGCGAACTGAAAGCTCTCGGGCATGATGCGAGTTGTCTTGAGGTTCCACAGGTCGACGTCGTCGGCCCAGTAGCCGCCGATAAAAAGGTCGAGCAGCCCATCGCCGTCGAAGTCGAGCCAGATGGCGTTGCCGGCGTTCATCCACTTGGGCAGGTTCGCCTGATCGGTGACTCGCGTGAAGCCCTTGCCCTGGTCGTTGCGAAAGAGATCGATCCTGCCCCAGCGATAGACGAGCAGGTCTTCGTAGCCGTCATTGTCGAAGTCGCCCCAGACGGCGCCCATGCACGCGCCGTCGCTGGGGCGATTGAGGTCGGCGATGCCGAGCCTGTCGGCGACGTCTTCGAAGCCGAGCGGTATGCCGTCCTTGTCGACGCCCTTGTTGCGATAGAGGCGATTCTTGCTGCCGCGGCCGCTACTCACGACGTAGAGATCGGCCCAGCCGTCGCGATCGAAGTCGACGACCGAAACCGACGCGCCCATGGCGGCGACGATCGGCATAATGTGGTCGAGCTTCGGATCGAGCTTCGGCGCTTCGTGAGTGAATTCGATGCCGACCGATTTGGCAGTTTCTTCAAGGTGGAATCCATAGCGCGACAAAGCGGTATCGCGATCGAGCGGTTTCCCATTCGGCTTATCGGAGTAGATTTCGCGATAAACGTAGACGCTGCCCAGGAATGCGAGAAAGAGGAGAATTAGCAGCGTCTGTTTAGTGGCATACATGGTGATCGTAGGGACAAGCTGCTAGCTTGTCCCCGTGGCTCCTGTTGCCGCAGAATCGGGACAAGCTGGCAGCTTGTCCCTACGAGACATCTATCGCCGCAAGCCGCGAGCGAACTCCGAATCGGTCACGTAGCGCGTATGAAACATCTGCCAATCGCGCGGGAATCGGCGGTACACCGGGTCGTCCACAAGTCGAGTGGGCGGGCGGGCGTCGGTGCGCTTGCCGTGCATGGGCAAGGGCTGGACGCTGTTGCCGAATTTGGTGTTGAGATCGCCATCGCGGGTCCAGCCATCGCACTCCCAGATGAAATCGCGCTTCCAGCCGGCGGGCGGCGCCACTGGAACCGCGAAGCGAAGGGCGATCTCGTCGCCGGCATTCATGATGACATAGCGATCGTCCACTCTTGCCAGCAATTCGCGAACATCGCCGAAGCGGGTGTAGTATCCCGTGAGGTCGCGCCATTCTTGCCGATCACGTATCACCTTATCATAGATCGGCACTTCTGGGGAACTGGCATTTTTCTGCGTCATCTCCAGGATGCCGCCGGGGCGTAGGTCTGCCGCCGTCATCGAGGGACGATGCAGACGGGCGAGCTTGGGGTCGAGTTCGGTCGCATAGCCAATGAAATCCCAGTAAATCTCCATGTTGGTGCGCACGCGAAGGCGGCGAGGGATGTTCCTCCGGGGGCTTCTGCCGCCCGGCTCGCCAAGCTCGTCCAATCGAATGAGCATCGTCTTGTTCTTGCCCGCTGGGAAACCGAGGGCGGGGTCGGCAACCTTCCAGCCTCCATTTCCGTCGGGGATCTCGATTGACAGCGGGCGCGGCGCGGAGTGCTTGCCCTGAGCAATTGCGACGTTGATCGAGCTATTGGTCGGATGCAACCAGCCGCGCGCGACCAGCAGGACCGGGCCGTCGGCCGGAGCATCGTCGCCGAGGTCGATTTCGATCCAGTGATCCTGCGTGATGCCCTGGAAGCGGCCGCGGCCGGCGCGATCGAGATAGACGCCGTCGAGCGCCCGCACCTCGGCCGTTGCGTCTTTGCCGTGATGGTCCCATGCCTTGGCGACCGGTTTGACGGGCGTGGTGACGCGCATCGTTGTCAGGGCAGGATCGCCTTTTTTCGCGATCTCGGGCGGAGTCAGGAAAAACCGTTCGTCCACGTGAATCTCGGTGTTCGGCGGGTGATCGACAACGACAAGGGCGAGCTGATCGAAGTAGTCGGTTTCCCACAAGTTGGCCTGAACGCGGATGTCGAAATAGCCGTCCTTGGGAATGAGCGCATCGCCGGGAATCTTGAGCCATTCGGTGGTCTGCGGGAAGTCGCCGATGTTTTGGCCATTGACGTACATGCCGAGCGGGGTGCCCCACATGAAGTCGCCGGCGAAGCGCATGCCGGCGCCATCGAACGTGAACAGGAATGGGCAAGAGCCGGTGAGGCGCTGGGCGGCGGTGATGATGCGGTCGGCGGCGAGTTCGAATTCCCATTGCGGCGCGCCATTGGGCCAAATGATGCGGGCGACATCGATGGCCGGCTGCTCGCCCAGACCGAAGTGGACTACCGGGCCGTGGATCAACTGCTTCTGCACGAGCGGCCCAGAGCGCACCTCGACTTCGCCGCCGATCGCGAACGTGTTGATGCGGTTGTCGCCGACTTTCGGATTCGCCAAAGGCCAAACGGTCTGCCAGTGATACTTCGTCCTTCCTTCGTTGATCGCGCGCATCGGCTTGCCCTCGGGCGACAAACCGACGAGATCGAGTCGGCCATCGCCGTTGACATCGCGCACGAAAGTGACTTGCAGCGGGAGCGCCATCGGCAGCAACTCGAACTTCCCGGCATCGTCCGCAAGACAGACGTGCGTGCTTTTCGGGCTCGCGATCAGGAGATCGATCGCGCCGTTGTTGTCGAGATCGTCGGCAAGGACTGCGACGGAGCCAACGGCGTCGTCGAGCGCCGGCCCGCGCGCCAGCTCGACGACTTGCCACGCGCGGCGTTTGTCCTGATCCGAAATGCGCACCAGCGTCCCGTTGGCGCGCAGGCCGATGAGATCAAACACGCCGTCGCCGTTGACATCGGCAGCGGTGATCGCGATGAACATGCCAATATCACCCGGCAGCTTCCATGGGCTGAACTGCCCGGACCGGTCATTGGCGAAGACATGCAACTTGCCGGCGGCGTCGAGAAACACAGCGTCGGCGGCGCCATCGTTATCCAGGTCCGCCCACACGAAGGCGCGAGCGTCCTTGACGCTCGGGAAAAGCTCCATCGCCTGAAACGTGCCGTCGCGGTTGTTTCGCAGCACCACGGGCGAACCGGACCGGCGCGCCGCGATGATATCGAGGTCGCCGTCCAGGTCGATGTCCGCCGCCCACGCGCCGAAGTAGTCGCCGTTGACGATGTCAGCTTTGACCGTCGTCTTGGCGGTCACGTCAACGAACGCGCCGGCCGGTTTTTGTTGCCAAAAACGAATGCCCCCAGCGCCGGCGAGAACGAGGTCGGTCAGGAAATCGTTGTCCCAGTCGATCGTCAGGATGCCGGCGGACGACGGGGCCGTCTTCTTGGCGCCCCCCGGAAACGCGAAAGTAGGCGCGTCGGCGTCGAGCCGCCGAACCGCGTCGGCATGAGCGACAAGCAAGGCTGCCTGGAACACCTCCGCCGGGCGCGATTCGATCCCGCCGCGACTGGCGTCCTGGGTCAAGGCCTGGTGCTGCCTCTCATTGATAAGCCAGAGCGGACGGAGCGCCGACCACGTTTCCTGCGGCGACGGCAGCTTCTCGATCTTGAACGAAAGTGCTCGATCCGGCGACGCCGGCGTCGCCCGCGCCGGTTCGAGCCGAAGGAAACGCTGCAAGCTCTCGCCCGCGCGCGGATTCACCGCCAGGCTATCACGCGCGTAGCCGTGTTCAGCTCGCAGCATGTTGTCGAAGAATACCAGAGCCTCCAGCGCATCGCTCACCCTATCGGTCGGCGTCTTGCGCAGCACGTCGAGTTTCTCGCGCGTCTCGGGCTTCCACGTCGGCGCCAGGCGATCGAACCGGGCTAGCGTGTCGTCATACGCCGCCTGGTCCTTGCGGCGAAGGGCTGCGCCGCCTCGCTTCACCAGCACCGGTAGATTGTTCGGCTGAGCTTTCAGAATCTGCTCCATGAGCCGTTGATACTCGGCTTCGCTGTCGGCGCTGCGTTTTTTGCTGATCATCTCGGCAAGCGCGAACACGCTCGGCAAGTCATCGGGGCGCTGCTCGACGGCTTTGCGGAAATGCGCGACAGCCTTGACCGCGTCCCCCTGCTTGTCGGCGAGCATTCCCAGGAGCGCTTCGATCTCGGAACACTCTGGGGCAAGTTCATTCGCTCGTTTCAGGTCCTTGTTCGCCAGGTCGATGTTGTTCTTGCGAAGATGATACAGCCCGCGGTTCGCCCAGCCTGCTGGTTCCCCCGGTACAAGTTCAACGGCCCGGTCGAGGTGCTTCAGGGCCAGATCGTCGCGTCCCGCATCGAGCGCAGCCGTGCCGACTTGGAAGGCACGCTGGTATTCAAGGTAGGCTTGCGAACCGCGCGCCGGCAGCCGAGGCGGACGAGGCCAGAGAAAATACACGCCGACGCCGACGCCCACCAAAGCGGCGACGGCGATCACAAGCCAAACTCGGCGATCTTGCAGCATCGAAGGGCCCATCTTTGTTTAGCGCCCACGCGTCACCATGCGGGCGCTCAACCAAACATCAGGAGAATTGTGGGTTTCATCGATTGTATATAATACGTGAAGCTCAATCGGCTCGTTCAGCGGAGATTAGCGAATGACGGGACCATTTTCACGCGGCTTCCCGTGTTGGCGCGTGATCCTGGCATGCTTGGCGGTGAGCTTCGCCCTTACGTCCACCGGTTGCAGGAACAACTCCGGCAAGATCAAGGTCGCCGTCATCGGCTTGACCTGCGAAGCGCCGATCTTTGTCGCTTTCGAGAAAGGCTTCTTCAAGGACGAGGGGCTCGACATCGAATTGGTCAAAACCGATTGGGACGGTTTGCGCCAGGGCCTCGGCTTGGGGAATTTCGACGCGATTCAAACACTACTCATGTACGTCCTCAAGCCGATCGAACAGGGCCTCGACGCCAAGATCACCGGCGGCATCCACACAGGCTGCCTGCGCTTGCAAGTCAGTGCGAAGTCGAACATCAAGTCGCCCAAGGACCTCAAGGGCAAGAAGATCGGCATTCCGACGCACCTGGAATCGCCGCCGCACATGTTCGCCAGTCGTGTGCTCAAGTCGCATGGCCTGGATCCGACCAGTAAGCAAGATGTCACATGGATTGCGTATCCCGAAGACACGTTGGCCAAGAGGCTGGAAGACGGCTCGGTCGAAGCCATCGCCGCCTCCGACCCCATTGGCACGATCCTTGTCGGCATGGGGTTGGTACACACAATCGCCGACCAGGCGGACGACGCGCCGTATTGCGATGAATACTGTTGCGTGGCCGTGGTCAGCGGCAAACTGGCGAAAAACAACCCTGCTGCCGCCGCCAAGATCACGCGGGCAATGATGAAGGCCGCCAAGTGGGTGCAACAGAACTCGGCCGCGGCAGCGAAGTTGGCCGTCGAAAAACGCTACACGGCCACCTCGGCGGAGATCAACGCGCAAGCTCTCGCCAAGCTTCATTATGTTCCGGGTATCGAAAAGTGCCGAACCAGCATCGCGTCGGCTGCGAAAGAAATGCAGAGCATCGGTTTGCTCGACGCCAAGAAGGACCTCGCGCAACTAGCGAAAACCGCCTGGCTTGATCTCGACGGTGTCAGCGACGGTTGGCTCAAGACGGTCGCTGTCGAACGAATCCCCGGCGGGGGTCGGCCGACGCCCATGGGCCCGCATGCGTTCGCGCTCTTGTGCTCGGGCCAGAAGCTCCCGCCCGGCTGCTGCGGACCGTAGGGTGCGAGAAACGCACCATGGCGCGACGAACGGTGCGTTTCACGCACCCTACACACGACCACTTCATTCGGAGTCGTTTCCTGTGTCAACTGCCGGCAATGATGTGCCGCTCTTTCCCGATCACGGGCCGGACGACGATCATCGGACGGACGAATCCCTCGATTTTCATGCCGTCGCCGTCAGCGTCGCGCCGCTCGCCGCCGCCGGCCTGGTCTTCGCCGTTCATTTCGGTCTTCCCAACCAACAGGGTCAGCACGTCGATCCGCTCCAGGCATGGTATCCGGTGTCGGTAGCGATCGTGATTGGCGTTGCGATTGCGCTGGCGCTGCTCACGTGGATGGAGCAAGCGGTGCGACCCTGGTGCCGCCATTATGCGCCGCTCATCGCCGGTACACTTGTGCTCGTGGCATTGTGGGATTGCCTGACGTCGAAGTCGGACTGGATGCCGCTGCCGTACTTTCCGGGCCCGGACCGCGTACTGGCCGCCATGATCAAGGACAGCGATGAGCTGCTCTGGAGCGCCGGGCATTCGCTCGTCTTGCTCATGAGTGGGTACACCTTCGGGGTATGTGCTGGGCTGGCGACCGGCATCCTGATCGGTTGGTATCCGCACGTCCGGTACTGGGGAATGCCGATCATGAAGTTCGTCGGCCCCATCCCGGCGACGGCGTTGATCCCGCTGGTCATGACCTTGTCGCGCGACTCGTTCCTCCCGGCGACCGCGCTCATCGGTTTTGCCGTCTGGTTTCCCGTGACGATGTTGACGTCGTCAGGCATCGCCAATGTGCGGATCTCCCATCTGGAAGTGGCCAAGACGCTCGGCGCCGGCGAAGGCTATTTGATCTTTCGCGTCGCGCTGCCGTCGGCGTTGCCCAACATCTTCGTCGGCATGTTCATGGGGCTCGGCGCCGCGTTCTTGACGCTGATCGTCGCCGAAACCGTCGGTGTTCAGGCAGGCCTTGGCTACTACATCAAGAACCAGCAAGGCTCCATGACCTACGCCAACATGTATGCCGCCCTGATCTTCATGGCGGTCGTTTTTTCCGCGCTCATGACGCTGCTGTTCACGATACGCGATGGGATGTTGCGCTGGCAACAGGGGGTGATCAAGTGGTGACCGCCCCGCGCGACGCCGACGCCGTCCATGTCCGCGATGTTTCCAAGACCTATCACGCCGCCGACGGCGCGGTCATCGATGTGCTCGAGCGCCTGTCGTTCTCGATCGCTGCCGGCGAGATGGTTTCCCTGATCGGCCCGAGCGGCTGCGGCAAGACCACGCTCCTGCGCCTCATCGCCGGGCTCGACGCGCCGACCGCCGGCGAGATTCTGCTCGGCAATCGACCCATCAACAACCCCGGCGCCGAACGCGGTCTCATGTTCCAGGACCCGAATCTCTTTCCCTGGCTCACCGTCCGCGGCAACGTCGAAGCGGGCCTCGTCGCGCGCGGCATTCTCGACGAGCGCCGCCGCGAGGTTGATGAGTTCATGCGCCTGGTCGGTTTGGAGGCGTTCGCCGACGTCTATCCGCATCAACTCTCCGGCGGCATGGCCCAGCGCGCCGCCTTGGCCCGAGCGCTCGTCAACCATCCCGCCGTGCTCTTGCTGGACGAACCGCTCGGCGCGCTCGATCAATTCACGCGCATGCGCATGCAAGATGAAGTCCTCCGGCTCTGGCAGACACATCGCACCACCATGCTGCTCGTCACCCACGATATCGATGAAGCAATCTACATGAGCGACCGCATCGTCATGCTCACGCCCAGACCCGGACGCATCGACCGCATCCTCAATGTCGACTTGGCACGCCCGCGCCTGCGCACCGATGCCGAGTTCTTGGCTTTACGCGCCATGGTTCTGGAAATTCTTCACCTGGCCGGCAGCCCCAACGAGAACTCGAACCAAAAATGACTAGGATTACAGAAATGTTGGGTGCGCGAAACGCACCGTCCCGCCGGACAACTGCTCGAATGGTGCGTTTCACGCACCCTACCGCCGAATTGCTAACCCAAATGGTGCAACATGACCGCCGATGACATCATCCAGAACCAGCACAAAATCCTCGCCAACCAGGAAGCCATCCTCGCCAATCAAAAGATACTGGCAAAGAAATAAATAGGCTCCTCGCTGAACGCGATACTCGAAAAAGCATTTGTCCACGAAGGACACAAAGAAACACGAAGATTTGCTCGAGAGAGATCAATCAGGGATGTGCATCGCAAGTGTTGTCGATTGTCCTCCGCCAATCTCATCGTCTTCGTGATTCTTAGGCCGTGTGGACAATAGCTGGGAAGCTTTGGATATTTGGGCACTCGCATAAGGCGTGCTGCCAGTACCGCTCTCGGCGTTGATTTCCGTAGACGGCTGTCCAGAGCCATCCGAAAAGGACGTCA
>VGZI01000093.1 GCA_016872605.1 Planctomycetota bacterium
TGTCGATGTGTCGGATTATCAAGCACAGCTAGCCGACACGAAGCGATTGGCAGCTCTCCGTAATGGCCGGCTTCCATCGATCCAAACAAGCCGATTCTTGGAATCCGGCGAGCTATGTCATTGGATTGGTGCTTGTGTATTTGTCTGGCAAACGTCCACGAAATCTAAGAATGCTCGTGGCGAACTCATCGTTACAAGCGAGCGGATTATCTTCACGTCGCCAAACAAGAGCTTCGAGTTCACGCCTTCAAAAATCGTGGACATACAAGCATTTACAAATGCCGTTGTACTCGCGTCAAGCGGGTCAAAGGGAGCAGGCACGTATCTGATCGAAGATGCAGCAATCCTTGAGGCAGTCCTCGTCGGAGTCGTCCGAAAACACAAATACTTGGCAAGCGAATCATTTTCATCGAGCAAGACACGGCATATTCCTGATTCGGTAAAGCGTGAAGTCTGGTTCAGAGATGGCGGAAAATGCGTGCGCTGCGAATCTCAACAGTATCTGGAGTTTGACCACATCATTCCGCATGCAAAGGGTGGAGCAAACACCGTAAACAATGTGCAGCTTTTGTGCCGCGCATGCAACGCGTTGAAAAGCGATCGGATCTAACCGTTAGACAAGCCACGTGACCGTGGCCCTGGTCGGTATTAACGGCAAAAGGGAGTGTCGGGCGACAGTAATCCGACCCCGGACGCTCTACGCAAGCTGGTTCGCTCCCAACTTACACGAGCAGAGAGTTTCGCGCACCAAGTTGGACGTTCCGTGCATCTCCGGAGTCGGAGTAACGACCCACGGCCACGGGGCCGCACCAGTGCCTGACCCTGCGCTAACGCAATCGCGAAAGATGACCTGCCTGCGGCATCGTCTCTGCTATCGGGTACAATGAGTCGGACGGGTGATTCCAAGGGAGTATGCAACCGATGACGACCCTCGATTTTGAGCCGCTAGTCCTGACCGTTCCGGTGTGGGAGGATCCGCCTGGGGTTTTGCGCGTTGGCGCCGGCCGGGTCCTGTTGGAGTTGGTGCTGCGCGCCTTCAAAGCGGGCCAAAGCCCGGAGGCCATTGTGCGGTCCTATCGATCGCTGCATTTGGCCGAGGTGTACGCCGTCATTGGCCGGTATCTGACAAACCCGGCTCCCTTCGACGAATACCTGCGCCGTTGCGACGAGGAGGCCGATGCGGTGCGCGCCAAGCTGGACGCGGCAGGCATGACCGGCAGCGTCGGTAAGGAGGATCTGCTGGCTCGCGCCCGCGCGAAAGGACTCGTCTCGTGATCGCCTTTCTTGTCGATCAGAACTTCAACGAAGACATCGTCGATGGCTTGACACGCCGCGACGCGTCTTTGTAATTCACGCACGTTCGCGATGTCGGCCTCGCGGCAGCGCGCGATTCAGCCATCCTGGATTGGGCAGCCAATCACCACCTCGTGTTGCTCACGCACGATCGCAAGACCATGCCGTCGTTTGCCTACGAGCGAGTGGCGGCCGGTTTGCCGATGCCCGGCGTTTTTCTGGTCAGCGACGCCATGCCGATCGGCCAGGCCATCGAACAGGTGCTGATGGCTGCCCAGTGCCTTACCGAGGACGAGACCAAGAACGTTGTCTGGTATTTCCCGATGTAACGTCGCGGCGGTCACCGCGTGCCCTCGGGGGCAGTAAGTCCGTAGTCGGGCGCCTTATCGCATGCGTAACGTCGACACGTCGGAAATTCCGCCGGCTCCGGGGTCGGATTACCCACGGCTCCGGGGTCGGGTGCTACAATGATCACGGAGGCTATCATGGCGCAAACCATCCTGGCGACTTTTGAAGACCGCGTTCTCAAACCCGCGCAACCACTGGATTTGCCGGAACACGCCCATGTGCGCCTGATCGTTGAATCGCTTCATCCCGACGAAAAGACCGCCGAAAAACTGGCGAAGGTGCAAGCCTTTTGGAATAAGACCCGGCCCCACTCCAAGCGCATGACGCGTGATCAACTCCATGAACGCCGTTGATACGAATATCCTGTTGTACTCCGCGGACGACAACGAGCCTGCCAAGCAAGCAAAAGCGCAAGCCTTGATCGACCAACTCGTGGCGTCCGGCTCAACGGTTCTTTTTTGGCAGGTGCTCGCCGAGACCGTGAACCAGCTTCGGCAATGGAAAAATCGAGGCGAGCTCACGGACATGGAGTTTGACGAACACGTTCAGTTTTTTCGAAATCTCTTTCCACTTTCTGTTCCGTCCTTGGTCGTGCTCGATCATGCACTTGATCTCGCCAAACGCTATAGCCCTTCCTACTGGGACAGCCTGATCCTCGGCGCCTGCAAGGACGCCGGCGTCACGACGCTGTACACCGAAGACATCGGTTCATCGGCGGTTATCGATGGCATCCAACTCGTCAACCCGCTTATCTGACCAGCGGCCGATATCCGCGCGTCACACCTTGATTCCGTTCACCGCGATCAGTTCACCGTTTTCCCCAGCGGTTCGGCGAGGCGGCGGAGATTCTCCAGCAACTTCTTGAACGCCGCGAAATCGAGCGTCTGGGCGCCGTCGGAGGCGGCGTGATCGGGGTCGGGGTGGACTTCGATGAGCAGGCCGTCCGCGCCGGCCGCCAGCGCCGCCAGCGCCATCGCGGGGACAAACTCGCGCTTGCCCACGCCGTGGCTTGGGTCAACCATGATCGGCAGATGCGATAACTTCTTGGCCGGCGGTATCACCGACAAGTCCAGCGTGTTGCGGCTATGATCGGAGAACGAGCGGATGCCTCGCTCGCAGAGGATGACGTTGTAATTCCCGCCGGCCATCACGTACTCGGCGGCCATGAGCCACTCTTCGAGCGTCGCCGACATACCGCGCTTGAGCAGCACTGGTTTTCTCATCTTGCCGACGCGTTTAAGCAGGCTGAAATTCTGCATATTGCGCGTGCCGATCTGGATGATGTCGGCGGAGGCTTCGACGGCGTCGGCGTTGTCGGTGTCCATGAGTTCGGTGACGATGCCGATACCGGTCTTCTGCCGAGCCTTCTCCAGTATCTTCAAACCTTCCAGCCCCATGCCTTGGAACGAATAAGGGCTCGTGCGCGGTTTGAACGCTCCGGCGCGCATGAGGCGAACGCCATTCTCCATCATGAACTCGGCGGTGCGCAGGATCATCGTCTCGGTCTCGACGGAGCAGGGCCCCGCGATCATCGTCAGCGTACCGGGACCGATCGTGGTCTGAGCGAATTTCACGTAGGTATCGGCTGGGCGCATCTCGCGACTGGCGAGCTTGAACGGTTTGGTGACGCGCAAGAGCTCCGAGACGCCGGGCAGGACTTCGAGCGTGCGCGGGTCGACGGCGCCGATGTTGCCCGTGATGCCTATCGCCGTCCGCGTCGCTCCGGGCATCGGGTGCGGGGTCAAGTTCATGGCCCGAATCGCGGCGAGAACGTGATCGATCTCGTCCGGCGTCGCCTGCGTGCTCATTACGACCAACATGATGGTTCCTTATTTTTTTTCGAGGAAGCCCCGGGGTGAGGTACTCCGAACCCGGGGATCGGGAGTACCCTCCCGGGGCTTCCAACTCAATGCCATCTCTACGTAATCCCCTACAATTCACTATATCGCGTTCGTTCCAATCTCATACCTGATCACCGCCATGAACTTCGGCTATTGGCACAACTGCTTTCAGCTCCACCGCGGCCTGCTCGCGCCGGTCGTCGTGCTGCTCACGATCCCGTTCCTCATCGTCGGGGCGGTGTTCGCGTTCTGGTGGATGGCGCTGGCGGCGTCGATCGTCATCATTCCTCTCGTCGTTCTCAACTATCGCGATTTCAATCTGATGTCGCAGGTCGCCGCCGGCTTTCGGGCCATGCGCGAGGGGCGATTTGCCGAGGCCGAGGCCCTGCTGCGTGATGCCCTGGAAATGGCCGTCTACCTGGACCCCGACGATCCTCGCCGCGTCATTCTTTTTCAAGACCTGAGTCAGGTCATGCGCCGGCTCGGCAACTACACAGACGCGGAGGACTTCGGCAAGCAGGCGGTCGCGCTGTGCGAAACCGTCTGGGGCAATGAATGTGCGGACTACTTGGTCGCCGCGCATTTGTTGGGCGAAATCTACATCGAGATTGCTCGCTACGGCGAGGCTGAGCCGCTACTCCTGCATGTCGCTCAGGTGCGCGATGCGAAGTATCGCGACGATCCGGGCGATCTTATTGCCTGCTTGCACCTCGTCGGACGCATGTACGCCGAGCAGAGCCGGCAAGCCAAGGCGGAGGACTATTTACGCCGGGGATTCGAGCTAATCGCGCGCCTGGACGAGCAAGCGACGCCGGAGGGATTGGCGATCTCTTTCAACTTGTCGCAGGTGTGTGCCGAGCAAGGGAAGCTCAACGAGGCGGAGTCGCTGGCCCAGGAAGCGTTCGACCGGATTCAAAAGCAAACCCCGCCGGACGCTTACCAGGTCGCCTATGCGCTGTACCAGTTCGCCCGCATCCGCCAGCAGCAGAAGCGATTCGAGGACGCCGAAGACATGGCCCGCCGGGCGTTGGCGTTGATCGAGAAGCTCGTCGAAGCCGATCAACCGGCGCTGGCGCTCTTTTTCAATCTGTTGGCCAGCATTCTCGCCCAGCAGGACAAATGGCAGGAAGCCGAGGATTTCTCGCGGCGAGCGCTCAAGCTGCGCGAGGACTACCTGGCTCCCGAGCACCCGCTGGTCGCGGAGAGCTTGGAGATCATCGCGATGATCCTGGAGCGCCAGGGACGTATGGTCGAAGCAGAAGGCTTCACGCAGCGCGCCCAACAGATTCGGGCATTTCACTCGCCGCTTAGGATTGTCTGACACCCGTAGAAGCCACGGGGTGAGGGTACACCCGAACACCGGGGTTTCTCACTTCTCCCACTGCAAGCACGCCGCATCAAACACCGGCCCGTCGACGCAGACGCGTTTGTAGTCCCAGCCGTCGTCGGTTTTGACCGGGGTCACGCAGCTAAAACAGATGCCGACGCCGCAGGCCATCGGGGTTTCCAGCGAGAGATGGCACGGAATGCCGCGTTGCCCCGCCTGTTTCGCCAGGGCGTGCAGCATCGGCTCGGGGCCGCAGCCGAAAAGATGCTGCGGCGCGTCGTGCTGAGCCAAGAGATCGGTAATGAAGCCGGGATGACCGATTGTACCGTCGTTGGACGCCAGATGGACGTCGGCGCCGGCGGCCTTGAAGTCGTCCACGCCAGCAGCATACGCGGCCGTGCGAACGCCGTAGTAGAGCGACACGCGCTGGACGCGCCGGCGGGGCGGTTGGCCGCCGTAACCGCGCGTGCCCAATAGCTCGCGAATGTGCGCCAAGAACGGCGTCTGCCCGATGCCGCCGGCGACCAGACCGACAAGCTCGCGGCCGACCGGCTCCGGAAACCCGTTGCCGAGCGGTCCCCAAATCTCGACCGCATCGCCGACCGTCAATTCCGCCATCAGCGCCGTCATCTTGCCGACCACGAGATACACGATATCGATCCCCGTCGGCCGACCGGTCTTCGCGTCGATGAACGTGTCGTACAGCGCGAACGGCCGAGCGAGCAAGGGATCGGTGCGGTTCGGCAAACGCAACATGACGAACTGCCCCGGCCGGATCGCCTCGGCCAGCGCAGGAGCATGCAGCCGCACGAGGTACGTGCTGGCCGCCATTTTGAAGCTGGCCGTGACCGGAGCGTAGTGTTGTTGGAAGGTCATGATTCCGTGCCGTGTCCGCGCCTGAGCGCCAGCGAAGGGTTGGCGTGGCCCTTCGCTGGAGCTCAGGCTCCGAGGTCCTCGTCCGGCCCATTGGTTCTCTCGGCAAGCCGTTTCAATCGCTTGATTTCGGCCAACGTCAAAGGGCGTGATTTTCCGGGGCCGAGGCTGCCGATCTCGAGTGGGCCGATCTCGATGCGCTTCAAACGCAGCACCTTGTGCTCGAGCTTGGCGAGCATGCGACGAATCTCGCGGTTTTTTCCTTCAGCGAGCACGACGCGCAGCCAGGTGCTATCCCCCTGGCGACGTAGGCGTTTCACCTGGCGTGCTTTCACGTGGCCTTCGGCAAGATAGACGCCTTGCAGGAGCTGCTTGAGATCGTCGGGCGCCGGATTGCCAGCAACGAGTACGAGGTACGCCTTCTCAACGCCGAAACGCGGATGCATCAAGCGATGGGCCAGGTCGCCGTCGTTGGTTAGCAGCAAGAGCCCTTCGCTATCTTCGTCGAGCCGGCCGACCGTGTAGACGCGCTGGCTGATCTGAGGAACTAGATCAATGGCAAGCGGGCGACCAGCGGGATCGTGATTCGTGCAGAGGTAGCCGCGCGGCTTGTTGACGAGCCAGTAGACGAATTTCTCCGCTCGAATCGGCTCACCGTCGACCTTGACGTCTTGCTCGGGCCCGACGCGCGTGGCGAGGTCCTTGATGGTATGCCCATCGATGCTGACGCGGCCCGCGAGAATCAGTTCTTCGCAGTACCGACGCGATCCCAGCCCGGCGTGCGCCAGGTATTTGTTGAGTCGGTCCATGATCCCGAAGAATTCGTTTCGCGTTTGCGTGACGCCACGTGAACGCAAAACGAAGATCGATCATCCGCCCAGCGAATCCTTGAGTGTCTGTAGCTGCTGCTTAGTATATTGCAGCGCCTCTTGAATCTGTTGCATCTGGGAGCGCAAGTCGGCGATCTCTTGCTTCGCTTCCTGGAGTTCGCCGGCTAGCCTGGCAATCACTCCATCGTCAACGCTTGTCGGCGCCGGCGAACGGATAGCGTCGTCCGCGCCGTCGGCCGGGGTTTGCGACCTGAGTAACTCGAGTTCCTTGGCCGCGTGGAACCCGTGCGTGATGAGCGTGCCGCGCCGGCCTTCCGGACCGAGGAACACGATGAGCCGGCGCATTGCAAGCGGTTGCATGGCGGCGCGCAGGATGTCGAGATCGTCGATCGGCTCCATGCGGCTGGCCCGTTGCCTGAGCTCGCCTTCGGTTTGTGGGCCGCGCAGAAGCAATTCCGCGACGATGGCCAACTCGACTTTGTTGACGTTCCACCGGTCGTAGAGATTATGCCGCCAGCGTTCGACGCGCCCGCCCTGAATGCGTGTGACCAGCGACTTGGCATGCAGCGATTGCAGCGTGGTCTCGACGTTCTCCTCGCTCAAGTTGAGGAGTGGGTCGCGATTGCTCTTCTGGTTCGAGCCCGTGACAAGGGCATTGACGCTCATCGGATAAACGTCCGGCGTCGTCTTGGCTTTTTCGACCATGACGCCGAGAATGCGCCGCTCGGCAATGGTCAAATTAGGCCAAATGTCGGAACCGGGGGTTGCTGCATCCGTTGACATGGAGACTCCTTGGCGCCGCGTGAAGTGCATCGTATTGGCGCTGGCGAAAAATGAAAGGCCGCCCGAGAGCCGCGCACAATGTAAGCGGTTGGCCTCGGCCGCTTAGGCGAGCGGAAGGACATGATCTACCCGCGCGCAGATCGAAAAGTATGTAGCGTGGACTTCAGTCCACGCTACGGCAGGTATGTTACCTCGGGCCCCTCGCCTTACTGCGTGCGCGGCTCTTCTGTCGCGCTTTGCCGCAGGATGACGAATAGGCTCGCTGTCAAGAGTAAGAAGACCCAGACATAGGCGCCGTAGACCTGGGCGAGCTTGCCGAACCGTTCCGAAGCCTCGACATGCTGATCGATGACTCCGGTGCTCGTCGCCAGCATGAGCAGCGCTGACGTGAGCAGAGTCGTTCCAAGATACCAGCGAAGTCCGGCCGATAGCACCGGTGTCGATGCGTGATACGCAAGCACGCTAAAGGGCAAGAGCAGCGTCACACAATGGTGCTTCCAAGTGCGCTCGCAGAACAGCAGCATCCCCAGCACGACGATACTGAACTCCGCAAGCAGCGCAAGACGAGGCCTCGTCTCCATCGGCGATTGACAGAAAAGCATCACCAGCAACGCGAAGGTCGCCATGCAGCCGACGATAATTGCGTGCACAACCTGCCGGTCCCACGACACGAGGTTGTGCTGTTCGAGAACGATTTTTTCGTCCCCTTCGAAGTCGGAGAACGATGGGGCTTCGCTCAGCGTGCGATGCAAAAGGCCCGGCAGCGATTGATTCTTATGCTCGCTCGTCACCACGCCCGCGGCGTACGGCTCGACCATTTGCCGATGCCAGCCTTGCAGGAATTGCAGATTCTCCTGCCAACCGAAGACAATACCGGGAACGACAAGACTGAAGACGGCGATGCTGACCACGCACGAAGCCAGCACGATCCACGCACGTTTCCACAGGAAGTACGCCAGGAAGAGCGCCGGCGTCAGCTTGCAGGCGATGCCCAGGCCGAGTAGCGCGCCGCCGAGTCCGTCCTGTTGTCGGCAGATCGCCCAAGTCATTGCCGTGATCAGGAACAAAATCAGCAGGTTGACGTTGCCATGCACCAAGTCGCCTTCGATGGGGCGCAATGTCAGCAGTACGGCAATCGCCTGGCCCCAGAACGGAAAGCGATATTCGCCGGTGGAGTTAAAGAGAGACAAGATGATGACGATCGACGCCAGGGCCATGACGGCCTTGCACGCGAACCAGAGCGATGCCCCGAGCATCGGTGGAAGCATGTAGAACGGCTTCAAGAGAATCGCCATGATCGGCGGGTTCGGATAGGCGTGCTTGTCCCAGATGTTGACGCCGCGGTCGAGTTCTTCGAGCTGCGGCTTCCAGCGCAAGAAGGCCGAACGCATGCCATGCTCGGAGTGGCGAAGCTTGACGATGTATTGCACGAAGACTACGGCGAAGAAAGCCGCCAGAATCGCAACGAGCCAGGCCGGACTCCAACCATCCTGATGTTGTGCTTCGGTTGAATTCGCCATGCAACATCCTTGTTTGAAGCGAGGTTGGCACGACCGTTTTAGCACATCCGGGATCGATCGCTCAAGGCGAACAATCGTTCGAACCGAGTAAGGGCCGCGAAAAAGCACAGAAGACGCAAAAAATGGGAGGCACTGGCCTGCTTTCAGGAATCCAACTCATTTCATTGGATTCCCGAGCATCGCCACATGAACCAAGGATTTCCTACTGCGATCAAGAACCACAGATCACCAGATGGAACGGATAGAGAGGACGCCGGTACCGCTCGCTCCGTGTCAATCGCACTGCGACCTGCCGACTTCCGCGCAGCAATGATCCTTTGGACTGCGGCGTCTCGAAACCACAGTCCACAGAGAAATCTCAATCCATAGAAGACCTAGCGCGGCGCCAGGTTCGCGAGACAGATGCAGATAGATTCCGACCTGCCCCAGGCCCGGTCAGGGAGCCAGCCGAAGCCGAAGGTTCCGTCGTCGGCGACCCAGAGTTGGCCGATCGGCGAATGGCTGTACGACGGGTTGTGCAGATCGACGCACCAGGCCGCCTCCGCCTTGGCGTCGAGCCCCCTTGCCTTGGCGTCCGCGTGGCGAACCACGAGATTCACCAATTCGGCGCGTTTCTCCTTGCTCAATACGACCGGTTTGCTTTGGCCCACGCGATGCACGATCCACTTCTCGGCCATATCGAGACGCTTACGCAATTCGGAAAAGTTGGGACCGAGCTTGTCGGTGAGCGTAAGTTGCGTCTCGGCGTTCTTGCGCAGCCCCTGATACATGGCTTCCCAACCCTGGGCCTTTGAGTCCACCGAGCCATGGGTAAACCCGAAAGCGCTTTGGACGATGGAATACTCTTCCGTGATGCCGTGGCCGCTGGTGAGTTTGTCGGCATGGCGAAGGGCAAATCGCTGGGCCCAGAGCGTCTGGTAGCCGCGCAGAAGATGGGCCACGTGCAGCGAGCCTTCGCTGCGTTCGGCGTAATGCTTGATCGGCTCATAAGCGGCGCGTGGGTCGAGGGCGCGCAGGACCGTCAGCGATTCGGGGATGGCCGCCCGCGGATCATCGGCGCGCAAGCCCCGAGCGACGTGCCAGCGCGCCTTGCCGGCGAGGAGCAGCCGGGGAACGACGTAGTCGCTCATGCCGCCGCAGCGCACCAGCCGCTACAGCGCGGGGCCGTCCTTGTCGCCATCGAATGGCGTATGGTAGAGGGCGGTGCGCGCTTGCTCGTAGAGATTCGCGGCCTGTTCCAGCTTCTTCCGCTCGTCTTCGTAGGCCGCGTTCCACTTGGCGGTGATGCCCACGAGTTTCTCGATGATCCCGACCAGGCCGGGCACGGCAGCGCTCGTTTTCATGACGCCGGCGGCAAGGCAACCCGCATGTTGCTTGGCCAGGTCGCCGCTCTGGAGCAACGCAAGGAGTGTCTTCTCCGGCAAGCGCTTCTGATGGCCCAAGAAAAAGGCGGCGTCAGCGACCCTCTTGGGATCGCCGAGGTGCTTTTCCGGGTCGAGCCAGAGTTCCGCGACTTTGCGAAACTCGTCCCCCTCGATCTGCTTGCCGTAGATGTAGCGTGGCGACCAGTTGTACCACAGAGCTCTGGCGATTTCCTGGGGCGCGCGGTAGCCGTCGGTCCTTCGCTCGTTGCTCTTGCGCAGCGCCAGCATCAACGTGTCGCCGAGCTTGTATGCGTCCGGGTGACGCCACTTGTCCTCGTACTTTCCAGTGCCGGCCTGGCTCCAGAAGGAGAAGAATATTTCTCGGCCCTCTTTCACGTCCCCCTTGAAGACGCGCTCGATGCGAACGCGGGCCAAGGAGTAGCCGGGCCGTTCGTCGTCCTTCTTGGCATCGGGCGGATCGATGATCGAGAGGATCTTGGCCACAACGACCAGGTCGGCCTCGACGACGATCTCGCGATGTTGGTAGTGCCGATAAGTGATGGCCGACGCCGGCAGAGCGGAGAGTGCAAAGCACACGATGGAAGAGACGACGTAGCGCATGGTCGTTAGCCGGACGCGCAAGCGACGGTCGAACACGCCAGCGGCGAAAAAAGTCATCCGTCGCTGGCGCGTCCGGCTAGCAAATCGCCTCGCGGATGATCGGGGCGTCTTCGTTGATGAGACGGATGGGGCGGTTGTTCAGCGTGTTGACAACGGTGTGCGGGTCGATGCCGAGCAGGTGATAGAGCGTGGCGCCGAAGCTTTCGACTTTGTAGAACTTGTCGACGACCTGCTCGCCCTTGCGATCGGTGGCGCCGACGACGCAGCCTTTGCGGAACCCGCCGCCAGCCGCCAGCACAAACTGGGCGTAATCCCAGTGATCGCGGCCCGCGCCTTGTGCGGTGCCACATTGTGGTTTGCGGCCCATCTCGCCGAGCGCCAGCACGATGGTCGTGTCGAGCAGCCCGCGTTGATCGAGATCCTCCAAAAGCGCGGACAGGGCGACGTCGAACATCGGAATTTGTTGCCGGCCCGCGATGAAGTTCTCGCCGTGCCAATCCCAGTAGCCGAAGCTGAAGTGCACGTTGGGCACGCCTGCTTCGATGAGCCGGCGGGCCAAGAGGAAATGCCGCGTGCTGCCTGCCGGATAGCGGGTGCGGGCCAGCTCACCGCCGGTGTAACGATCGATGTTGCGTTGCGGTTCACGCGACAGATCGAGTGCTTCACGCAAGCGCGGCGAACGCAACAGGTCGAATGCCGTTTGCTGATTGCGATCGAGTCCAGCGATCACCGGGTCGAGGACATCCTGTGTGCGCAGACGATTGTCGACAGCGCGCAGCAAATCGGCGTCACGTTGGAAAGCCGGTATCTCGATTTGCGGCGTCAACATGCGTGCGACATCATCGCGGCTCTGCGTCGGGTCGAAGATGAACGGGTTGTACGCGGGTCCAAGAAAACTCGGCGCGATGGCATTGCCTATGTGGTGATCGATCTTACCGAGAACCGCGAACGTCGGAAGATCGTCCGGACCAGGGCGTAGCCGGCTCACGACGCTGCCGTACATCGGGTACTGAGGCGTGCCGCTGGGCAGGCGCGGGTTGCCGGTGAGCCAATACATCGGCGCTCGGGCGTGATCGCCGGGCCGGTTCATTGTCGTCACCGACCGGATGATCGTGTATTTATCGGCTTGCTGGGCCAAGCGAGGCATCAGTTCACAAACGTCGAGCCCAGGCAGGTTGGAACGGATGGGCCGAAATTCGCCACGATAGTCGACCGGTGAATCGGGCTTCATGTCGAACATGTCGGTGTGCGGCGGTCCGCCAGCCATCCAGACGCAGATCATTTGTTTCGGTCGCGCACGGGCTGGCGAGTTCGCTTGGGCTCCACCGGCCAAGATATCGAGCATGCTCAGGCCGCACAAAGTGGCCCCGCCGATGCGCAGGAATTGCCGACGATCCATGCCTCGAAATGAGTCGCAACCGATGTTCTTCATAACATCCCCCCTCGTATGGTCCTACATCGTCCTATTTTCCCATTCCGCGTGAAGGATGCAAGGCAAATCCGCGAAAAATCGCTACACCGAGAACGCCACCTCACCCGCATGCCATTTTGGCGGGGGAACGATCTCACCCTGAACGCAGCGAAGGATCAGTTCCGCGAGGTTCTGTTGGCAGAGTCGGCGCAGGCCGAGATACGACGTCGTCAGCCGAGGATTGATTTCAATCGCATGGTCAACG
This sequence comes from Planctomycetota bacterium, assembly GCA_016872605.1. Taxonomy (GTDB): domain Bacteria; phylum Planctomycetota; class Planctomycetia; order Gemmatales; family Gemmataceae; genus SIAQ01. Next base: position 12,477 of record VGZI01000093.1, read on the forward strand.
CCGTCGTCGCCGAGAACGAGATCGACGCCGACGTAGCCCTGCAGCCCTTGGATGCCCGCGACCGCATCCAGTGCGAGGCGAGTCGCTCGTTCGGCGAGCGGAGCCGGAATCGGCAGCGAACCGCCCTGATAGCGGAATCGGCCATCGGACGACAGCAACTGCCACGCAGGAACAAGCGGAGTAGTTTGCGTAGGCCCGATCAGCAATGCGACGCTGGCTGCTTTGCCGGCGACGTAGTGCTGCACAATGAACTCGCCGCTTGGCCACTCGGTGCTGGCGCGATCTACTAGTTTCTCCTTTTCGGCATGATCACGGATCAGAAAGGTTGCCTGCGACCCGGCGCCGAAGCGGGGCTTCAGCACGCACGCCGGCGGAACATCCTCGAAACGCGCCGCCGTCACTGGATGGCGAACACTCCGGTTGTGCCAATGTCGCGCAAGCGCGAGTTTGTCACCCGTCTGGGCGATGGCTTGCGGAAGCGATCCCAACAGGCAACCGCCGGCGTCAAGCACCTCTTGGCTTCGCCTGCGCAACAAATCGTCAAACTCTGGCGCGATCACCAACGCAAAAAAGGTGTCAGGACCCTTTTCTAGTGAAAAGGGTCCTGACACCTTTTTTGCGTTTACGCCGGAGATGAGTTGAAAGTCGGCAAGCACGGCCGACAGCATCGCTTCGCCTTCGCGCCGGAGTGACGCAGGCGCATCATTGCCCAGATCGCCGGCGCAGGTCGATTCGTAGACCAAGATTTGAGTCATTGATGGATGCAGATTTCCATGGCTGCCTATTGCGAACGACATTAGAAGTGCTAATCTATGAGAACCTAAATCATTCCACCTCGCCCGAGGAGATTGGTCATGCGTCACGCTCTTGCTGGGATAGCTGCCGTGCTGCTTGTTGCCGGTTCCGCGGCGGCGAGCGACGTCGAGTTGAAGGGACCGCACATTTGCTGTCCGCAATGCGTTAACGCCGTGAAGAAGATCTTGAGCGGTGTCGACGGCGTGTCCAACGCCAATGCCGATTCGAAGGCGAAAACCGCTACGTTTACGGCTGCCGACGAGAAAGCCGCCAAGGCCGGCATCAAGGCCTTGATCGACGGCGGGTTCTTCGGCAAAGCTTTCAACGACGGCAAGGAGATGAAGGTCGACGCGCCGGCCGCCAAGGGCGACAAGGCGGACAAAGTCACCGTGAAGAATGTGCATGCTTGCTGCGGCGCCTGCCACAACGCCATCAAGGCGCTCTTCAAGGGCTCGACGGTCACGATCGAAGGCTCCGGCCCACAACGCACCATCGTGGTCGAAGGCTCCGCCCTCGAACCGGCCGCCGTCCTCAACGCCCTGCGTCAGAAAGGCTTCAACGGCAAGGTCGCGAACTAAGACGAAGTCGCGCATCGCTGCAGAAGCCGCATTCTCTACGAGCCGGAAGCGGAAGCGACGGATTCACGTGAACCGTCGCTTCCGCTCCCGGCTCGTCCTTTGAAAGGAAGGCCCGGCTGTGAGCGCAAAGGATGAACTGTTCCAGACATTCCCCGTCATCGTCACGCAGACGGTGCTCTGGGGCGAGATGGACTCGTATCAGCACGTCAACAATGTCGCGTACTTCCGCTACTTCGAAAATGGCCGACTGGAGTACGTTCGCAGGGCAGGGTGGTTCGAGATCGAGAAGGCGACCGGGATCGGGCCGATCCTCGCGTCGACGCAAGCGCGATTTCGGCGGGCGCTGACCTATCCCGACACCATTCACATCGGCACTCGGCTCTTGGAGATGAAGGACGACCGCTTCACTATCGAGCATCGTATCGTCAGCGAAGCACTCGGCGATATCGCGACACTCGGCGACGGACTCGTCGTGGCGTTTCACTATGCAAGCGGAAAGAAGGCGCCGCTGCCGGCGGAATTGATTCGGAACATTCAGGCCGTGGAAGCCTCCGTTGGCCGGTCGTGATTTTCGTTTAGCGCCCGCGTGGCGCCGCGCGCGCGCTAAACGATAAACAGAATCACGGCACCGGCAGCGGGCGGTTGGCGCGGGCGCGGTCCTCATCCATACTGTCGCCCCACATGAAGAAGTCGCGCGGGCTGCGCGTGAACGGGTGCGTCGGAAACATATTGCCTCCCGGTCGCGTCGGTGGCGGACCGTACGTCTCCATTCTCGGCAGTTGCATCGGCGTCCAATCCATCTGCGGCGGCGCCGGACCCTGCAAACGATTGAACGGATCGAACTGATTCACCGGCGAAAACGGCGAAAACGCTGGAAACGTCTGCATCGGCGCCATGCCGGGCATCGGCGGCGCAGGCATCGGAGGCATCGTGCCCATCGGCGGCGATGTCGGCGGCGCGAATCCCGGAATCGGCATGAATGGCGCGCCGCCCGGCCCCGGCGCCACGCCCTGCGCCGGCCAAACGCCCGTCCGCGGATCATAGCCGCCGCTCGCCTGCGGCCCCGCTCCAGGCATCGGGCGAGGGCCCGGCATCATGCCGTACGGCATCGGCATCGGAACCATCATCATCGGCGGCGGCGCCGGCTGATGATACGCCGGCTGCTGCGCGTACGGCGTCGTCGGCAGATTCATGTACGGCATCTGCATGCCCTGTCTCGCCATCGGGTTGCCATAGGCGGGCACCATCGCGTACGTCGGCATCGGCATCCCAGGGTAGGCCATCGGGGCGGGCATCGGGTATGGCATCGGCATCGGATACGGCATCGGGCCGTGCGCCATCGGCATCCCCGCGCCAGGATGCGGCGGACCCTCGGAATGATGCGCCGGCGTATGACCGTGCTTTTTCCCGCCCAACAGCGGCATATCGCCCAGGTGCATGCCCTGCTTCGACATCAGCAAGGTGTGCGGCAAGTTGCCCGACATGATGGCTTGCCCGATCGGCCCCGGCAGAAAGCCATTGAACGGGCCATGCGGCGGCACGAGATAATAATGAGGCCCAGTCAATCGACCCCAGGCGTCCACGTAATAGAAGCCGCCGCTCGCCGGGCTCGGCGCCACCGGGTACGGCATCTTGGTCACCGGCGTCACCCATTCTCGTGCGGAAATCGGCAGACAGACGAGCAGCACGGCCAACAGGCCCGCGCCGCGAAGGAGGAGCGCTTTCATAGCGTGTGCTTTCCTGTGCAGGTGGGTTCGTTCCTTCCGGAAGCCTTCCATCGGCCTCCCATGGGGAAGTTTAACCGATGAATTTCGTTGCGGAGGGTTCAGGGCAATGGCGCCTCAACGGATTTGCCGCAGAAATGTCGGGTTTCACCGAATGTGCCGGTTGTTCCTCTTCGTTTAGCGCTCGCGCCGCGCCGCGCGAGATCAGTATCCAACATCCGATGGCAGCATCCCAGGGGTTCGCCGCGCTCACCCCTGGGCTTCGATGGTCATCCCTTGATCACGCCGATCGGACGCATCCGTGCGACCTTCTTCGACAAGCCCGCTTGATGCACGACATCGACGACATCATCGACGTTCTTGTACGCCTTCGGCTGCTCCTCCGCGAGCCCCTTGTGGCTCTGGGCCCGCGCAACCACGCCCTGGGACAACAGCTCCTTGTCGATGCGTCGACCCACAGCATGCTTCAGCGCCGCGGTTCGGCTCATCGCCCGGCCCGCGCCGTGACACGTCGTGCCGAACGTCCGCTCCATGCTCCCCGGCTGACCGACCAGCACCCAGCTCGCGCGACCCATGTCGCCCGGGATGATGACCGGCTGACCAACCTTGCGGTAGATCGGCGGTACCTCCGGATGGCCCGGCGGAAACGCCCGCGTCGCTCCCTTGCGATGCACCCACACCTTCTTCTTGACGCCATTGACGGTGTGTTCCTCGAGCTTGGCGATGTTGTGGCACACATCGTAAACGAGGTTCATCTGCAACTCCTGCCAGGTTCGGCCGAAGATGCGCGCGAACACTTCGCGAGCCTGCCACATGAGTAGCTGACGATTGCACCAGGCAAAGTTCGCCGCCGCCCGCATGGCTGCGATGTACTGCTGACCTTCCGAACTGTTGACTGGAGCGCAAGCGAGCTGGCGATCGGGCAGCTCGATGCCGTACTTCTCCGGGGCCTTGCGCAGCAAATGCAGAGCGTCGTCGCAGACCTGGTAGCCCAGGCCGCGCGAACCGGAATGGATCATGACGCAGATCATGTCCTTCTCCAGGCCGAACGCGGATGCGGCCTCCTCGTCGAAGATGGCGTCGACGACCTGCACTTCGAGGAAGTGGTTGCCCGAGCCGAGCGTGCCGCACTGTTCGGCGCCGCGCAGCTTGGCATGATCGCTGACCGCGGCGGGATCGGCCCCTTCGAGGAAGCCCTTGGCTTCGGTATGATCGATGTCCGACTGCGTCGCCAGATCGCGCGAGATCAAGTAGCTCGCGCCTTCATTCAAGAGGCGCGTCAGGTCCTTGCCCTTGAACGTGAAGCGGCCCGATTTACCGACTCCCGTCGGCACGTCGCGGAAGAGCTGATCGACGAGCTGCTTGATGTGCGGCTTGACCTCGCGATAGGAGAGGTTGGTTCGGCACAGGCGGACACCGCAGTTGATGTCGTAGCCAACGCCGCCGGGCGAGATGACGCCGCCTTCGTCGGGATCGGTCGCGCACACGCCGCCGATGCAGAAGCCGTAGCCCCAGTGAATGTCGGGCATGGCCAGGCTGGCGTGCTGAATGCCCGGTAGAAACGCGACGTTAGCAACCTGCTCCGGGGCCTGATCGAGCTTGAGTTGGGCCAGCAGCGTCTCATTCGCGAAGATCAAGCCATCGACACGCATGCCCGGCTTGTAGGACTTCGGAATGCGGTAACAACACGCGTCCACCTGCTCGAGCGGACCGTGAAACGTTTCCTTCGGCATAGTCCGTCCTCGGTTTAGCCCGGCCTCGTAGAGGCCGGCGGGCAGGCGATCCCCTGTCATGCTAGCGGAATCCACTATTCGGCGTTAGATTGACACGCATGGCCGCACGATGTTCGCGCCATAGAGCGCATGGGCAACGATGCAATCGCCGCCCGGCGCCCGGCGAGCGCTAAACCGGGATCGGTGTTGACGTCGCGATTCCGCGTGGTACAGTGAATCCATGCCCCCGCGCCGCATTGATGGGGCTTGATAATATCGGCGCACGAAAGGAAATGGCTGATCTCAAGCTTCGGCAAGCAATCGCCCTGGAAGCGGCTCGACTCATGTACGAGCGCGTCGAGACCGAGTACTTCACCGCGAAACGCAAGGCGGCCAAACGCCTGTGCCGCGGGACCGTCAAACCGTCCGATCTCCCCTCCAATGCGGAAATCCGCGATCAAATCCAACTCTACGCCCGGCTCCATGAAGGTGAATCACGCACCGCTCACCTGCGCGACATGCGCCTCGCCGCCCTCGCCATGATGCGGCTCTTGCGACCGTTCAAACCGCGCCTCATCGGCAGCGTCATGACCGGGCATATCCGCAAGGGCTCCGATATCGACATCCACGTCTTCACCAACAGCGCCGGCTTGGTGACGGACATCCTCGAAAACGAAGGCTATCAGTTCGACGTCGAGCGCAAAGCGATCGTCAAGTTCAACGAGTCGCGCGTCTTCACGCACATCCATGTCTTCGATCGCTTCAACTTCGAGCTGACCGTCTACGACGAGGACAAGGCCCACTACGTCTTCAAAAGCTCCATCACCGGCAAAGCGATCGAACGCGCATCTATCGGCGAACTGGAAGAGATGCTCGCCCGCGAATACCCCGACGTCGATCTCGACACCCTTCAGAGCCGGGAGCGTGAGCGACCGGAGGAGTCCATCGACGCCTACGCCTTGTTTCGCCGTCTGCTGTTGCCGCTCGAAAACATACAGCAACATGCGAAACACCATCCCGAAGGCGATGTGCTCTATCACCTCCTGCAAGTCTTCGAATTGGCCCGCGACGCTCGGCCTTATGACGAGGAGTTCATGTTGGCCGCCCTGTTGCACGATATCGGCAAGGGGATCGACCCGGACGATCACGTCGGCGCCGCCTTGTCGATGCTCGAAGGCTTCATCACCGAACGGACGGCCTTCCTGATCGAGCGCCACATGGACGCCCTGGCCTACAAGTCCGGCACGCTCGGCGCCCGCATGCGCCGGCATCTCGAGTCGTCCGAGCATTTCGAGGACTTGATGCTGCTGCGCGAACTGGACACGCAAGGCCGTGTGCCCGGCGCGATCGTCGGCACGGTCGACGAGGCGCTCGATTACCTGAAGGAACTATCGCGCGCCAACGAGGGGGAGGAGTAGGCGTTTTCGCGTTTTGACACTCAGACCGGCCTGAAAGGCCGTACCAATACAACCCAGGGCAAGCGCAGCGCCGCCGTGGGAAAGGATAGCCGCAAATCAAATGCCCTGTAATTGCGGAACAAACCATTGCGCCATGATTGTCATGCCCTTTCAGGGTTTGGAAACGGGGACGCACCTAATTTCGAGGCACGTAAAAATACCTGCGTCCCCTGTTCAGCCCCTTTCAACGCGGCGGCGACTAAAAGCAAACTGCCCGGAATGCGCATCAGCCAAGAGGTAGTTTTCACAGTCCACCTCGACCACAACGCTTTGTGGCAAACCGAATTGCAACATCGAACGACGGGCCTCTTTCCACACCAAGGACATTACGACAAGAACTCGCAAGATCAAGGGGCGCTTCTAGGCCGCTCGTCGGGCGCACCTGGGGCGCTTGCGTTTTTTCGGCGGTTTTCGAAAAGACCAGATGATGCCGTTTCCCAGGCCGTTGCAGCGGAATTCGAGCAAGCGCGGGGAGTGCTGGTTCAAACGCTTGACGGCGTCGTGCAGGCAGTCGACGCGGTCAACGTCGTCGGAGCCGGGAAGTGGATCGTCGATTTAGGCAGACCAGCCTTCTTCCTGAAATGCCGCCAGGATCGTTTCCTGGTTTCCCGCAGGCTGGCGGAAACGCTTGAGAATAATGTCGCCTAGACGCTGCTCACGCCGCGCGGCGTCCCATTTTGGGGGGTAGAGATAGGGTCGCTTTCATTGGGCATCCTCTGGGCTTTATCCCAGGGGTTCACGTTGTTCCCCCCTGGGCTTCTCAGTGATTATGCGGCTTTGGGCGGGTGGTCGAGTACTTCGCGGACCTTTTGAGCAAGAGCGGCGGCGCCGAAGGGTTTTTGCAGGAACGCGAACTCGGTGTCGGCGATGCCGTGACGGGCGACCGCGTCGGAGGTGTAGCCGGAGAGGAAGAGGATGCAGAGATTGGGGATCATGCAGAGCATATGATCGGCGAGGGCTCGGCCGCCGCGGTTGGGCAGGACGACGTCGCTGAGCAAGAGATGAATTGGTCCGCCATGCTGCGAGGCGAGGCTGATCGCTTCGTCGCCATTGATCGCCTCGAGAACGGTGTAGCCGTTGAGTTCAAGGACCTGGCGAGCGAGGGCGCGGACGGAGTCTTCGTCCTCCACGAGGAGGATGGTCTCTTTGCCGCGCGGGATGGTTCGCAGGTTGACGTCGGACGCCTGGCGCGAGCAGGCGGCGTCGGCTTGGGGGAGATAGATTTTGAAGGAGGTGCCGCGGCCGAGTTGGCTTTCGACATCAATGTGCCCGCCGTGTTGCGTGACGATGGTGTGGACAGTGGCCAGGCCGAGGCCCGTGCCTTTTCCGGGGCCTTTGGTGGTGAAGAGCGGCTCGAAAATGTGAGTCTGGACGGCCGGGGACATGCCGACGCCGGTGTCGGTAATCGCCAACAGGACATAGTTGCCGGGCACGACCGTCGGATGGCGGCGGGCATAGGCTTCATCGAGCACTGCATTGCTCGTCTCGATGGTGAGTCGGCCTCCCTGCGGCATGGCGTCGCGCGCGTTGACGGCCAAGTTGAGGATCACTTGCTGCATTTGGCCTGGATCAACTTTGATCGGCTTGAGCTTGGTGGCGAAGATCGTCGTCATCAGGATGTCCTCGCCGATCAAGCGGCGCAACATCTTCTCGGTATCGCTGACGACGGCGTTGAGATCGAGAATTTTGGGCTCGACCGCCTTGTTGCGGCTAAACGCCAGAAGTTGCCGGGTCAACGAGCTCGCCTTCTCGCCGGCTTTGTGAATTTCGCAGAGCAGTTCGCGCAGGGGGTCGTGGCCGGGCATGCGGCGAATGGCGATTTCGCTGTAACCAAGAATGACGGTGAGCAGGTTGTTGAAATCGTGAGCGACGCCGCCAGCGAGTCGTCCGAAGACCTCCATTTTTTGCGACAAGAGGTATTCGCGCTGCAGGCGTTTGAACTCGGTGAGATCGTGGACGATGGTGACGCCGCCGATGACGGCGCCGAACGCGTCGCGCCAGGGGCTGGTGGTGATGCGCGTGTCGAGGGTTCTGCCGGACTTGTGGAGCCGAATCGCTTCGCTGCGCGTGGCCGATTGACCGGCGTGAGCGCGGCGCATCATCTCGCGGTGCTCCTCGCGATGCTCGATGGGCACGACACGGTCGAGCGGTTGGCCGACCATCTCGGCCGCGGCGTACCCGAACAGTCTCTCCGCCCCACTGCTCCAGAAGCGAACCATGTCGTCGGGCGAAGTGAACACAATCGCGTGCTCGAAACCCGGCACCGCAGCGGACGCTCCGTTGCCCGGCGCACAGCCCGGCTCGAGACTATAGGACCGGATGGCCAGCGCCAGCTCGGCCGCGATCGCGCTGATGGCGTCGCTCGTCTTGTTCGTGATCGGTTTGTCGTCAAAGATCGCAATGGCGCCGACGAGATGGTCATCGGAGAGCAGCGGGAAACCAGCGAAGGCGACCATGCCCTCACGGCGCGCCCATTCCTTCTCGTGGATGTGCGGATGTTCCAAAAGCGAATTGGTCAGCACCGGAGTGCGTGTTCGCGCGATGTGGCTGATGCTGAATTGACCCACCGGGACAATGGCTCGAATGTCATCGTCGTGGATGAGCAGCCCGGCGCTGGCTTGTAACTTCAGCACGCCGCTTTGCACGATCCAGATGCGGGCCAGGGCCACGTGGGTGTTGCGCACGAGCGCGGCAGCGCAAGCTTGCAACGTTCCTTGTAGCTCCACCGATTCCGACAAAATCCGCCCGATTTCCGCTTGCAGAGCAAGGCCCGTGGACGGGTGGAGCTCGCGCCCGACGCACGCAGCTTCGGGCGACGCCACGTCGACTTGTTTCGTCGATTCGGTATCGGGTGAACGCAACATGGGAAAATCCCTCGCAAAAAAAGAAACACAACCACGCCGAGGCACCCCGGACGAGTGTCGGCGCGTCAAAGGAAGCGTTGACCGACAAGCGAGGTCGGGGCAACGCATCTCGAATAACGATCAGATACAGAGTCATGGATGCATCCCGGAGCGTGCGGGAACTAGTAACTGGGACGACGCGGAACCCCGACGACCGAAAGCGCGCGGAATCTTCGGCACCGTCCCACGGCGTACGACGGGGCGGTTCCGTTCTGCCTCAAGCGCGAATCGTATCGGCGGCATAGCGCGGCGCAGCGGCTTTGCGCTGCAGGCCGGCGATGAACAGACCGCTGACGCACTCGGCAATCTGCCGAATCAACGCCTCGCCGTCCGTCGTCGCGATCATGCCGGCATGAACGCCCAACCGACGCGCCTCCGCCAAGATGCGCCGATCCATCGGCGAATGCCCGACGCCTTTCTCAATCACATGCCGAACGATGAAGACCATCTCCGGCTCGAGCTTCTGGCGCAACTCTAATTGCGCCGTCTTATCGCCGACTTGAACGCGATCCATCAGAGCCGAGAAGATATTGCTGGAACGAAACATGGAAGTCTCCTGAAAAAGATGTCTCGAATATTGATTCATTGCCGTCGTTGTTAAGTAAGAGCGTCGTAGACAGTTTCGGAATCCTGCCCCCACCAATCCGTGACGATCGCGCTAGCAGTGCCGCTCGTTTCGCCGGCGGTGATGTCGTGCGTAATGGAGAAGTAGCCATCCGCATCGGTTGTGGCCGTCACACCCACCAGAGACATCAGGCCGCCAAAGCGAACCGTGAGCCCTTCGGGCTGATCGTCGATGACTCGGCCGCGGAAGATCCAGGTGTTGCCGCTTCCGTGCACTGCTTCGAAGTTGACGATGGTGGGAACATTGGAAGTGACCGTGACGGTGGCGGTGTTGGCCGCCTGCCCCCAGAGGTCCGTTCCATTGGCATGAATCTCACCCACGCCGGTCGGGGTTGTCGTCCAGCTAAAGTGGCCGGTGGCGTTAGTAGTGGTCATGCCGGTGGCGACGCCCGAGAAGGTGACGATGCGGCCCGATTTGTCGATATCATCGAGCGTGCCCGAGAGCGTCACGGAGGCGCCGGTCCCATAGCTGACGGACAGCGTCAGCGTCGGGGGTTGCTTGGACAAGAAGAAATTGGACGTGTTCGTCGACACGTTCTGCGAGTTCGTGCCTTGCGTGAAAAGCTGACCGAGCGTAGCGTTGGTCGTGGAATAGGTGTAGTTTCCGTTGCTGTCCGCATTCAGCAGCGCCGGCGCTCCGGTGCCGGAGATACTGTAATCGGACAGGTTGACATCGTCGGTGAGGCGGCCGCTGATCTGAACGACATGGCCGGCCTGAATCACGGCGGAGTCAAACGTGTTAGGCCGTGTGGACAATAGCTGGGAAGCTTTGGATATTTGGGCACTCGCATAAGGCGTGCTGCCAGTACCGCTCTCGGCGTTGATTTCCGTAGACGGCTGTCCAGAGCCATCCGAAAAGGACGTCA
>VGZI01000094.1 GCA_016872605.1 Planctomycetota bacterium
GGCGATCACGGTGCTGTTGCTGTAACCTAACCACCCGATTTCTCCCAGCTATTGTCCACACGCCCTAGTGTTCTGGCTTCCATGGATTGATGGATGCAGGGTGCGTGAAACGCACCGCTCCGCTTGGCGGTGCGTTTCACGCACCCTACGTCGATCCATCAATGGATCGAAGACAGTGCACCAGTGCTTTGGCTTCCATGGATTGATGGATGCAGGGTGCGTGAAACGCACCGCTCCGCTTGGCGGTGCGTTTCACGCACCCTACGTCGATCCATCAATGGATCGAAGACAGTGCACTAGGTGCAATCATTGCAAAATGGCATGTATCATACTACATCGTTGCCGAGCCAAATGCAAGAACCTCAATGTTGCAAAATGGCACACTGGGGTTCGGATATCATCACTATACGCAACTTCCGTACCGTAGGAATCGGTTATGACCATTCTGTTCAGCGATCCACTCTTTCAGCGGCACGACACGGGGCGGCATCCGGAAAAAGCGGAACGGCTCGTTGTTATCCAGAATCGCCTGGAAAACGCCGGCCTGGTCGCCATGTGTGCGAAAGGCGCGTACACACCATTGCCGGCCGAGGCCGTGAGCGAGATTCACGTGCCGGAGGTCGTTGCCAATGCTCGGCGTTTGGCCGAGGCGGGGGGCGGGTGGCTAGAAGCGGACACACTGGTGTGTGCGGATTCGTACCGCGTCGCCCTCGCCGCCGCCGGGGCTTGCACTGCCGCGGTCGATCAGGTGCTCCGCGGCGTCGATCGCACCGCCCTGTGCTTGGTTCGTCCGCCCGGGCACCACGCCACGCCGACCCGCAGTATGGGTTTTTGCCTTTTCAACAACGTCGCTCTCGCCGCCCATCATGCCCGCAAAACGTTCGGTCTGGATCGCATTCTCATCGTCGATTGGGACGTGCACCACGGCAACGGCACGCAAGACATCTTCTGGGCTGACCCGACCGTGTACTTCCTCAGCATCCATCGCTTCGGCCACGGTTTCTATCCTGGGTCCGGAAACGCCGATGAAACGGGGACGGGACCCGGTCTTGGCTTCACCGTCAATGTGCCGATCTCGCATGGAACCTCCCGACCCGATTACGCGGCGGCGTTTCGTTACGCGATCGAGAAAGCCGCCGACCGCATGAAGCCCGACTTGATCATCCTCAGCGCAGGCTTCGACGCTCACAAGCGCGATCCCATCGGCTCGCTCGGATTGGAATCGGAAGACTTCACGGACATGACGAAAACCCTGCTTGCCGTCGCCGACACGCATTGCCACGGCCGCCTCGTCAGTTGCCTGGAAGGGGGCTACAATCTCGAAGCCCTCGCCGAGTCGGTGCAAGCACACCTGGACGAACTGGTGCACCATGATCCCTCTTCGCTTAGCGCCCGCGCTACGCCCGATTGACGCAAAACAAGGATAGAGGATCCTGGAATGGGCCTTTTAGTCACGATTTTGTTCACATTCCTCTCGGGCGACACCGTGCCGCGCATCGTGGCCCTCGGCGATTCGATCACCCGCGGCGAACGTGCGGGCGTGAAGGCAACGCAGACGTTCCCGGCGCAACTTCACAAAACGTTGAGTAAGGACGGCGTTGCCACGGTCGTCCTCAATCTGGGCGTCGGCGGGCAGCGCACCGATCAGGCGATCAAACGCCTTGCCGAGGTCGCAAAGTACAAGCCGAAGATCGTCACGATCATGTACGGCACCAACGACAGCTACGTCGACGTCGGCGCCAAAGAGCCGCGCATCACCGCCGACGAATATCGTAAGAACTTGACGACGCTGGTTAAGGAGTTTCGCAAAGTCGGGACGACGCCGATCCTCATGACGCCGCCCCGCTGGGGCGACAAGGCCAAGGCGAACGGCATCGGCGAGCATCCGAACGTCAAGCTGGAAGCTTACGTCAAGGTATGTCGTGAGGTTGCGAGAGAGACGAACACGCCTCTCGTCGATCACTTCGCGCATTGGACCAAAGCGAACGCGGACGGCACGGACGTCGGCGCCTGGACGACCGATCAATGCCACCCCAACGCGACCGGCCATCGTGAGATCGTCAGGCTGCTCGCACCAATCGTCCGCGAAGCGCTCAAATAACAACGCGCCTGTAGCACGATTCCAACGTGCCACACCCGTCGGCACGTTAGAAACGTCCCCCAAACGACGAAGGGCTGATCATGCCACCCATTCCCTCTCTCATCACCCTCGACATGATGCGGCAATCGCTGTACGCGGCCGTCGTTTGCGACGTGCTCGATGCGGCCGGGTATCCGCATCAATCGCCACGTGTCGCGCTGAAGCCGATGACGGTTGCGGGAACGCTGGTGGGCCGGTGCAAGACGACGCTCTGGGCCGATATGGCGCACGGCGATCCGAAGCCGTACGAACTGGAACTTGCAGCGGTCGATAGCTGCAAGCCGGACGATGTGCTGATTGCGGCGGCGTGTGGATCGATGCGCTCCGGCATTTGGGGCGAATTGTTAACAACGGCCGCGCGTAACCGCGGCTGTGTCGGCGCCATCATTGACGGCGCTATCCGCGATGTCACGAAGATTCGCGAAATGCAGTTCTCCGTCTATGCCCGCGGCACGTGCATCTACGACAGCAAGGATCGCCAGCGCGTCATCGATCTCGATGTACCGGTAGAGATCGATGGCGTACGCTTCACACCCGGTGACTTGGTCATCGCGGACGAAGACGGTATCGTTGTCGTGCCGAGCGCGATTGAAAAGGAGATGGTTCAGGCCGCGTGGGCCAAAGTGCATGCGGAAAACGAAGTGCGCGACGCGATCAAAGGCGGCATGAAGGCGACGGAGGTGTTTCGCAAATATGGCGTGTTGTAACTGCCGCTTGTCGTTTAGCGCTCGCATGGCGCCATGCAAGCGCTAAACGTAAACGGCCGATCATTTGAACCCCTTGATCCAACTATCGAACGCGGCCTTGTTCTTGTCCATCGTTCGCGCCGGGCCGGTCAGCGTCAGGAAGTACGTGCTCTTGTCGGTCATGAACATGACGTTGAAGCGGCGGAAGTTCTCCTTGCGCTTTTCCTCGGCGCGCGGATCGTTCGGCGGGAAACGGTATTTGAAGGTACCCCAGATATCGAGCACGACGACGTCGGCCACCGAGCCGATCTTGAATTTCTCGACCTTTGAGCTTTCCTCGATCGTCTTGCCTTCCGGCGCGATGAACTGCATCTTCCAGCGTTTGACGTTCTCGTCCACGCCGCTGGCGCCGAAGGAGAAGACGGCGAGCTCAGCGTCTTCCTTGTCGCCATCGACTTTCGGAATCATGGCCTGGTACTTGCGCAGATTGTTACTCGGCTTCTGCATTTTCCAGCCTTCAGGCAGCTTCGAGGTGAGGCCGTCGAGCACGATGCCGTCGCCGGCCTGGACGGAACTCAAACCGACGAGGAGTGCGAGGCTGCAAGTCAGGGCGGCGACTATCTTCATGGTGATACTCCTGAGATCGCGCTCGCAAAAGCGAGCGGCTAAGAAGCTGTTTCAAAACCGTAACGTGGACTTCAGTCCACGCGTTCTTCCGTGGCGGCGTGGACTAAAGTCCACGCTACGCCCGGTTGTGAAACAGCTTGTAAACGATGACACGTGGGAATCTTATCGCGGCTGCTATGATGCGGCCAGCGCCGGCTGAGGGCGATACGTCGAGGCATGGCTCGATATCTCAGCCAGGCTGCCGTCGATGAACTGGTGATGCCAAAGCTGCGTGGCGACGACGGCGACCAGACCCAGTTCGACCGGCGCCTTCTTGAAGCGTCCGAGTTGATCGTTTTTGGACAGGTCACGCCAGTACTTGACGGCTTCGATGTTGAAGTAGCCAGTCTTCTTGAGCGATTCGTCGCTGAGAAGCTGATCGACGAACGCCGGTACTTCGTGATCGAAGAAGCTATCCAGCGGCGCGCGAAACATCCCCTTGGGCCGCCAGGCGACTTCGTGCGGCAAATAGCGTTCGCACAAGAGCCGCAGGATGTACTTGTCGGTGAAGCGGTGCATCTTCCAGCTCGGATGAATGCGGGCCAGGAAGTTGAAGACCTCCTCGTCGAGAAACGGATAGCGCGTTTCGACGGAGGAGTTCATGGCCACGCGATCGCCCTTGAGCGAGAGCAGATGCCCGCCCAGATGAATGCGGCCCGAGTAGAAGAAGGCACGATTGAGCGGATGCCAGCGCTCCATGCGATCGAGGTCGGGCTCGAGTTCGAGGTACGGTGAATAGTCGGCAAGCTTCTCCAGCGTCTCCGGCGCATAGAAGCGCAAACGGGAAGCGCCCATGACGCCGTAGATGTCCTGAAACGCCGTGTAAGTTCGCAGCGTTTCGTAGGTCTTGTCCATCGCTGCGACCGAGCCGGGCGGCGAGCCGGCGAACCACATGGCCATGCGGCGCAGCCAATAGCTGGGCGTGATGCCGGGCATCCAGTCGAGCATGCCCAGCAGCTTGTGGACCTTGAACCACGGGTAGCCGGCGAGCCATTCGTCCGAGCCTTCGCCGGTGAGCGCGACCTTGTAGCCGTTCTGATGCACCGCCCGCGCAAGCCGCAACAACGCGGTGCACGATGTGTCGATCACCGGCGCCTCAGCCGCGCGTGTCAGTTCCGGATAACTTTCGAGCACCTCGCTGTCGCCGACTTGCACGACGACCGGCGTCGAGCCGATGAACTTCGACACGACCGCTGCCTGGTCGGTTTCATCGAGCTTCGGATCCATGATTTGAATCGTGAACGTCGGGATGCTCTGCCCGCGGATCTTGGCCGCCATCGCCACGACGATGCTCGAATCGATGCCGCCGGACAGATATGAGACTACCGGGACATCGGCGCGGAGTCGGCGTTCGACGGCGCCGAGCATGACACGCTCGAACTCGTCGACCAGCTTGGTCGCATCCGTTTCGGGATCTTCGTGGCCCCAGTCAGGAAAATCAATGCGCCAATACCACTTGCGTTCCGGCGTCGCCCGGCTATTGCCCCGGCGTGCCTCGCCGAGCGGGATGCGCAGGTATTGCCCTGGCTGCAAGCAGGTCACGCCCGCGAAACACGTCGCGGGACCGGGGACGGCGAAGAAGTTAAACGCTTGATCGATGCCGCGCAGGTCGGCCTTCGCCTCGACCATGCCCGACGCCAATATCGCCTTGATCTCGGACCCGAAGAGCAGCCAGTCGCCCTGGATCGAAAAAAAGAGCGGGCAGATGCCGAAGCGATCGCGCGCCAGAACGACGATCTGGCGTTTGCGATCCCAAACCGCCAGGCCGAACTGACCCTTGAGATGCTCGAGCATGCCTTCCTGGTGATCTTCCCAGAGGTGCGGAATGACCTCGGTGTCGCAGTGCGTGCGGAAGACGTGCCCCTTCGATTCGAGATGCGCCTTGGCCTCGGGGTAGTTGAAGAACTCGCCGTTGAAGACGGTGACGACGGAGCGGTCTTCGTTCCAGATCGGCTGCTTGCCGTCGTGGAGTCCAACGATGCTGAGCCGGCGATTGGCGAGTCCGATACCGGGCTCTTCAAGATAGCCGTCCTCATCGGGGCCGCGATGAACGATGGCGTCGGCCATGCGTTGCAGGATGCCAGGCGGGATTTGCCGAGTGCCGGAAAGGTCGATGATGCCAGCGATGCCGCACATGAAATTACACCGATGCCAAAATGTCTGCCGCTTGCGGCTTAGCATTCGCATGGCGACGCGCGAGCGCTAAGCCGCAAGCGGCCGTAGGAGTTATTATCTCACCTCTGCTGGAAAAAACGACCCCGCTCGCCTACGTTAACAGCAGTAGCCCGCGCCGCGATATCCTTACAATCTTCCCAGCCGTTACATGTCAACCGCCAAAATCAGTCTCGTCACCGGCGCCACTGGGCAGCTCGGCAGCCATATCGTCGAGCAGCTTCGGCTCGGCGGTGAAACCGTTCGCGTCCTGGTTCGGGCAGGCCGTGATCTGGCGTTTCTGCAGAGCCAGGGCGTGGAAATCGTCGAAGGGGACTTGCACGACCCCGAAGCCGTCAAACGCGCCGCCGATGGCGCGACTATCGTCTACAACGCGGCCGCCAAGGTCAGCGATTGGGGCCCGTGGTCCGAGTTCGAGAAGGAAGCGGTCACGTCCACGACCAATGTGGTCAACGCCTGCAAGTCGGCCGGTGTGCAGAGACTCTTGCATGTCAGCTCAATTTCTGTTTATGGTCATCCGTCGGTCGGCCCCGATGAACGCATCACGGAAGCGACGCCGCTGGGCCAAAACTTCTGGATGTGGGACTACTATCCGCAAGCCAAGTTGATCTCCGAGAACATCGTGCGCGACTACGCCGACGCGACGATCGTTCGGCCAAGCTGGCTGTATGGCCCGCGTGATCGCATCACGATCCCGCGCGTCATCCCGGCCCTGTTGGCACAGCGAGCCCCGATCATCGGCGACGGGCAGAACTATCTCAACATCATCTACGCCGGCGATGTAGCCGCGGGCATCATCCTGGCGGCGAATCATCCGGACGCGAAAGGGCAGGCGTACAACATCTGCAGCGAAGGCGAGGTCAAGCAAGTTGATCTGCTCAACGCGCTGACCGACGCCCTGTCGTTGCCGCGCGTGACGAGCCATGTGCCCTACTGGTTGGCATTGCAGTGGGCGTTCTTGAATGAGCTCTGGAAGACGATCATCTTCAGCAGCTCGCCGCCGACGATCACGCGCCGAGCCGTCTACCTGATCGGCCGATCGACGCAGTATTCAACGCAAAAGGCCCGCACCCAGTTGGGCTGGAAGCCGCAGGTTAACATCATCGAAGGCATCCGGCGAACACTGGAGTGGTTTGTCAGTTTGCCGGAGAACAAGCATATCCAGATCAAGGCCCCGGTGCTGGAGTCGACGGCGCCGCTGGCCACGGGCAAAGAAGCGTGAAAGCGTGCGGGCCAAGAAATCGTCGCGCCGGCGCTCCACTTGGGCGCACTCGCTGTCACGCATCGGCACATTCGCAAACGGATTCGCGGCCGTGCTTTCGCGACGATTTCGCCAACCTCATGGCAAACCGCGACTTGAGGCAAGTCGCCATCTTTCGTACCGTCGGCACAACGTTTGCACCTCATTACTTGCGGAATGGGTCTCCTATCGGATGGAAAGGGGGATGCGAAAACACAAGAGCGTACACGCCAAACCTGCCGTTAGTTAGCCTTGCGAGGCATGCGGTTTTTTCGCGTTCTTAGCGCACCTGTGTTTTCGCGGTTGCACCTGTGGCAGTCTCGCTCGGCTTGTCAACAACCCGAGCGAAACTGCCAGGATCGTCGGGAAAGAGAGGTGACCTATGTTATCGCTCATTCGCCGTCGCCCGGAAAGGAGCATGATGTTCCCCGAGCGGAACATGCTGTTCCGAGGCAGCCCGTTCGCCGAGTTTCGCGAAGAGATGGAACGGTTGCTGCAGCATTTCGCGGAGGAGTGGGACTTCGCCGAGGAAGCCGGTCACGACTGGGTATTTGAAGAGAGGGAAAACGAGGTCGTGATGCGTGTGGACCTTCCCGGCTTTGAAGCGTCCGAGCTTGAACTCCGCGTCGAAGGCAATGTGTTCGTGGTCCGGGCTGAGCATCCGGAGAAGAAAGAGGAAAAGGAACCTCGAAGATTGGAACGCCATGAATATCGATTCGCGCTGCCGTTCGGCACCGATGTCAATCGAATCGAAGCGAATTATCGCAACGGCGTCCTCGAGTTGCACCTGCCTCGCTTGCCGGAAGCCGAGCCAAGACGGATCGAAGTGAAGACCTGACACCCGACCTGAGTTTGATTCCCCATCCGGTCCGGATGTCAGGTGGTTTGGTCGGTCGGCTGACACGCACTTCTCGCTGGTTGGTTCGTGAGTGCGTGTCAGCCTTTTTTCATGCGCGATTCAACAATCCCATCGCCAGTAAGTCTTCGCACGGTTCGTCGAAGCTGCAACTGCCGAAGCTCGTGGCGAAGTGGGCCCGGGCGTCGGCGATTTGCTGGGTGCTGCATGACCATGATTTCCACGCGAGCCGATCGGTCTCGAAACGGAAGTGGTCCCCGGCGCGATCGGCCAAAATCGAGGCGATGTCGGCCTCACTGAGCGGATGATGGAACGCCAGGACGCCGGCGCCGAAGACGTTGAGGAAGCCGTGGTGCCAAAGGTTGAGCGTTTTGTCGAAGAATCGGCGTGGATGATGCAAGCCGGCGGTCGCTTTCCAGGGGCGCTTGCCGGCTCGACAGCGATGGATAAAGAAGGCGATGTCGGCACCGGCTGGAAACGCGTCCGCCGCGGCGCCGCCGGAACGCAATTTCAATCCGGACGATCCTTCCGACAGCAACCGTGTGACGTCGTCTCGCCAGGTCGGTGTCCTCGGCGATTCCAGGAACACGGATATGCCAGGCACCGGCGCGATGCCCCGGGATGTCGGCGTCACCACCTCATACTGATCAATAACGCCTTGGTCGCCCCATGCCTCGCGAAAGGCGGCGATGGCCTGCATGTCGGTTTTGCACTGGTCGCCGGCATGAGCTACATCAGACACCGGCGTTCCCAGAACCGAGACGCACAAGAGCGATGCGTCAGCGTGGCTCTTTGCAAGCGTGGCCAGGTCGGCAAGCCGTACTGCCGGGCACACGAAGCGTCCGAGCATCCAGGCGAAAGGCGATTGCTTCTTGTGCTCGAGGTATTGCCGCAACGCCACGTCGAGCGGCAGCTTGGCCGGCGGGAAAAGCCCCGCGTAATCGACGATGTGATGAAGCAGGGCGCGAACCGTGTCGTGCATGAGTATCTCCGGACGAGATATGCCTTACGAGCCGGAAGCGTCAGCGACGGCTTGTGCGAGGACCGTCGCTGACGCTTCCGGCTCGTAAAGGCGCGGTCCACCTGTGCGGGCGGTAGCAATCGTAACTGTCCTGACGGGACAGGGTTTTTCTATGATAATGCGCGTTACACAGAGTGAGACGGCAGCCCTTTCGCGCATTTGTCAACTCGGCTTCGCAAACATGCAGATGGTTTTCTCGTTAGGTCGATACAGAAACACGGGGTACACCGACCCCCGAGCGCTTTGCGTCGGAGACGCAGGCGGAAGAGCCAGAGGTCAGAAGTCGGCGATGTGA
This sequence comes from Planctomycetota bacterium, assembly GCA_016872605.1. Classification (GTDB taxonomy): domain Bacteria; phylum Planctomycetota; class Planctomycetia; order Gemmatales; family Gemmataceae; genus SIAQ01. The sequence continues at coordinate 9,077 of VGZI01000094.1, forward strand.
TAGGTAATGACCTCTGGTACTCGCGGCACGCAGGAAGCGGGTCGCACCATTGGCCATCGATTTCGAATTGTGAACGGTCTGGCAAACCGGGCAAGATACGCAAGATTTGCGAATTGCTCACGGCAATCGATCGGCCTACAATGGGAGTTGGCAGTCGGCAAGGGAACGTCGGACAACACGCAACACGATCTCGGTTTTTGCCTTGGAATCACCCCATGACTCGACCACGACGACAGCGCGGACTCTCCGTCCAGTCGCCGCTGGAGACGTACCTGCGCGAGATCAATGAAACCCCTCTGCTCAGCGCCGAGGAGGAGAAGCAGCTCGCTCGCAAGATCGAAGAAGGCGATAGCGAAGCCCGCGACCGCATGGTCCGCGCCAATTTGCGACTCGTCGTCAACATCGCTCGCAGCTACACCGGCAAAGGACTCGCTCTGCAAGACCTCATCGAAGAAGGCAATCTCGGGCTGTTACGCGCCGTCGAAGGCTTCGACCCGAGCATGAACACGCGCTTCAGCACCTACGCCAGCTACTGGATCAAACAATCCATCAAGCGGGCCCTCGTCAATACGGCCAAGACCATCCGCATTCCGGCTTACATGGTCGAGTTGCTCGCGAAATGGCGGCGGGAGACAGCTCGGCTGCAGGATTTGTTGGGCCGGCCCCCCACGCATGAAGAGGTGGCCACGGGATTGAATCTGCCCAAGAAGAAGCTGGCGATCATCAAGAAGGCGATTCGCGTCTACAACGCCGCCCCGCAAACCGATCAGCCCGAAGCCGGATGGTCGCTCGACGAGATGGTGATGGACGGGAACTCCCGATCGCCCGATTTGGAAATGGTCGAAGCCGACGACCTGAAGCATGTGCTAGAATTGTTAGAGAAGATGGACCCACGTGAAGCGACCGTGTTGCGCATGCGGTTTGGTTTGATCGAAGGCGAGGAGCCCAAGACGCTCAAAGAAATTGGCGAATCGCTCGGCTTGACGCGCGAACGCGTCCGCCAGATCGAGAGCGAGGCACTCGCCAAGCTAAGCGAGAGCATGATGGGCGAGTGACGAACCTCGTTGGTTTCGCCCAGACACCGTCGCCCCAGGTGCAGGAGGCCCACTCCATAACGCATCAATCGCCCGCGCCTTGGTCGCGGGGAGTAGTGGGATGAAGTTCTATTTGATCGTCGCGAAGGGGAGCAAGCTCGGCATGCCGATCCCCATCACGGCCGATCTCTTCATCATCGGTTCGGACAAGATGTGCCAGATGCGCAAGCGCAGCTTGCCCCCCAAGCAATGCGCGCTCGTCACCCGCACGCGCAAAGTTTTTGTGCGCGATATGGACAGCGGCGTGCTCACGCTCGTCAACGGCACCGCGATCGCGCCCGGCGCTGAATGGCCGCTCCACTCCGGCGATCGCATCTCCATCGGCACTCTGGAGTTCATGGTTCAATTCCGCGAACATGCCGTTTCGCAAAGGGATCTCGAGGAATGGGCCATGCAGTGCCTGGATATTCAGCCCGACACCGAAGAGGACGAGGATTTCCTCTCCGACAAATACAAGTCGGCCTCGTCGGCGGCGCAGTCGATATTCAACCAACTCAACGCCATGAAGGGCGAAGTCAAAGGGCGGCTCCGTATCAGCACGGACCATGGCGTCACGGTCGTTCGCTTTCACGATGCCATGATGATTGACGAGTCGGAAATCGCTTTCATCAAGAAGGAACTTTGCGACAATCTGAACAAGGCCAATCTCCGCGTGCTTTTGGATCTGAAGAACATTCGCCGCATGTCGTCGGCCGCGGTGGCGATGCTGACGGACTTCTACCGCTGGCTGCGTCCGTGGGGCAGTTCGCTCGCGCTGTGCCGAGTCCGCGATGAGTTGGAGTCGGCCATGACAATACTGTGCATGGAGAGCATTCCCGTCTTCAAGGACAAGCGGTCGGCCCTTACGTCCACTTGGTGAGTGGCCCCGTCACCGTTTATCGCAAGAACTGCGAGGGCTGACTCACGGCGCGATGGCCGAGCCGCTCGGCAAGTTTGATTGCTCGGTATTGGCATCGGTTGTTGCACGCTCGCGTCGTGATACGATGACAGAATGAATCATCGTGTCCCGTTCGAGCGCGAGAACTGCCGGCCGGTCAAACGCCGGACGCGCACCTTTCGTCCCAACTACCTCTCGTTTGCCGGCACCTACCAATGCAACCTGAGCTGCGCCCATTGCTGCGTGCCGATCGAATGGACCGATCGGCTCGACATCCCCACCGCAGTCCGCTTCCTCGAAGACGCACGGCGCCACGGCATCCGGCTGCTCGGGTTCACCGGCGGCGAGCCCTTTCTCTATCCGGAGTTCGTGATCGCTTTGACCGAACGTGCGGCACAGTTCGGCTTTCAATTCGACAAAATCGTCACGAACGGCGTCTGGTTCCAAAACGAACGCTCCCTTCGACGAATCCTCGCGGATTTGAAAAATGCGGGTTTCACGGGCAAGATCGGCCTGGGCGTCGATAAGTTCCATGGCATCCGCACCGAGGATCTCGTCACGTTCTGCAAAACCGCGCGCCAAGTCTTCGAGCGCGACAACATCCTCTCTCTCGCCTACGCCAGCCGCGATCCACATGTCGGCCTCGAGCCTGTGCACAAGCTCGCGCAAGCTCTGGATGCGGTCGTCGAATGGTCGGACTTGCTCCACCGGTATCTCTTGGTGTCGCCCGATCTGACGATGACCCTTAACTGGAATCACCTGGCTCCCGTCGAACGAGCCGAGAGGCTCGGCGCCGACTGGGATGGCAACTGGTTCGAGGAGGATTACTGCGAAGGCCCGGGCCAGGCGCTCATCGTCAATCCGCGCGGCGACGTCAAGCCATGCTGCGGCTTCGCGTCCGACCTCGATCAACTCACGATCGGCAACATCTATCGCGACTCGGTCGAGCAGGTCATTCAGCAAGGCCGAGCGCATCCGTACGTCGGCAAGGTTTTTCGCGAAGGCCTGACGGCGATCCGCGATGAAATCTTGGAGCGCGATCCGGGAGCGTTGCCGGCTGCGACGTCGAACCACTGTTTTTTCTGCTGGTATGTGTTGTCGAAAGCGATCGTGCCGATCGCGTCGCCGAAGACAGGGACGATCAGCTTGCCGGTCGTCGATCAGCCGTGGAGAGCGCCGGAGTGAACGTGCGAGTGCCGCGCGCAACCACCGAGCAAGGACGGCTACGGCTGACTGAGCATCATTGAGGTTCGGGAGAGGGTTCTTCGGGAACGCGCATCGGCAGCAACAAGGGATCGGCGTTTTCGGGTCGGCCGAAATCGCTGATTCGGTCCAGTTGCTCGGCATCGGTGGGCCGTAACGCCGCGGGGGGCATGTCCCACAGGTCGGCAAGCTTGGCGGAGATCGTCAATTTCTCGTACTCCGAGCGAAGCTCCGAGAACTCGTTCTTCCAGTCCTTTAGCTTGTCTTTGTCGAAATTGGCGTAGAAGTTGTGCGAACAGTCCCACTTCAGGCATTTCTTGAAGTTTTCGTCGATCGGCATCTCCACGATGGGACGCTCGGGCACAAGCGATGTCAACAAGCAATCGCGAATTGCGGCATGCGTTGTCGTCAACACCGTATCGGGATCCTCGGCACGCAGCCTAAAAAGCGACTCACTAGTGAATATCGACGAGCGGTCCATCTCCCAAGTCACGCCTTCGCTCATCGGCATCGGCTTGCTGTTAGCATGAATGTCCAGAAGCGATCCATTCAGTGCGATGACGGAGTTCTTCACCTTGACGCTTAGTTTGCGGCAACCGTTGAGGCTGATGAGATCGCCTTTGCCGCGGACGAAGCAATCGGTGAACTCGACGCGTGAGGCTGCTGGGGACGGCCCTTCCATCTTGGCCATCTTGTCGATCTCCAAGAACGACACGACGCTGAGATCCACGTTGTCGTCGCTGGCGCGCAAAGAGAACGTGCAGTGTTTGAAGGCGAGGTGGGCCGACTCTCCCATTTGAACGATCGACCGCGACCGGTACTTAGGAACCGGATCGACCAGGATGTTCATGTCTTCGATCAACAGGCTGGACCTTTGAACTTTGAAAAGAGCAGCATCCAGTTCTTTGGGGTCGTTGAAGACCAGGATCGGGTAGTGACCGGCATACGGCTTGAGCGTGACAGAAACGTTCGGCTTCAACGTCACGGGCGCGACGGCGACCTCGCGCGATTTCTCGCGATGCTTGATGTAGATGACATCGCCGTTGACGGCGTCCGCAAGGGCGCCTTCCAGCGTCCGCGAGGTCTCGTCGTCGGGGTCGACGATTTTTTCCCGAGGGGCGGTCTTCTTCACAAGCGCCGGCGGGTCTTCGAGCTTGCCGATCCAGGTGGAAAGCAAGCCGACTTTGCGGTGATACTGCTCCGTGAGTTGAAACGCCAAAGGATCTTCAATTCTGCCGAGCCGACTGGCATTTTGCAGTGGCGATTTGGTCTCCGGCAATGTCTCAGACCCAATATCCTCGCCTCCATTCTTCCTCACAAAGGCGCGAAAATCCGGCATTTTTGCGATGAACGCAGACCGTTTCAATTCGATAAGCGCGTTGAGATTGTGATACAGATTGTCCTGCCCGGAATACTTGAGTAGCCCACTGCCGGCAAGAAAGATCAATCCTGGCTGCTCGTTGAATCCGTCCTTCACGGGCAGGGTGCCTGTTGGACGAGTGAAGACAGTGTCGCGCACGTTGACGGCCGCCGAGGCGTCCGCGTGCAGGCGAAAAGCCGGGCCGCTCTCGACAAGACCAACGCAATTCTGCACGCTCAAATTGGTATTTTCGACCGTGCACTTCGCGCGCAGACTGAAGAACGCATTATGTGGCCGAAAGGCACAGTTTTTCACAATAACGTTGGCGGCGCCATTAACGGCGACAGCGACTTGGCCGCCGGATTGGGTGTTGCCGTCGAAATAGCAATCGCTGAAGCTCACGGTGGGTTTTTGATCGTCTCCATCGGCCGAGCCTTCGATCAAGACCGACGCGAGCGGCACGCGCTGCTTGCCGATAATTTGCACCGATTGCAGGAAGTTTTGAACGAACAAGCATTGTACGAACCGAACTGATTTGACGCCGCGAATCGCGACGGCGGCTGCGGCCTTCGTCGGCGTGCTGTCGGCATCGATTTTGAACCGGACCCGTCTAAATACGACTTCTTGGCCCCCCTCCAGCGAAATTCCGACCTGCGATCCGCTGTCTTTATGGCGAAACGCAATCGTGCGAAAGTTATCCAGATCGCTTTCCAAAGTCAGCCGCTGGTCCGCACCTCCTTTGAAGACGAGCCCAGTGTTTTCCTGTGGGATGTAGTCGCCGATATGTGCTTTCGCATCGCCGGCGGGGGGATCGCTCAAGAGGTCCTGGAGGTCCTTGAACTCGGTGACTACGACCGGGCGATCGTGGGCGGTCGGCTCTTTTGGCTTGGCGATGTTCGGGGTTCCATTGGACACATTCGTGCGAGCGACCGGCTGCGATTTTTCGTCCGTAGGGCCGTTCGTCTTGGCCGGCTGACGCGGCGCCGGATCGGGCGCAAACGACAATATCAACACGACCGCCGCCAGCGCCGCCAGCGCCAAGCCGACGATCAAAACCGGTCGCGATTGCGGCGGCGTAGGCAGCGGCGCATCGACGAACAACATGCCCTCCGGCGCATCGTCGGCGGCCCCCACCTTTTGCGCCGTCTGCATCAGGTGATGAACCAGATGAATCGGCCGTTGATAGCGAGCGTCGGGATCCTTCTCCATCATCTTGCTCAGAATTGCCACGATCTCATCGGGAATGTCCGGATTCATCTGGCGCGGATCGACGGGGGCATGATGTTGATGGTAATCGAGCTTCTTCGCCGGTGTCCCGTCCGGCACCGGCGGACAACCTGTCAGCAGATGATAGAACGTGCATCCAAGCGAATAAATGTCGCTGCGTGTATCGGCCTCGCGAGGCTCCAGGGCCTGCTCCGGCGAGATGTAGTCGAAGGTGCCGAGCGTGACGCCCGATTGCGTCAAATCGCGCTGGCCCTTCCGTTCCATGTTTCGGGCCAAACCCATATCGACCAGCTTGGCCTGTCCGTGCGGCGTGATGATGATGTTCGACGGCTTCACGTCGCGATGGACAACGCCTCGACTGGCCGCATGCTCGAGGCCCGAGGCGATCTGTAGGATGTAGCGCACCGCCTCGGCGACGGGGAGTCGGCCGCGCTGTTCGAGAATCGTCCGAAGGTTCATGCCTTCGACAAATTCGAAGGCGATGAAGTGCAGCCCTTGATCTTCGCCGCAAAAGAAGACGCGGGCGATGTTGGCGTGATCGAGTTTCGCCGCCGCCTTGGCTTCTTGATGGAAGCGTTCGACGTTGCCTTTGTGGTGCGCCATTTCGGGCGGCAAGATCTTCAGCGCCACGAAACGATCCAGCTGCGTGTCGCGGGCCCGGATGACGGCGGCCATGCCGCCGACGCCGATCGGTTCGATCAACTCAAAGTGTGCGAGCCGTCGGCCACGAATGCCGGCCACAATCGCTTCCGGCGTGTTCGGGTTCTGCCCCAAGTCGATGATCTTGTCCTGGTTTGACGGGCTGACAATCGGCTTTGTCTTGGAAATGACGGTCGGCGTTTCATCGGTCGCGGGCGCACCTTCCGGGAAGACTGCGGCTTCTTCGTCCGAAACGAGTCGCAAAGGGGCTTCGGATTTTCCATGGGCACTATTCGACATGCGCTCCTCGGCATCGCACTTAGGCGGCCAATCGTGTTGTCGAGCGGGCGGCTGCGTTTTACTCGCGTCCCTGCACCAAGGCGGCTTTCACGGCACTTGGACGGCTCGACCCGTCCCTTGGCTCCGCTGCCGGGCCTTTTGGGGAGCAGCCCGCGCTATAGGTCGGCATAGGCTTCCCTCAGATATGACAATTCGGGGAAGCGAAACCAACCCTTGAATATTGACGTCGGCAAGCGTGACATACTGACGTTCACGCAAAGTGGCCGACCATATTAGTATAATCTTAAACACGCCTCGATGTCAAATGTTTCGCTTGGGCTGTGCGCGAAACCATATTTGCAGCAAGGAGTAGCCGTCGCGATGGACGTGATCGAGAACCTGGATGTGGGCGTTTATTCGCATTTCGAATACCAAAGCAAGAAGTACCCCTTTTTCATCGATCTTGTGCAACCTGCTTACCATGTAAGCGGTTACGTCGGCGTGTGTGTCCTGCTTCTGATTGCGGTTGTGCTGTTTTTCATGCGCAAGAAAGTGCTGTCGGCCATTGTGTCAGCAATCATTTTCGGTGCGTCGGTTGGACTCATCGAAGCGATCCGGCGACTGGTGCCGCGCGCCCGACCTAGCGACGCGATCAACATCGTCGGTTCGGAGGACATGACGGGGAGCTACCCCTCACGTAGTGTCTTTTTGTTCATGCTTGGTGTCATCCTGATCGGCGTTGCGCTTTGGCCACTCATGGACCGCAACTGGCTTCGTTCGGCATACGTCGTGAGCGCGGCTCTCCTGACCGTCTGGGTTTGCATGAGCCAGTTCTTGCTCACCACGAACTTTTTGACCGATATTATCGGCGGGATGGCCGGGGCCGGGGCCATGGGTTGGCTCGCGTCGCGCCTCGTCGAGGAAGAGCCGCCGCCCGCCGAGTCGCCCGTTGTGCCTAACTCCTCTACAGCGGAAGGAGCCGGACCGCTGCCCGCAGCATAGACTTCGCAAAAAGCGGTTGCATCTTCGGCCTAATCCGCGACAATGAACGTGTAGCATTCCCACCGCGCCGATCGGAAATCTCATCATGAAACAGCCAATGCTCCTCGTGTTCTGTTTCGCGCTGTTCCTTCCGCATGCCGGGGCCGAGACGAAGAAGGTCGCGGAAAAGAAACCGGATCCGCCCAAGGTAGAAGCGAAAGACGACAACAAGTTGCCCCATACCAAGCTGCCGCTGGGCAAGCTGATGCCGAACGTATGCGTGCTTAAGTATCGCGTCAGCACATCGTCGCCGGAATGTCAGGCCTATTTCGATCAGGGCTTGGCGTTCTATTACTCCTACGTTTGGCTCGAATCGGCACGCTCGTTCGAGATGGCTGCACGGGCCGATCCGGAGTGCGCGATGGCCTGGTGGGGCTTGAGCAAAGCGTGCGAGCGTTGGGGTCGTTCACCTTACGCGCCGCCGCTCAAGAAAGCGCAAAACCTCATGAGCCACACCAACGAGCGCGAACAACGGCTCATCAAAGCCCGGCTACAAGAAAAAGGCCTGATCGAAACGATCAAGCAGGAAGATCGGCGCAAGGAAGCCGTCAAGACACTCGATGAACTATTGACGCTTCATGATGACGACGAAGAAGGCTGGTTCGCCCGAGCCCAGGTCGCCGACGGGCCGAATGCCGGTGTCCCGTTTTACAAAGCGCTGTTGCGCGTCAATCCTCAGCATCCCGGCGCGCACCACGAACTCGTGCATCATTACGAGAACATCCGTCGGCCCGCACTCGGCTGGCCTCACGCCGAGGGCTATGTCGCCTCGTCGCCCGGAATCCCGCATGCATTTCATATGCAAGCCCATCTCGCCATGCGCATCGGCAAATGGGAGAAGACGACCGACCGCTCGGCCAAAGCGATCGAACTGGAAGAAGCGTATCACAAGCTGCTCAACGTGCCGCCCAACGACGATTGGCAGTTCTCGCACCACCTCGAAACACTGATGCAATCGCTGATTCACGATGGCCGCTTCAAAGAAGCCCACGTCATCCGCAAGAAATGCGAAAGCTACAAATACACGCAGCGCAACCACTGGTTCCGTCTGGCATTGGCCGAGCGTGACTGGGAGGAAGCGCTCAAGCAGGCGAACGCCAACCCACGTGACAAAGGGCTCACGAGCTATCTGCGTGCGCTGGTCTATCTCAACAAAGGCGAAGCCGAGCGTGCTCGGCCCGAGGTGCATGTCCTTCAAGAGCTTTTTGCAACGAATCGCACGAACCGCGAGCAGGAATTGCGGCTGTGGACCGCGCAAGGATTGCTCATGTGCGCTACCGGCGACGGCGACGCGGGCTGCAAGCTGCTCGCAAAAACCGTGGAGAAGACGAAAGACGATTACGGCCGACACGCATGGGGCCACGGCGCCTATTACATGGAATACTGGGGCCTCGGCGCGTTGCGTGCCAATCGGCTCGCGATCGCCGAAGAGGCGTTTCTCGAAGCGCTGGCGCACGACGCCGGCTCGGTGCGCGGCGCGCTCGGCATGTACGTCGTCTGCGAGCGCCAGGGACGCTCCGAGGAGGCCGCCCGTTTCGCCGGGCTCGCCCAACGCTGCTGGCGCAAAGCCGACGCCGGATTGATTCAGGCAGAATTGGAGTATTTGCAGCGCCAAGGCAGTGTCGCCAGCGCATCGAATGGGGCGAAAGGAACGAACTGAGCAAAAGGATGTATGTCGAGCACGCAGCGCCAGCAGGTGTTTGAGCCTGGCGCTTGCTGGCCCGGCGTGCTCCAATGGGGCCACCATGTACGCAAGTATTACTGCCTTTGTCATTCTGACAACCGGCCTCACCGCCGACCCGTGCAAATCGGGGCCGCAGCCGAGCCAACGTCCCGGACCGTATTCCGCGCTGGTCTGCGTCGGCAAGGAACGCGGCACGCAGCACTGCTATATTTGCGAGGCGGCCGATCGGCCCATCATCGTCGTTTTCGCCCGAACGCCAAGCGAGCCGCTCGGCATGCTCGTCAAGCGCTTCGACTCCGCCGTCAAAGAGCACAAAGCCGCCGAACTGCGCTCGTGGGTCACGTTCCTCGCCGACGATCAGACGAAGCTCGATCCGGTGATCGTCAAGTGGGCTCAGCAACACGCGATCAGCAACGTCGCCTGTGCCGTCTTCGAGGACACCGTCGGCCCGCCCGCCTATCTGATCGCCAAGGACACTGACGTGACGGTGATCCTCTCGGTGAAGCAAAAGGTCGTCGCCAACTTCGCCTACCGCGTCGGCGAACTCAACGACGCGGCCATCGCCGAGATCGTGAGGGCGATTCCCAAGATCGCGGCCGGCAAGAAGTGAGAGAGGGAGATCGGGAGAAGGGGAGATAGGGAGAAAGGGAGACGGACAGTCTTCTCCCCATCACCCTTTCTCCCCTTCTCGAGCGCATCATGAGTACAAGAAAAATCCTGGCCATCGACCTCGGCGCCGAATCGGGCCGCGGGCTCATCGGCTCGTTCGACGGCGAACGCCTCGGGCTCGATGTCGTTCATCGCTTTCCCAATGGCGCCGTCGCCACGCTCGATACGCTGCACTGGGACGTGCTCGGTCTCTGGCGCGAGATGCTGGCAACGCTGCACAAGGCGCATGCCGAGCATGGGCCGCTGGCGTCGGTCGGCGTCGATACGTGGGGCGTCGACTTCGCGTTTCTGGGCAAAGACGGCACGCTCCTGGGCAACCCGCGCCACTATCGCGATCCGCACACCGAAACGATCATGGACGCCGCCTTCGCCAAGGTTAGCCGGGCGGAGATCTTTCGCCAGACCGGCATCCAGTTCATGCGATTCAACAGCTTGTTCCAACTGCTCGCCTTGATGCGCGACCGCTCGCCGCTTCTGGAGGTCGCCGACACCTTGCTGATGATTCCGGACCTGTTCCATTACTGGATGACCGGCATCAAAGCCAACGAATACACCGACGCGTCCACGAGCCAGCTTATCAATCCAGTGACGCGAACCTGGGCCCGTGATCTGATCCGCGCCTTCGGCATTCCCGAACGCATCTTCGGCACACTGATTCAGCCCGGCACAGTGCTCGGTCCGCTGCGTCCCAGCGTGGCGGCGCAGGCGGGGGCGGCGTCGATTCCGGTCATCGCGCCGGCGACGCACGACACTGCCGCCGCCGTCGCCGCCGTACCCGCGCAGGGCGACGCCTGGGCATACATCAGTTCCGGCACCTGGTCACTCATGGGCATCGAGACCAAGACGCCCAAGACCGATAACGCGACTCTGCGCGTCAACTTCACGAATGAAGGCGGAATCGACGGCACGATCCGTCTTCTCAAGAACATCATGGGCCTTTGGCTCGTCCAAGAATGCCGGCGCGCCTGGGAACGCGGCGGCGTGACCTACGATTATGCAGCGCTGATGAAGATGGCCGAGGCGTCGACGCCGTTCGTCAGCATCGTCAACCCGGATGACACATCGTTCATGCTGCCCGCGAGCATGCCGAGCGCCATCGCCGAGTTTTGCAAGAAGACCGGCCAGCCCGCGCCGCAGGAGCCAGGCGAGGTCGTCCGCTGCGCCCTGGAGAGCCTGGCCTTGCGCTATCGCTGGGTGCTTGAACGCCTGGAAGAATTGGCGGGCAAGAAGCTCGAGACGATCCACATCGTCGGAGGCGGCTGCCAGAACACGCTGCTCTGCCAACTCGCCGCCGACGCTTGCAACCGCACTGTCGTCGCCGGCCCCGTCGAGGCGACCGCCATCGGCAACGTCCTGGTGCAAGCGCTCGGGCTCGGTCTCATCGGCTCGCTCGCCGACGGCCGCGCCATCGTTCGCCGTTCATTCGAGGTCCGCGTCTACGAACCGAGCCAGCACGACCGCTGGGATGAACCCTACCGCCGCTTCCTCGCCATGATCGCCAATGCCTAAGATGATTGAACCACGGGGGACACGGGGAACACGGGGAGGGTGTTAACGCAGAGTGCGTTGAGAACACTGCGAGGGTGGAGAGGGAGTTAGGATTCACGAGGCCTTCCCTGACGAGTCAAAGTGAATTACGAATTCCGCCACTCTTTTCGCATTTCTCTGCGAATCTCCGCGTCCTCTGCGTTTATTCGCTCCCCGTGTCCTTCGTGTCCCGCGTCGTTCAGTTCATGGAGATGTCCGCGCGATGGAATTGCACTCGTTGAAACTCTCGCTCACCGAACAGGATCTCAACGATCTCGCGCGCAAGTACATGCCCAAGGACGTTGAGATCGACGACCTGCGCATCAAGCTTGCCGAGGACGGCGTTCACGTCACCGGCAGTTATCCCTACTTCATTTCCGTCAGCTTCGAAACGATCTGGGAGATCACCGTCGAGGCCGGCCACGCCGCCGCCAGGCTGATCTCGTTCAGCGCGATGGGGGTGCCGGGCAACATCTTCAAGAGCGCGGTGCTTAAAGTCGTCGAGGACATCGCCAAGCACGAGAACTGGGTCCGCGTTGTCGGCGACCGCTTCCTGGCCGACCTGGAACTCGGCTGCGCCAAGTACGCCGTCGCCGCCCGATTACGCCTCAAGTCGATCGTGGTGAAACCCGGCGTCCTCCTTGTCGAAGCAGGGCATTGAGTTCTAACCACGGAGCCACAGCGAGCACAGAGAAAATCAGATCTCTGCGATTTCTCTCTGCTCTCAGTGAATCCGTGGTTAGAAATGCTTGAGAAAATCCTTGCAATTCGCTCGAAAAAACGCGAACATAATTGCACATCAATCGAGGGCTCGTCCATGCCGATTCAACTGCAATGTCCGCATTGTCAGAAGACGCTGTCGGCGCCGAAGCATTTGCTGGGGCGGATGCTGCGTTGCAAGAGCTGCAGCAAGAACTTCACCGCCGCGCCGCCGAGCGATGCCGAGGCCGCCCGCGAAACGCACGGCCCCAAGCTCGCCGCCGCCACGGTCGACGGCCAAGCCTCGCCGCCGCAAGCCAGTCTCCCCTCTCCGCCGGGGAAAGGGGCCGGGGGTGAGGGCGCGCTGCCTACCGAGATCGGCGGCTTCGCCATTCGCGCCCTGCTCGGCGAAGGCGCGTTCGGCCAGGTCTTCCTTGGCTACGACGCCAAGCTCGAACGCTGGGTCGCCGTCAAGGTCCCGCACGCTCACACGCTCGGTTCGCCAAAAGCCCGGCAACGCTTCGAGCGCGAGGCGAGAGCCGCCGCCCAGCTGCGTCATCCGCACATCGTCCCCGTCTTCGCCGCCGGCTTCGACGGCACGTATCACTATCTCGCGTCCCAGTTCATCCAAGGCCCCGCCCTCCCCTCTCCCTCCGGGAGAGGGGCCGGGGGTGAGGGAGAAGCGTCCCCGCTCCCCACATCCCTCACGCTCGACGACGCCATCGCCAAGAAACGCCTCGACCTGCGCCAGGCTGTGCAGATCGTTCACGATCTCGCCGAGGCCTTGCACTACGCCCACTCGGTCGGCATCGTCCATCGCGACGTCAAGCCGGCCAACGTCATGGTCGACGACAAATGGCGCGTCCACCTCGCCGACTTCGGCCTCGCCCAGTCGAGACCGGCGATCGAAGAGCGCTCAAGGTCATGCTGCCGGCGGCCGCGTCCAGTCCGCACGATCGCAACTTTTTTCTGCGCGAAGCGGACACCATGCGCGGGCTCGATGATCTGCACGTCGTTCGGCTCTTCTACTTCGGCTGTTCCGAGGGCATCTTCTTTTTCACGCAGGAATACTGCGACGGTGGCAGCGTTGTGGACCTGCTGAAGCAACGAGGCAAACTCGGCGTCGCCAAGGCGGTGGCGCTGACGCAGCAAATCCTGCGCGGCCTGGAGTATGCGCATCAAGTACAAATGTCGGCCAAGCTCGCGGACGGCAACGTTGGCAACGGCGCTCGGCCTGGTGCATCGCGATCTGAAGCCGGCCAATGTCTTTCTTGTCAAGTCGGGCGAGAAGAAGCTGTTGGCCAAGATCGGCGACTATGGGCTGGCGAAGGCGTTCGATCTGGCGGGGATGAGCGGGTTGTCGATGGCGGGCGATGTCGCGGGGACGCCGGCGGTCATGCCGAGACAACAGGTGATTCAGTATCGCGACGCCAAGCCGGAGGTCGATGTCTGGGCGGCGGCGGCGATGCTCTATTACATGCTGACGCTGCACTACGCGCGCGACTTCTCCAAGGACAAGGACCGCTGGCAGACGGTGTTGCAACAAGATGCCGTGCCGATTCGTAAACGGGATAAGACAATCCCGGCCGCCCTCGCCGCGGTGATCGACGCCGCCCTGGTCGATCGGCCCGCGTTGCGTTTCAAGTCGGCGAAGGCGCTTCGCCGCGTGCTGGCCCAGTCGATGAAAACGCGGTCGTAACCGCTGATGGACACGGATCGGCGACAGATTCCATTG